>CALRZF020000058.1:0-13928 GCA_943372585.1 Ramlibacter sp. 2FC | reverse complement strand
CGGCCCGCTGGCCCGCAACGTGGAGGACCTGGGTCTGCTGTTTGACGCCATGGTGGGGTTTGACGCGGGCGACCCGCTGAGCGCGCCGTCGCACGACGGGCCGTTTCGCGCCGCGGCCGCCCGCCCCGTGCGCCCCGCTGCACGTGTGGCCGTGTGCGCCGCGCCCGGCGGGTTGCCGGTGGACGCCACCGTGGCCGGTGTGTTTGAGCAGGCCGTGGCGCGCCTGGGCGCCGCTGGCCTGCAGGTGCAGGCGGCGCAGCCCGACAGCACCGGCGCGCGCGACGCCATCAGCGTGCTGCGCGGCAATGCCTATGCCACCACCTGGGAACTGCAGTTGCCCGGCATGGACCCTGAGGCTTTCACGCCCGGTGTGTGGGGCGACATCCAGCGTGGCCTGTCGCAAACGCCAGCGCAGCTGCGTGCCGCGCAGCGATGGCGCACGGCGTTTGCGCAGCGCGTCAGCGCGTTCTGGCACGACTTTGACTTTTTCATCTGCCCGGCCACGCAGGCCATGCCGTTTGCGGTGGAGCAGCCGCACCCCACGCAGATTGCGGGGGTCGAGATGGCCAGCTACTTCGACTGGATCAGCATCAACTACCTCTGGTCACTGGTGGCCTGCCCCGTGCTGGCCATGCCCGCGGGGCTGGCGCCCGGCGGCCTGCCCGTGGGCCTGCAGGTCATGGGCCCACCGCGCTCTGAAGCAGCGCTGCTGTCGTTCGGCGCGTGGCTGGAGCGCGAGCTGTGGCCTGCAGCAGGGCAGGTGGTGGACCCGCGCCAGCCCTGAGCGCGCGGTGGGTCAGATTCAGGCCAGCGCCCGGCGCACCTGCGCGGCGCACAGCTGCACCGCCACGTTGGCCTCGTCGATCACCTTGCCCAGTGTGATGAAGCCGTGCATCTGCCGTTCAAAGCAGATGTGCGCTGCGGTGTTGCCGGCCTCGGTGAGCCGCTGCGCGTAGTGCAGGCCCTCGTCGCGCAGCGGGTCGTAGCCGGCGGTCAGCACCAGCGCGGGCGGCAGGCCGCCCAGGTCCGGGTGCAGCAGCGGTGACGCGCGCCAGTCGGTGTGGTGGGCCTCGGCCTCGATGTAGTGGCCGCGGAAATAGCGCATGGTGTCGGCCGTCAGTGAATAGCCGCTGCCCCGTGTTTCATACGACGCGGCTGCCTGTCGCATGTCGGTCACGGGGTAAATGAGCAGCTGGAAACGCAGCGCCAGATCGCCCGCATCGCGCGCGGCGATGGCCACCACGGCGGCCAGGTTGGCGCCCGCGCTGTCGCCGCCCACGGCCATGCGCGACGCATCCAGGTGCAGCGCCGCGGCCTGGCCGCGCACCCAGCGCGCAGCGGCCACCGCATCGTCCACTGCCGACGGAAAGCGGTGCTCGGGCGCCACGCGGTAGTCCACCGCCACCACGGCGCAACCGGATTCGCTGGACAGCTCGCGGCACAGCGTGTCATGCGTGTCCAGGTCGCCAATCACCCAGCCGCCGCCGTGGTAGTACACCAGCACCGGCAGCGGCGCATTGTCGCGGCTGCCCAGCGGGCGGTACAGGCGCAGCGGCACGGCACCGCCCGGCCCCGGCGCCTGCAGGTCGCGCACCTGCGCCATGGGCGGCGGCGTGGGCTGGGTGTAGAAGCGCCGCTCGCGGTACTGCGTGCGCGCGACGTGCGGCGTGAGCGTGTGCGTGGGTGCCACGCCGTTGTCTTGCATGAGTTGGAGCAGCGCCTGGGCTTGGGGGTGCAGCATGGTGGTTGTGCCGGTGGCTGAGAGGTACAAGCCACCAGTGTAGGCATGCGCCGCCCTCAACGCGGCGGCGGGTCAGTTCGCGGGTGGTGCGTCCTGCGCCAGCGACTCGCTGTGCATCACACACCGCCAGCGGTCGCCGTCGCGCACCCAGGTGGACGTGTCGTTGGCCTCCTGTACGGTGCTTTCTTTCTGGCCGCGCTGGCCCACACCCTGTTTGGCACGGTAGGCGACCACAGCGGTGGTGTCGTTGGGAAACAGGACCTCGAAATCACTGAGCTCAAAGGAGGTCAGCACCATGGGCCCCTGGTCAGACATCTGGCGGTAGCCGTTGCGGTCGAACTTGCGGATGCCGTAGCCGCTGGCAGTCAGTGCCGGCTCAACAAGCAGGTCCACGGCGGTGTCTACATCCTGGTCCACCATGGCTTGCCAGAATTTTGTTTCAAGGTCGATGATGGTTTGGCGGTGCTGTTGCATCAGGTGCTCCTTTGCGGTTGACAGCCTTCCATCGTGCTGTTTGCGGCGCCGCCGTGGGCCAGACACCATGTTGTGGTCGGGTCAGGTTGCTCCTACACCGGCGGCGCTTGCGGCACGGTTCGATGGAATTTGCACATGAAAGACGACGGCCTTGTCCACCGGGTGCCGCAGAAGCTGGCGGCGTACGCCCGCCGGCAGTGGCAGCGGCACAGTGTGCAGATGTGGGTCAACCAGAAGAGGCCGCCGCTGTAGGTCTTGCTCACCAGGCCTTCAGCTTCGAGCGCAGCCGCGCGACCGACTGGCTGTGCAGCTGGCACACGCGCGATTCGGTCACGCCCAGCACGGCGGCTATTTCCTTGAGGTTCATGTCGTGTTCGTAGTACATGCTCATCACGTACTGCTCGCGCTCGGGCAGGTTCTCGATGGCGGCCACCAGGGCTTCGCGAAAGCGCCGGTCTGACAGCTGCGCCGCAGGGTCGCTGGCTTCATCGGGCGTCAGGTGGCGGTCCAGGTAGTGGGTGTCGCCGTCGGCGGCTTCGTAATCGTCCGCGTACACCAGCTGGGCGCTGCGCACGTCGGTCAGCATGTCGTGGTAGTCCTGCAGGGGCAGGGCCATGTGGCCTGCGATCTCGGCGTCGGTGGGGGCGCGTTGCAATTTGTTCTCCAGCGCATGCACGGCGCCGGAAATATCGCGCTGGTTCTTGCGGACCGACCGTGGCACCCAGTCGGTGCCGCGCAGCTCGTCCAGCATGGCGCCGCGCACGCGCTGCATGGCGAATGTTTCAAACTGCGCGCCGTGGCCGGTTTCGTAGCGCTGCATGGCGTCCATCAGGCCCATCACACCGGCCTGCACCAGGTCGTCCATCTCCACGTTGGCGGGCAGCTTGCCGATCATGCGCGCCGCGGCGCGCCGCACCATGGGAAGGTAATTCTCGATGTTGACCTGGGGATCCAGGGTTCCTTTGGCGGTGTACATGGCGTGTGTCCTCAGTGCAGTGAGCAGGGGGTGGCGGCGGTGCTGATCAGCGTGCCGGCCAGGCGGGCCAGGCCCGCGGAAGTGCCGTAGCCGTCAAGGGGCAATTCGCCCGCCAGTGACACTTCGGCGTTCAGGTAGGTGCGGGCAATGCCCGCGATGCGGTGGTGGTCGCGCGCGGTGTGCGTGGTGCCTTCGCCGTCGCAGCCCACCAGCGCAAAGCGGCTGTAGCCAAAGCCTTCGGCCAGCTGCTTGAGCGCGGTGTAGGTGCGCACCAGGCCTTCTTCGCCGTGCTCCAGCGGCAAGACGGGCACGGCGCACAGCGGGTCGGCCATGCAGGCCAGCTCGTCGGCGGGCATGGCCAGGATGGCCACGTCAAAGCCATGCGTCATTTGTGCCAGCGCGCCAAACAGCTGGCGCGCGGGCGCGCCCGAGGCCACAAAGGCTTCTATGCCCTGCTCGGCGCGCAGCACGTGCACGCCATCAGGCGTCACGCCCGCCACGGCGTCAAAGCTGGCGGCGCCGTGCAGGTAGTCCAGCAGGTCGTATTGAAGGTCCAGGCCCAGCGCCTGCGACAGGCCGGCGCCGCGACCGGCATCGATTACCACGGGCCGCGCGCCCAGTGCGCGCAGCGCGTGGGCCAGCCGTGCGATCCAGTGCGGCGGCATGCCCAGCGCCAGCGGAAAGGCCATCAGGCCCAGCTCGGAGGCTGACGGCGGCGCCACCATGCGGCGCAGGCCGGAGGCCTGGTCAAAGCCGGGCTCAAACATGCATCGCTCCTCGGCCCGAGGCGGCGCCGGGGGCGGTCAGCAACAGCCCCAGCTCGGTGTCGTCGGGCGAAAAGATGCTGGCGGCCGGTTTCATCAGTGCCTTTTGCACCAGCAGCTGCGCACGCGCGGCGTGCCAGTCTTCCGGCACGCGCTGGCCGTTGGCAAAGCCTTCGACCACCAGCTGGTGGCGGATGGCCACGTCGATCACGGCGCCGGACTTCACCGCTTCGTCCAGCTTGGTGAACACGCAGCGCGTGCCGGCTTTGGCGCCATAGGCGTGCACCACTTCTTCCAGGGTTTCGGCCTGGGCGCTGGCGTTCAGGGCCAGCAGGCGCTGCACGCGCTGGGTGGGCAGCGAGGCCAGCAGGTCAGCCACACGCCGGTCGCGCTGGCCCACACCCACGGTGTCAATCAGCACCAGCTTCTTGCGGTCAAACAGGTTCAGCAGATCGGTGAGCGACGCGGTGTCGCGCGCTGTGTGCACGGGGATGTTCAGGATGCGGCCGAAGGCGCGCAGCTGGTCTGATGCGCCCATGCGGTAGGTGTCCACGGTGATCAGGCCCACGCTGCCTGCGCCGTGCTTCAGCGCAAAGTGCGCGGCCAGCTTGGCGGTGGTCGTGGTCTTGCCCACACCGGTCGGCCCCACCACGGCGAATACGCCGCCTTGGTCCAGGATGGCAGTGTCTTCGCCCGCGCAGCGCAGGTTGCGCGACAGCACGTTGAGCAGCCAGTGTTCGGTGGCTGTCTCGTCGCGGCCTTCGGGCAGGCGGTGCACCAGCTGGCGTGCCAGTTGGGGCGAGAAGCCGTTGCCGATCATCAGGCGCAGCGCCTGGGTCTGGGCGGGGCTCCTGCGCACCGTATCAAACCAGGCCATGCCGGCCAGCTGTGACGTGATCATGCCGCGCATGGATTTGATTTCTTCCATCACATCGGTGCTGCGGCTGGACTCCTCGACCGCGGCAAACGCGCGCGCACCCGGCGCAAACGGCGTGGTGGCGGGTGCGGGCTCGGCCGGCGGCACCATGGCTGGAGTGCTGTTGCTTTGGGCGCGAAGCTCTTCATGCAGGGCCTGGGCTGCAAAGCGGCCGGGCTCCTGGGGCGGCTCGCCCAGACGGTTGCGTTCGCGCACGAACTGCTGGAACGACAGCGTGCTCATGGGCTCCACATGCGCAGGCTTGGCGCGCGCGGGCTGCTGGGTGACCTTGGCGGCCGGCTGGGCGGGCGCTGCCAGCGCGGGCACTTCGGTGCCGGCCATGGCCACGATTTCCACGCCGCCTTCAATGGCGCGGTTGGACAGCACGACGGCCTGGTCGCCCCAGACGGCGCGCGCCTGTGCAATGGCCTCGCGGGCGTTTTTGCCGACAAATCGCCTGACGTTCATGACGTGACTCCAATGACGCGGTTGATGTGGATGGAATGGGTTCGCGGAATTTCAGAATGGGCCAGCACACGCAGGCGCGGTGCCTTGCGTTTGAGCAGGCGCGACAGCGGCGCGCGGATGCGGTCGGGCACCAGCAGGCAGGCGGGCAGGCCGGCTTCTTCCTGGGCGCGGGCGGCCTCGGCCGCCTGGGTGGACAGCAGGTCGCCCATGCCCGGGTCCAGCGGCGCGGGCGAATCAGGCGACAGCGCCTGCACCAGCACCTGCTCCAGCCCGGGCTCCACCGCCATCACGCCCAGCTCGCGCACCGGGCCGTACAGGTCCTGCACGATCGCGGCGCACAGGCCGATGCGCAGCTCGCGCGTAAGTTCGTTGCTGTCTTGGGTGGTGCCAGCGTGTTCGGCCAGCAGCTCCAGGATGCCGCGCAGGTCGCGGATGTGAATGGATTCGTCCAGCAGGTTGCGCAGCACTTTTTGCAGCAGCTGCAGCGGGATCAGCTTCGGCACGGTGTCTTCCACCAGCGCCGGTGAAAACTTGCGCGTGTGGTCCAGCAGGTCCTGCACCTCCACGCGGCCCAGCAGCGCGGCGGCGTTGCTTTGCATCACATGGTTCAGGTGGGTGGCGATCACGGTGGCGGCGTCCACCACGGTGTAGCCCGCGGCTTGCGCAGATTCACGCGTGCGGGCATCGACCCAGGTGGCGTTCAGGCCAAAGGCCGGGTCCACCGTGGCGGTGCCCACCAGCGGCACCTTGATGTGGCCGGGGTTGATGGCCAGGTACATGCCGGCAAAGGCCTGGCCTTCGCCGGCCACCACGCCCTTGAGCAAAATGCGGTAGCCCGAGGGGTGCAGTTCCAGGTTGTCGCGGATGTGAACGGCCGGCGGCAAAAAGCCGACGTCACCGGCAAACTTCTTGCGCACGCCCTTGATGCGGCTGAGCAGGTCGGCGCCCTGGGTCTTGTCCACCAGCGCGATCAGGCGGTAGCCCACCTCCAGGCCCAGCAGGTCCACCGGGGCCACGTCGTCCCAGCTGGCTTCGGCGCCGGGCTGGGGCACACGCGGCGCGGCTTCTTCAGCCGGCGGTGCAGGCCGCTGCGCGATGCGGCTCAGCGCCCAGGCGCCCCAGCCACAGGCGCCTGCCAGCGCCAGGAACGGCAGATGCGGCATGCCGGGGATCAGGCCCAGCACACCGAGCACGGCGCCCGTCAGGCCCAACGCGCGCGGGATGGACAGCAGCTGCCCGGCAATCTGCTTGCCGATGTCGTCTTCGCCCACGCGCGACACCACCAGGCCCGCGGCCACGGAGATCACCAGCGCAGGCACCTGGGCCACCAGGCCGTCGCCGATGGCCAGCAGCACGTAGTTGTTCAGTGCGGTCTCAAACGGCAGGTTGTGCTGCAGCATGCCGATGATCAGGCCGCCCACCATGTTGATGACCAGGATCATGATGCCGGCGATGGCGTCGCCGCGCACGAACTTGCTGGCGCCGTCCATGGAGCCGTAGAACTCGGCCTCCTGCGTCACTTCATTGCGGCGCTTGCGGGCTTCCTTCTCGTCAATGCTGCCCGAGGCCATGTCGGCGTCAATGGCCATCTGCTTGCCGGGCATGGCGTCCAGCGCAAAGCGCGCGGCCACTTCGGCAATGCGCCCGGCGCCCTTGGTCACCACCACGAAGTTGATGATGGTCAGGATGGCAAACACCACCAGGCCCACGGCCAGGCTGCCGCCAATCAAAAAGTGCGCGAACGATTCAATCACCTGGCCGGCCGCGCCGGTGCCGGTGTGGCCGTACAGCAGTACGGCGCGGGTGGACGCCACGTTCAGCGCCAGGCGCATCAGCGTGGTGACCAGCAGCACGCTGGGAAAGCTGGCGAAGTCCAGCGTGCGCTTGGTGTAGGCGGCCACCATCAGCACCACCAGCGACACGGCGATGTTCAGCGTGAACAGCAAATCGAGCACGATGGCCGGCAGCGGCACCAGCATCATCGCCAGGATCATCACGATCAGAAGCGGCGCGGCCAGTGCCCGCCAGTTGGGCATGGGGCCCAGCAGGCGTGTCATGGTGTTGGGCGTGCCCGGGGTCATCGCGCGGCCTCCAGCGGGTCCATGCCGGGCGGCAGCTCAATGGCGGGTGCGGGCGGCGCCAGCACGGCGCTGCGCAGGCGGAACACCCAGGCCAGCACCTGCGCCACGGCGGTGTACAGGGCCACGGGCACTTCGGCGTCAATGTCGCCGTGCTTGTACAGCGCGCGCGCCAGCGGCGGGGCTTCCAGCACGGGCACGCGGGCGGCGGCGGCCACTTCACGGATCTTGAAAGCCAGGTGGTCCGCGCCCATGGCCACGATGCGCGGCGCGTTCATGCTGGCCTCGTCGTAATGCAACGCCACGGCGTAGTGCGTGGGGTTGGTGATGATCACGCTGGCCGTGGGCACCGCGGCCAGCATGCGGCCGCGCGACAGTTCGCGTGCGCGGCGGCGGCGCTCGCCCTTCACATGCGGGTCGCCGTCGGATTCCTTGTTTTCCTTTTTCACTTCTTCCAGCGTCATGCGCAGGTCGGCGCGGTGCTTGAAGATCTGCATGGGCACGTCGATGCCGGCGGCCACCAGGCACACCAGCGTCAGCAGCGACAGGCCGCCGGCCAGCCAGCCAAAGCCGGTGGACAGCGCGGCGCCCAGCGGCATGCGCGACAGCGCGTCGATTTCATCGGCGTGCTGCATCACGTACCAGGCGGCGCAACCCAGCAGCGCGGCGGCCAGCAGCGCAAGGCGCAGCTGGCTCACAACGGATTGCCACCCCACCAGGCGGCCGATGCCGGCCAGCGGGTTCACGCGGTCGAATTTGGGCTCCAGCGCCTTGAGCGTCAGGTTCCAGCCGCTGACGGCGAGCGTCGTGGATGCCAGCAGGATGGCCATGGCGGCCAGCAAAGGCGTGACGGTGGTCAGGCCCGCCGTGCCCATGCGGGCCAGGTGCGGCACCATGCGTGCGGGCTCAAAGGCGTCGTCGCGGCTGAAATGCAGCCCCGCGCCCACCAGCTCCAGCGACTGCCCGCCCACCCAGGGCCCCAGAAACGACAGCAGCCCCAGCAGCGCGCAGATGGCGGCCAGGTGCACCAGATCCCGCGAACGCGCAATCTGGCCTTCCTCGCGCGCCTGCTTCAGGCGCTGCTCGGTGGCCGGCAGCTGGCGGTCTTCACGGCTGGTTTCGGAGGCGGACATGGAACGGTGTGGTGCTCATTGACCGCTCGATTGTTCGCGTCCGGGCGAAAACTTAAGTGGGGAAGAAGGGGGGAAAAGCCCCGCAAATCGGGATTGCCCACGCCGGGTCTGCGCTGCGAACTCGCGCAGTGTTCTCCGAACGCGATGCTCGCTTCTTTCAAGCGAAACCGTTAATCTGGAAACGAGAGATGACTTTGCGACAAAAACAGGGAAAGACCAAGACCGGGAAAATTTCCGGTCCGTTCGCTCTTTTCCTTCCAAGGAGGCCGGTTGCCATGCGATTCAAAAAGAAGCACAACGTCGTAACGGGAGAAGATGACTATGTGCTGGAGACAAAGTCCGAGCGCCAGATAAGAGAGAGCACTGAGATCGCCGGGGGCGTTTTTGCGCTTGTTGCTTTACTGGTCTCAGGGTTGGCCTGGCTGTTTCGCATGCTTTTTCGTGGACTGGTTAGTACTGCGGAGAAACTCCCCGACGATGCAGGGGTAAGGGTAGAGAAAGCTGTCACGCGTGGCGCCGGGATCGTGGCGTATGTCGTTCTGGCCGTTCTGGCTTGGCCCTTCATCCTCGGACTGGTGCTTTTTCTTCCTGCGCAGTACTTCGACATCCGAGCCGAATACCTGTTTCTGGCTGGATCGGTCGTGTATTGGTTGTTTGCGGTTCATGTCATAAAAAAACGTGCCGCAATCTCGAGCATGGACAGCGTCAGCTCCCCTGAGAAATAGTGCAGCCCACCTGCGCGCGGGGCAAACCACTGGGCAGGGCCTAGAGATTTTGCATAAGTGATTCTCAAAATTTACAAATCTTGATTAATGTATAAAATGAGAATCAAATGCCATCTGCCAACCCCTCCATCACCGATTCTCAGGCCCGCCAGCTGGCGGACCTGGGGGCGGGCCTGCGTGTCAGGCGCAAGCAGCTCAAAGTCAATGCCACCACGGCGGCGGAAACCGCCGGCCTGTCGCGCCCCACCCTGTACCGCATCGAGCGTGGCGAGCCCTCGGTGACGTTCGGGGCCTATGCCGCAGCCGCCGCCGCTGTGGGGCTGGAATTCAGGTTGGCCGATCCCCACGCTGACCCTGCAACCGATGCAGTCGGCGTATTGCCGCAGCAGATCGTGCTGGCCGATTACCCTGAACTCAAACGCCTGGCCTGGCAGTTGCCCGGTGCCAAGGCCCTGACGCCGCAAGAGGCGCTCAACCTTTACGAGCGCAACTGGCGCCACGTGGACACCGCCGCGCTGACGCCGCGCGAACGTGCGCTGGTGCAGCAGCTGGTGGCGGTATTGGGGGGAGGGCATCTGCTTGTTTAGCCGAGCGCACCACCGCCGCATCGCCACGGTGCTGTTGATGCTGGACGCCGGCAAGCTGGACGCCTGCGGCTGCCTGTTTGGCGGCGGCACGGCCATGGCGCTGCGCTACGGTGAATACAGGGAGTCCGTGGACATCGACTTCCTGGTGTCGGACCAGGCCGGTTACCGGCAACTGCGCCAGCAACTCACCGGCGTCGATGGCCTGCAGTCCATCGCACGACCCGGTTGCGTGCTGGAGCGCACGCGCGAAGTGCGCGCGGACCAGTACGGCATCCGCACCGCGCTGCAGGTCGAAGACGTGTCCATCAAGTTCGAGATCGTGTTCGAGGCGCGCATTGCGCTCGCCACACCCGCCGACGCGGACCGCCTGTGCGGCGTGTCCACCCTCACGCCGCTGGACATGGCTGCCAGCAAGCTGCTGGCCAATGCCGACCGCTGGGCCGACGCCAGCGTGTTCAGCCGCGACCTGATCGATCTGGCCATGATGCAGCCGTCGCGCGACCTGCTGGCGCAGGCCATGGCCAAGGCGTCGCAGGCTTATGGCGACAGCGTCCGGTCCGCGCTGACCAAGGCCATCCAGCACCTGCGCGACAAGCCGCAGCGCCTGCAGGAATGCATGGGTTACATGGGGATGATTGAAGCGCCCGCCGTCGTGTGGCGGCGCATCAAGGCGCTCGGGCGTCAGTGATGGCAGTAGAGGGCGGCCTGCTCCATCAGAACGCTTATGCCGCTGTGACGGGCGGCGCCAGCGACAACTTGCCTGCCTTGCGCACAAAGGCTTTGTCGAACGTCATCAAGGCTTCTTCGCTTTGGCTAAGCGCCAGGTGCAACGCGTCTGCAAAGTCCATTCCGTGCGCATAACCGTGCAGGGCCTCGCGCAAGGCATCTGCCTGCACCGGCTTGAAATTAGGGAGGTCCAGCAGCAACTCCAGCCCGCGCGCTATGTCTGCAGCCGGGCAATCGTTCGCTTCCAGTACCCATACAAGTTCCACGAAGACGGTCACGGGCGCAGTAAAGGTCTGGTCCGTGGCCAGCAATTTTTTCACGCGCGCATGCTGTGCCTTGTCGTCCTGCAGCAGCAGGCGGGCCAGCAGGTTGGTGTCCAGCGCGATCATTGCGCCTTGGCCGGGGCGTTCTGGGCCTTCAGCCTGGCCTGGATGGCCGCCCGCGTTTGCGCCTCGCTCAGCGGCTTGCGCCCGGGGCGCGCCAGGAACCCCGCCACTTCATCCAGTGAAGTGGGCGGCCGGGCCTCAACAGGTTTGAGGTGGATTTCCCCATCTGCATAACGCACTGCAAACACAGAACCGGCCTTGGCCCCCACGTGTTCGCGCACAGCCTTGGGGATGACCAGTTGCCCTTTGCTGGAGAGCGTGACGGTGTCCATGGGTAAGCCTTTGGATTCGTTTGAGAAAGTAAGCCAGATGGTAAGACATTTGATGTCACACAACAAGTGCATGAGACGGCTTTGCAGGCGCGTGAACTAGACTTTCGCGACTCAATTCATCGCACCCATGACCGAACTCGACTACTCCCTGCTGGCCGCCGTGCAAGCGTGGGGCCCCGCGATCAAGCCGGTGATGGCGGCGTTCAGCAATGCAGGCTATGGCTCCATCTACATGGCGGTGATTGCCTTTGCCTACTGGTGCGTGTCGCCGTCGCACGCGCTGCGGCTGTCGGCGGTGCTGTTGCTGTCCAGTTGCCTGAACACGCTGGTCAAGATCGTCATCCTGGAGCCGCGGCCCTATTGGTTGCAGCCCGAGCTGTACACGGGCTCGATCGACACGGCGGCCGGCATGCCGTCGGGGCACGCGCAGTCGGCCGCGGCGTTCTGGGGGTTGCTGGCGTCGTTCACCCGGCGGCCGTTGTGGTGGGGCGTATGCCTGCTGCTGATCGCGGGCATCTCGGTGTCACGCATTTACTTTGGCGTGCACTTTCCGTCGCAGATCGCGGCGGGCCTGGCCGTGGGGCTGGCGCTGGTCGTGGTCTTTCTCCGGGTTGAGGGGCCGGTGTGCCGCGCCTTCCTAGCGCGCGGCCTGATGGCGCAACGGCTGCTGTTGCTGGCCGGCTGGCTCAGCATGATGGGCCTGGCGTTGGCGCTGCAATCGGCCATGGCCGCAGGCTGGACGATGCCACCCGCATGGGCTGCCAATGTGGCAGCGCTGCACCCCGGCGTGAAGATCGCGCCGCTGCAGATCACGTCCCTGGCGCGCGACGCGTCGCTGCTGTTGGGCCTGTTGCTGGGTGCCTGCGCGCTGCGGGATTTTTCTGTGCGCTACACCGGCCTTCGCACAGCGCTGGCGCGGTTTGTGCCGGGCTTTGCGGTGTTTGCGGTGTTCTGGCTGGGCACCGGCGCGCTGCTCAAGCCCATGCCCGAGCACGTGCAGGGCATCGCTGAGGCGGTGCGTGGCTTGTTGGCGGGGTTGTGGTTCAGTCTGTGGTGGCCGCTGGTGCTGCAGCGGTTCTACAAACCGTCCTAGAACCCCAAACTTTCCAGCAAATCATCCACCTGCGCCTGATTCGACACCACATCCGTGCGCGCCGTCGGGTCGGCCACGGGCCCGTTCAAGAAGCCTTCGTGCACAGGCGGGCGCTGGTCGGGCGGCGTGCTTTCCAGCAGCAGCTTGAGCAGGGCATCTTCCAGCGTGCCGGCTACTTCCACCACCTTGCGAACGGTCTGGCCGGTAAGGTCATGAAAGTCCTGCGCGAGCATGATTTCGCTGAGCTGGCTGGTCGTGAGCTGCGCATTGGTCTTCACCTGGGTGATGAAGTTCAGCACTTCGCCGCGCGCGACGGCGCCCACAGGGTCGTTCTTCAGGTCGGCCTCAATCTTGACCGCCTGGGCCACCAGCGCGTCCTGCTGGGCCTGGGCGGCGTCCACGGTGTTCAGCACCTTTTCGGCCGCGTCGCCGGTCAGCTTGGCGATGAAGTTCAGGCGTGACCGTGCGTCAGGCAGGGCGCCCAGTGAATTTTCAATTTGCTTGTCGTAGCCCAGCTGTTGCAGGGCGTCGTGCAGCGTTCGGGTCAGCTCGCCAATGCGCTTGTAGACGTCAGGTGTTTCCATGGCACACCTCACGCGGCCACAGCCATTTTTTGCAGGATCTTGGCGACTTTTTCTTCCAGCGTGGCCTTGGTAAAGGGCTTGACGATGTAGCCTGACGCCCCGGCCTGCGCGGCCATCACGATGTCTTCCTTGCGCGCCTCGGCCGTGATCATCAGCACCGGCAGGTGTTTGAGCGTGGCGTCCTGGCGGATGTTGGTCAGCAGCTCAAAGCCGTTCATGTTGGGCATGTTGATGTCGGTCACCACGAAGTCAAATGACGTGTTTCGCAGCTTTTGCAGCGCTGCGGCGCCGTCCTCGGCCTCGTCGGCGTTGGCATAGCCTGCTTCCTTGAGCAGGTTGCGCACGATGCGCCGCATGGTCGAAAAATCGTCCACGATCAGAAACTTGAGGTCAGGGTTTGCGGACATGGGTTGACTCCGGTGGTGTTGAGGGTGAATCGGATGGGTTGGCCGGTGCGGCCGGGGCGTGTTTTTCCAGCAGCTGCTCCAGCGCCTGTGCTTCAGTGACGGGCACCTCCTTGCCGCGGGCCCAGCGCTCCTGGCCCACGCGGCCCAGCACCAGGATGGAGATGCGGCGGTTCAGCGGGCTCAAGGGGTCGTTGTCGGCAAACGGCACCGACGAGCCCATGCCCATCACACGCACCACGCGGTCTTCGCGCAGGCCGCCGGCCAGCAGCTCGCGGCGCGACGCGTTGGCCCGGTCGGCGGACAGCTCCCAGTTGGAATAGCCGCGCTCACCGCCGCTGTAGGGCGACGCGTCGGTGTGGCCTGACAGCAGCACGCGGGCGTCGTCGTTGTCCAGCAGCCGGCCGATGCTGCGAAGCAGCTCGCGCATGTAGTCCTTCACGCGGGGGCTGCCCGCGTCAAACATGGGGCGGCCCTGGTCGTCCACGATCTGGATGCGCAGGCCGTCGGCTGTGACGTCCATGCGCATCTGGTGGCGCAGCGCGGCCAGCGCGGGGTTGGCCTGTACGGCCTGCTCAATGCGCACTTGCATGTCGCGCAT
>CALRZF020000057.1:0-14035 GCA_943372585.1 Ramlibacter sp. 2FC | reverse complement strand
GGATGAAGCCACGCGCATGCATGCACTGGTCAGCGATCTGCTGGACCTGACGCGGCTGGAGGGGGGCACGGTGCAACTTGCGCTGGAATGGTGCCCGGCCGATGAACTGGTGGAATCAGCGCTTCAGGCGGTCAGTTCGCGTGCGGTCGGCCATGTGGTGTGCACCCACGTGCCAGAGGACGCCATTGTCTGGTGTGATCCGCGACTGGTGGAGCAGGCGCTGGTCAACCTGCTGGACAATGCCCTGCGTTACACGCCCGCGGGGTGCAGGGTGGATGTGTCGATCGAAGTGGATGCCGCTGCCTGGCGGCTGGTGGTGACTGACAATGGCCCGGGGTTGGCGCCGGGTTCGGAGCGGGATGTGTTCAAGAAATTTCACCGCGGCCATGCCGAACCTGCGGGTGCCGGCACCGGTCTGGGCCTGGCCATTTGCGCGGCAGTGGCACGGCTGCACGATGGCGCCATCAGCGTTACCAGCGACGCCGGTGCGGCATTCGTCATGACCTTCCCCCAGCCCGTTGGTGCCGGTGCGCTGCCGCAGGAGCGGCCATGAGCGTTCAGGGCACTCATGTGCTGCTGGTTGAGGACGAAGAGCCGATCCGGCGCTTTCTGGTCACCACACTGGAAGCCGAAGGCTACGCCGTGCATGAGGCACGCACGGCGCGTGAGGGCGAGGCGCTGGCGGGCAACCGGCGCATCGATATTTTTCTGGTTGATCTGGGCCTGCCGGACGGCGACGGGCTGGACCTGATCCATCGCCTGCGCAGCTGGACACAGCGGCCCATCCTGGTGCTGTCGGCGCGGTCGCAGGAGCGCCAGAAGGTCGAAGCGCTGGACGCCGGGGCCGATGACTTTCTGGCCAAGCCGTTTGGCGTGGCCGAACTGCATGCGCGGCTGCGTGTGGCGCTGCGCCATGCCGCCCAGACCAGCCTGGCCGGCGAATCCGTGCTGCGCCTGGGCACCTTGCGCATTGACCTGCAGACCAAGCTGGTGATGCGAGCCAACGAGGCCGTACGCCTGACCGCCACGGAATGGCGCCTGCTGGAAGCCCTGGCCAAACGGGCTGACCGGGTCGTCACCTCCACCCAACTGCTGCGCGAGGTCTGGGGCCCCGGGCACATGGAGCAGGGGCACTACCTGCGCATCTACATCCGCCAGTTACGCCAGAAGCTCGAGGAGCGCCCGTCGCGCCCGCAGTTTCTGCTCACGGAAACCGGCGTGGGGTATCGCCTGCTGGCCGGCGCGCCAGAGGCACCGTCAGGCATTCGTCAGTAGGAAGCACTGGTTTTTACAAGTTCTTTACGGCCCCGTCGATACATTCGGCCTACTTCGACGGAGACAACGTGAAAACCTTGCTGGCCTTTTCCCAAATGGTCGACTGGATCACCGACAGGTTTGGCTTCATTGCCAAATGGGCGGTCATCCTGTCGTGCTTCATCAGCGCCCTCAATGCGGTGGTGCGCTACCTCTTTGACATCGGATCCAACGGCTGGCTTGAAATCCAGTGGTACCTGTTCGCCGCCTGCGTGATGCTCGGCGCGGCCCAGGTGCTGCGGGTCAACGAACATGTGCGCGTTGACGTCATCTACGGCCGGCTTTCCAGCCGGGGGCGCGTGTGGATCGACCTGCTGGGCCTGATCGGCTTTCTGTTGCCGGCCATGGCGGTCATGCTGTATTTCTCGTTCCCGCTGTTCCTGCGCATGTACGGCTCTGGCGAGATGTCCAGCAACGCGGGCGGCCTGATCCGGTGGCCGGCCATGCTGATGCTGCCGCTGGGCTTCACGCTGGTCATCCTGCAGGGTCTGTCGGAGATCATCAAGCGCGTGGGCTGGCTGACGCACACCTACGAAATGGACATCCACTACGAAAGGCCCCTGCAATGAGCATGGAGCAATTCGCACCGGTGATGTTCGCCGGTCTCATCATCATCATGCTCATCGGCTTTCCGGTGGCATTCTCGCTGGCCGCCCTGGGCCTGCTGTGCGGCTTCTTCGCCATCGAGATGGGCTGGTTCCCGGCCAACTTCCTGGCCAACCTGCCGCTGAACGTGTTCGGCATCCTGTCCAACGAGCTTTTGCTGGCCATCCCGTTCTTCACGCTCATGGGGGCCATACTGGAAAAATGCGGGCTGGCCGAAGACATGCTGGACTCCATGGGCCAACTGTTCGGCCCGGTGCGCGGCGGCCTGGGCTACTCGGTCATCATCGTGGGCTTCATCCTGGGTGCCATCACGGGTACGGTGGCGGGGCAGGTGATCGCCATGGCGATGATCTCGCTGCCGGTCATGATGCGTTACGGTTACAACATGCGCTACGCCACCGGCGTGCTGGCGGCCTCGGGCACCATCACGCAACTGGTGCCGCCGTCGCTGGTGCTGGTGGTCATGGCCGACCAGCTGGGCCGCTCGGTGGGCGACATGTACAAGGGCGCCTGGGGCCCGTCCATCCTGCAGGTGCTGATCTTTGCGCTGTACACCTTTGCGCTGAGCCGGATCAAGCCCGAGCACGTGCCGGGTGTGCCACCCGAAGCGCGTACGCTGCACGGCTGGGCTCTATGGAAGAAATGCCTGCGCGGCATCATCCCGTCGGCTGTGCTGATCTTCATGGTGCTGGGCTCCATGGGTGGCCTGCCGGGCATCAGCACGGCGGTGTGCACGCCGACCGAAGCCGGCGCCATGGGAGCGGTAGGCGCGTTCATCCTGGCTGCACTGCACCGGCGCCTGAGCTGGGACCTGGTGAAAGAAGCCATGGGCGGCACCATGCGCATCACAGCGATGGTGGTGTTCATCCTGATCGGCTCGCGCGTGTTCTCGCTGGTGTTCCAGGGCGTGGACGGCGCGAAGTGGATTGAGCACCTGCTGAGCGACCTGCCGGGCGGCCAGACCGGCTTCCTGATCGTGGTGAACATCTTCATCTTCTTCCTGGCGTTCTTCCTGGACTTCTTCGAGATCGCCTTCATCATCCTGCCCATGCTGGGGCCCGTGGCCGACAAGCTGGGCATTGACCTCATCTGGTTTGGCGTGCTGCTGTGCGTGAACATGCAGACCAGCTTCATGCACCCGCCGTTTGGTTTTGCGCTGTTCTATCTGCGTGGCATCTCTGACTCACTGTTCAAGAACGGGGCCTTGCCCCGCAAGGTGGAGTCGCGCGACATTTACCTGGGAGCCATCCCCTGGGTGATCCTGCAGCTGATCCTGGTGGTGATCGTGATCTTTGTGCCCCAGACGGTGACCGTGTTCCTGGACAAGGAACAGAAGGTGGACATCGACAAGGTCAAGATCGAGGTGCAAGCCGAAGAGCCCGCCACACCACTGACGGCGGGCGAGGAGCAGAAGAACCTGGACGACCTGTTCAAGGCGCAACCGGACCCTGCCGCGCCCGCTGCACCGGCGCAAAAGTAGCATGCAGGCTGTTGCGACTGATCTCCCCCCGGAGATGGCAGCCGAGGGGCCTGCCTTCCCGGTGCTGGTCAAGGCGATGGCAAGCCTGCTGATGGCCGCGCTGGTGTACTGGGGCCTTCGCACTTTGCAGGAGCTGTCGGCGGTGGCGTGGACGGGCGGCGCGCTCGCTTTTCTGGGCGTAGCGCTGGTGATGATCGCCGTGTGCTATTTCTGGATCTTGCGCAGCCGCACGACGATCACTGAAACCCACATCCGCCAGACCTGGATCTGGCGCAAAGAGGTGGCGCTGGCCGATGTGGCACACATCAAGATGATCTTCGTGCCTTACCTGGACTGGCTGATTGCGCCGCGCGTGGTCGTGCGGGTGCGGGGGCGTGGCATGGTGGTGTTCCATGCTTCGGACCGGCGGCTGCTGCAGGCCTTTGCGGTGCTGAGCCTGCGCGCCTTGCAGGTGCCGCCCGCGAAATAGCAGGCACGGGAGACCACGGGTTAGTCCTGATTCGCAGGCCGGCGGAATCATTGAATATTCGTCCTTGCTTATATTTGCATGGACAATATGGAACCAATGATCCAGGCCGACGAAGACGCCGAATCCCACCGCGTGTTCGAGCTGGCGGCCGAGCTGTTTGGCGTGCTGGCCACGCCCATGCGCCTGCGCATCCTGAGCGCCTTGTGCGACGGTGAGCGTTCGGTCACGCAGCTGCTGGAAAAGATCGACACCACCCAGCCCAACCTGTCGCAGCATCTGAACGTGCTGTACCGCAGCGGCGTGCTGGCCAAGCGCAAGGACGGCACCCAGGTGATCTACCGTGTGCAAAGCGAAAAGGCCGTGACGCTGTGCCGCGCCGTCTGCACGCAGATCGCCATCGAGGTGGACGAGCCCCTGCAGTTGCCCCCGGCTGAGCGGCTGCTGGGCCGGTCGGTCGCATAAGGGGCTCGACATGGCATTCAATTCGTTTATCCGGCGTGCGCCGGAGAGCTTCCTCAACCGCGAACAGATTCGCGACGTGTATGCGGGCCGGCGCGGCTTTCTGGCCGCCGCCCTCGCTTCGGCCGCGGGTGCAGTGTCCGCGCAGGCGGCGCCCCCCGCCGGCGACTCTGCCATCCTGAACCTGCCCGACCACAGCAAGTCGCTGGGCCAGGCCGTGGCCGCGCGCGGCTACGGCGTGCCCAGCGTGTGGGAGAAGAACCTGCAGCGCCGCGAAAGCCCGGGCCTGACCCGGGTGAGCCAGTCCAGCGTGAGCTTTTGCCCGCTGCAGGGCCTGTTCGGCATCATCACGCCCAGCGGGTTGCACTTTGAGCGCCACCACCAGGGCTGGTGGGACATCGACCCCAGCCAGCACCGGCTGATGATCAATGGCAGCGACGAGAAAATGCTCAAACGCCCCATGGTCTTCACCATGGACGAACTCATGCGCCTGCCGCCGGTCAGTCGCATGCATTTCATCGAGTGCGGCGCCAACACCGGCATGGAATGGGGCAACGTGGCTGTGCCCACCGTGCAGTACACGCACGGCATGATTTCCTGCAGCGAATTCACCGGCGTGCCGCTGCGCACCTTGCTGGAGATGTGCGGCGCTGACCTCAAGCGCGCCCGGTTCGTGCTGGCCGAAGGCGCTGACGGCTCGGGCATGACGCGCACCATCCCGATGAGCCTGGTCATGAGCGGCGAGGTGCTGGTGGCCTACGGCCAGAACGGCGAGATGCTGCGGCCCGAAAACGGTTACCCGCTGCGTCTGGTCGTGCCCGGCGTGCAGGGTGTGAGCTGGATCAAGTACCTGCGGCGCATCGAGCTGGGCGACATGGCTTATGGGACGAAGGACGAGTCCATCCACTACATGGACCTGATGCCCGATGGGCAGCACCGCCAGTACACCAGCATCCAGGAAGTCAAAAGCGTCATCACCTCACCCAGTGGCGGCCAGATGCTGCTGGACAAGGGCTTCACCAACATCACCGGCCTGGCCTGGAGCGGCCGCGGCAAGGTGCGCCGGGTGGACGTGTCCGCAGACGGCGGGCGCAACTGGAAGCCGGCCCGGCTGGAGGGCCCCGTGCTGTCCAAGTGCCTGACGCGCTTTAACTGCGACTGGTCCTGGGACGGCAAGCCCGCGCTGCTGATGAGCCGCGCCACCGACGAGACCGGCCACATCCAGCCCACCTATGCGGAACTGCGCAAGGTCAGAGGTACGCGCAACATCTATCACAACAACGCCATCCAGACCTGGCTGGTCGAAGAGACGGGGGAGGTGCGCAATGTGCAGCTTTCCTAAACTGGCCGCGCTGCTGGCGGGCGTGCTGGCCACCGCGATGGCGGGCGCCCAGGCCCCGCGGTATGACGGCGTGGGCCGCGCCGCAACGCCGGCCGAAGTGAAGGCCTGGGACATTGACGTGCGCCCGGACTTCAAGGGCCTGCCGCCAGGCCAGGGCAGTGTGAAGCGCGGCGAGCAGGTGTGGGAGGCGCAATGCGCGTCCTGCCACGGCGCCTTTGGCGAAAGCAATGACGTGTTCACCCCGTTGATCGGCCACACCACGGCCAAGGATGTGCAGGCCGGCCGCGTGGCCAGCCTGCAGCTGGGTGCCAACACGCCGTCGCGCACCACGCTGATGAAGGTATCGCAGCTGTCCACGCTGTGGGATTACATCAACCGCGCCATGCCCTGGACCGCGCCCAAATCGCTGCCGGCCGACGACGTCTATGCCGTAGTGGCCTACATGCTGAACCTGGGCAACGTGGTGCCAGACGACTTCACGCTGTCGCAGGCCAACATGGCCGAGGTGCAAAAGCGCCTGCCTAACCGCAACGGCACGACCACAGCGCACAGCATGTGGCCCGGCAACGAGTTCGGCGGCACGCGCAAGCCCGATGCCCAGGGCTCGGCCTGCATGAGCAACTGCCGCACCGAACCCCGCGTGGCCAGCCTGATCCCGGAGTACGCACGCAATGCGCACGGCAACCTGGCTGACCAGACGCGCGGCATTGGCCCTACGCGGGGTGCTGCCACGGTGGTGGTGGCAGCGCCCAAACCGGCTGTTGCTGCTGCGCCAGCCGCAGGGGGCGCGGACGGCGCATTGCGTTCGAGTGACGTAATGCCTGTCCTGCAAAAGAACGTATGTATTGCCTGCCATGCCGCCGACGCCAAGCTGGTCGGTCCCTCATGGCGGGACGTTGCGGGCAAGTACAAAGGCCAGGCCGATGCAACCACCTACCTGGCGGGCAAGATCCGCGCAGGCGGGCAGGGCGTGTGGGGCGCCATACCCATGCCGGCACAGTCGATCAGCGAGGCGGACGCGCAGCGCGTGGCCCGCTGGCTGACTCAAGGGGCTGCGCCATGAGGGCTTCATCCCGGTACAACAAAGGGTCACAGGGTAATGCCCATGACGTCCGATGCTGTGCATTCATACAATCCTGTTCGTCAATCTGAAGGAGTCCCATGATGGAACGTCGAGAATTCATGCACAAAGGCTCGGGCGCTGCGGCGCTGGGGCTGGCTGCTGCCGCCGGCCTGGTGCCCGCGGCCGCCCGGGCCCAGGCCGCACCGGCCTGGAACAAAGGCGCTTTTGAAGCCAAGAACCTGGCAGAGGCCGTCAAGTCGCTGGGCGGCGCCGGCGCCGCCACGGAAAGCAAGGACCTGGTCCTGGCAGCACCCGAGATCGCCGAGAACGGCGCCGTGGTGCGTGTGGGCGCCACCAGCAACATCCCCAATACGACCCAGATCGCGTTCGTGGTTGAAAAGAACCCCAACGCGCTGGCAGCTGTGTTCGACGTGCCGGCCGGCACCGACGCCAACGTCTCGACCAACGTCAAGATGGGCCAGTCGTCCAACGTGTATGCGCTGGCCAAGGTCGGCGACAAATTTTTCTACAGCGTCAAAGAGGTCAAGGTGACCCTTGGCGGATGCGGCGGTTAAGGAGGACACCATGGCAGATCCGATGCGAATTCGCGCCCAGGCGCAAGGTGACAAGGTCACGGTGCGTGTGCTTGTGAGCCACGAAATGGAAAGCGGCCAGCGCCGCGACGGCGCTGGCAAGCTGATTCCGGCCTGGTTCATCCAGACCATCAGCGCCACCCACAACGGCAAGACCGTGATGAGCGCCCAGTGGGGCCCGGCCGTGTCCAAGAACCCGTTCACGCAGTTCACCTTCAAGGGCGGCAAGGCCGGTGAGAAAGTGGTTGTGACCTGGGTGGACAGCAAGGGTGACAAGCGTACCGACGAAGCCGTCATCGCCTGACGCGCATGCGCGAAAGGTCCGTAAAACAAGACGAGGAGTACACGATGAAATGGAGCCTGATCGGGCTGGCGGCCGTGGCCGCTGTGTCCCTGCCTGCGCTGGCGCAGAAAAGCACGGCGGACGGCATTGCCGAATACCGCGCCATGCTGGCCGACGGCAACCCGGCCGAACTGTTTGAAGCCAAGGGCGAGGGCCTCTGGAAGGAAGCGCGCGGCCCGAAGAAGGCAACGCTTGAGAAGTGCGACCTGGGCAAGGGCCCGGGCGTGGTCAAGGGCGCGTTTGTCGAACTCCCCCGTTACTTTGCCGACACGCAGCGCGTTCAGGACCTGGAGTCACGCCTTTTGACCTGCATGGAGACCTTGCAGGGCTTCAATGCAGACGAAATCGCCAAAACGCGCTTTGGCGCGGGCGAGCAAAAGACGCTGGAATCGCTGGTGGCCTACATCTCGGCTGAGTCGCGCGATCTGGCGTTCAACCTGCCGCAGTCGCATCCGCAGGAAAAGCTGATGTACGAAGTGGGCAAGAAGGTGTTCTACATGCGCGGCGGCCCCTACGACTTTTCGTGCGCTTCGTGCCATGGTGAAGACAACAAACGCGTGCGCCTGCAGGACCTGCCCAACCTGACCAGGAACCCCGGTGCGGGCAACGGCTTTGGCGCCTGGCCGGCTTACCGTGTCTCCAGTGGCGACCTGTGGAGCATGCAACGCCGCCTGAACGATTGCTACCGCCAGCAGCGCTTCCCGTTCCCAGGCTTTGCTTCCGACGCCACCATCGCCCTTGGCGTCTACATGGGCGTGAACGGCAAGGGCGGCAAGTCCATTGCCCCGGCACTCAAGCGTTGACAACGAGCAGGGACACCGACATGAGCAAGACAAGCAAACACTTCGGGTTGACCGCGCTGGCCGTACTGCTGGCGGGCTGCGCCGCCGCGCCCACGCAGCAGCAGGTGGACGAAGCCACCCAACGCGTCATGAAATCATCATTTCGCGAGCAGGGCATTGCCAAGATGAGCTGGCTGGACCAGGACGCGTCCAACAAGGCCTGCTCCGAATCCGAAGGCAAGGACCTGCCGGCCGCGCAGGCCAAGGCCATTGAAGAGGCCAACCTCAAGACCGTGAAGATGCCGTCCGACGGCAAATTCCTTGGCGACTGGGCTGAGGGCGAAAAGATCGCCCAGAACGGCCGCGGCATGACCTGGACCGATCCCGCCGGCTCCGCCAACGGCGGCAGTTGCTACAACTGCCACCAGATCGGCAAGGCCGAGCTGTCGTTTGGCTCCATCGGCCCCAGCCTGTACAACTACGGCAAGATCCGCGGTGTCGCGGACCCGGCATCGGCTGCCGCCAAGCCGATCGTGGAATACACATGGGGCAAGCTGTGGAACGCCAAGGCGTACAACGCATGCTCAGGCATGCCGCGCTTTGGCCATGCAGGGATCCTGACGGAAAAGCAGATGCGCGACGTCATGGCGCTGCTGCTGGACCCGAAATCCCCGGTCAACCAGTAACCGCCTTCCACCATCCATGAACCTCAGCCGCCGCGAATTCGCGAGCGTGCTGGCGGCGGCCATGGCCTCGGGTTTCCCGTTGGCCCGCGACGCCTCCGCCCAGCAGGCCGCATCCCTGTACGACGTGCCCCGCACGGGCAATGTGCACCTGCTGCACATGACCGATTGCCATGCGCAGCTGTTGCCGGTGTACTTCCGCGAACCGTCGGTCAACCTGGGGGTGGGCGCGATGCGCGGGCAGATGCCCCACCTGGTGGGCGAACACCTGCTGAAGGCCGCGGGGTTGAAGGCGGGGTCGCCGCAGGCCCATGCGTTCACTTTCCTGGACTTTGAGCGCGCCGCGCGCCAGTACGGCAAGGTCGGCGGCTTTGCGCACCTGGCCACGCTGGTCAAGCGGCTGAAAGGCTCGCGCCCTGGTGCCTTGCTGCTCGATGGCGGCGACACCTGGCAAGGCAGCGCCACGGCGCTGTGGACACAGGGCCAGGACATGGTGGACGCATGCAAACTGCTGGGCGTGGACGTGATGACCGCGCACTGGGAATTCACCTACGGTGAGGCCCGCGTGAAAGAGGTGGTCGACAGCGGCCTGGGCAAGATCGACTTTGTGGCCCAGAACGTCAAGACGAAGGATTTTGAAGACCCGGTTTTCAAACCGTACGTCATCCGCGAAATGAACGGCGTGCCCGTGGCCATCGTGGGCCAGGCCTTCCCCTACACGCCCATTGCCAACCCGTCGTGGATGGTGCCCAACTGGACCTTTGGCATCCAGGAAAAAGAGCTGCAGGACGTGGTGAACGACGCCCGTGCCAAGGGCGCGCAGGCCGTGGTGCTGCTCAGCCACAACGGCATGGACGTGGACCTGAAGCTGGCGTCGCGCGTGTCGGGCATTGACGCCATTCTGGGAGGCCACACGCATGACGGCGTACCCGTGCCGGTGGTGGTGAAGAACCCCGGCGGCCAGACGGTCGTGACCAACGCGGGCAGCAACGGCAAGTTCCTGGGCGTGCTGGACCTGCAGGTCACAGGCGGCAAGGTGGCCGGCTTTCAGTACCGGCTGCTGCCTGTCTTTTCCAGCCTGCTGCCGGCCGACCGTGAGATGGCGGCATTCATTGACAATGTACGCGCACCGTACAAGGGCAAGCTCGAAGAAAAGCTGGCCACGACCGAAGGCCTGCTGTACCGCCGCGGCAACTTCAATGGCAGCTTCGACCAGCTGGTACTGGACGCGCTGATGGACGTGCGCGGCGCGCAGGTGGCGTTCTCGCCGGGCTTTCGCTGGGGCACTTCGCTGCTGCCGGGCCAGGCCATCACACGCGAGCACGTGATGGACCAGACCGCCATCACCTACCCGTGGACCACGCTCACGGACATGACGGGCGAGACCATCAAGACCATTCTGGAAGACGTGGCCGACAACCTGTTCAACCCCGACCCGTATTACCAGCAGGGCGGCGACATGGTGCGTGTGGGCGGCCTGACCTACACCTGCGACCCCAACGCCGCCATGGGCAACCGGATCCAGGACATGCGCCTGGCCGGTCGCGCACTGGAGGCCGGCAAGGCCTACAAGGTGGCTGGTTGGGCCCCGGTGGCCGAAGCCAGCAAGAATGCCGGCCCGCCAGTGTGGGACGTGGTGGAAACCTGGCTCAAGGCCAACCCGGTGGTCAAGCCGCGCCAGCTCAACAACCCGCGCCTGCTCGGTATGGACGGCAATCCCGGCATCGCCTGAAGCGACAGCCGAAGGGGCTCGCGGCCCCATTCCAGAATGCGCGGATCCGGCTGTGCCGGTCCGCTGCATTGCCCCCCAGTGGGGGGAGGCGGCCAAAGGCCGCATCGGGGGGCGTACAATACCAGCTGTACTAGGCCCCTTCCAGCCACAGTCGCATCCGCCAACCGGTCCAGCCGTGTCGCGGAAGGTTTTCTTAACCAGCTAATGTTTCCCAGAGGGAAACGGAGGTCAGCGGAATATGAGCGATCAATCGACGCCGTCGTCAGCGTCTGTCTACACTGCCTATCAAGGCAACTCTTACCTCTTCGGCGGCAATGCGCCCTACGTCGAGGAAATGTACGAAAACTACCTGGCCAACCCAGGCAGCGTGCCCGACAACTGGCGCGACTATTTCGACGCCCTGCAGCACGTGCCCGCAGTTGACGGCAGCAATGCAAAGGACGTTCCCCACCTGCCCGTGGTCAACGCTTTTGCCGAGCGCGCCAAGCAAGGTGGCACCAGGGTGGTGGTGGCCAGCGGCGCAGATTCCGAAATGGGCCGCAAGCGCACGGCCGTGCAGCAGCTCATTGCCGCGTACCGCAACGTCGGCGCCCGCTGGGCCGACCTGGACCCCCTGAAGCGCACCGAGCGCGACAACATTCCCGACCTGGAGCCCAGCTTCTACGGCTTCAGCGACGCCGACCAGGAAACCGTGTTCAACACCAGCAACACGTATTTCGGCAAAGAGACCATGACCCTTCGCGAGCTGCTCAATGCGCTGCGCGAAACCTACTGCGGCACCATCGGCGCCGAGTTCATGTACAGCACCGACCAGGTGCAAAAGCGCTGGTGGCAGCAAAAGCTGGAAAGCATCCGCAGCAAGCCCAATTTCACGGCCGAGAAAAAGCGCCACATCCTGGACCGCCTGACGGCCGCTGAGGGCCTGGAGCGCTTCCTGCACACCAAATACGTCGGCCAGAAGCGCTTCTCGCTGGAAGGCGGCGAGAGCTTCATTGCATCGATGGACGAAGTCATCCAGATGGGCGGCATCAAGGGCATCCAGGAAATCGTGATCGGCATGGCCCACCGCGGCCGCCTGAACGTGCTGGTCAATTCCCTGGGCAAGCTGCCCGCCGACCTGTTCGCCGAATTCGACCACACCGCCCCTGAAGACCTGCCCAGCGGCGACGTCAAATACCACCAGGGCTTCAGCTCCGACGTCACCACCCCCGGCGGCCCGGTGCACCTGACGCTGGCGTTCAACCCGTCGCACCTGGAGATCGTCAACCCGGTCGTTGAAGGCTCGGTGCGCGCCCGCATGGACCGCCGCGCTGACCCCGAAGGCAAGCAGGTGCTGCCCGTGCTGGTGCACGGTGACGCGGCCTTTGCCGGCCAGGGCGTCGTGATGGAAACGCTGGCGCTGGCTGAAACGCGCGGCTACTTCACCGGCGGCTCGGTGCACATCGTCATCAACAACCAGATCGGCTTTACCACCTCCGACCCGCGCGACAGCCGCTCCACGCTGTACTGCTCGGACGTCGTCAAGATGATCGAAGCGCCTGTGCTGCACGTGAACGGCGACGACCCCGAAGCCGTGGTGCTGGCCACCCAGCTTGCGCTCGAGTACCGCATGGAGTTCAAGAAGGACGTGGTGGTGGACATCATCTGCTTCCGCAAGCTGGGCCACAACGAGCAGGACACGCCCGCGCTGACGCAGCCCCTGATGTACAAGAAGATCGCCCAGCACCCGGGCACGCGCAAGCTGTACGCCGACAAGCTGGCCGCCCAGGGCATGGGCGCCACGCTGGGTGACGACATGGTCAAGGCCACGCGTGCTGCGCTGGACGCCGGCAAGAACACCTTTGACCCGGTTCTGACCAACTTCAAGAGCAAGTACGCGGTGGACTGGAGCCCGTACCTGAACCGCAAGTGGACGGACGCGGCAGACACGGCGATCCCCATGGCTGAGTGGAAACGCCTGGCCGAAAAGATCACAACCATCCCCGAGGGCTTCACGCCGCATTCGCTGGTCAAGAAAGTGCTGGACGACCGCGCCGCCATGGGCCGCGGGGAAGTCAACGTGGACTGGGGCATGGGCGAACACATGGCCTTTGCGTCGCTGGTGGCCAGCGGCTACCCGGTGCGTCTGTCGGGCGAGGATTGCGGCCGGGGCACCTTCACCCACCGCCACGCCGTCCTGCACGACCAGAACCGCGAAAAGTGGGACATCGGTACCTACACGCCCCTGTGCAATGTGGCCGACAACCAGGCCCCGTTCGTGGTCATCGACTCCATCCTGTCTGAAGAAGCTGTGCTGGGCTTTGAGTACGGCTATGCCTCCAACGACCCCAACACGCTGGTGATCTGGGAAGCGCAGTTCGGCGACTTTGCCAACGGCGCACAGGTCGTCATCGACCAGTTCATTGCCTCAGGCGAAGTCAAGTGGGGCCGTGTCAACGGCATCACGCTGATGCTGCCGCACGGCTATGAAGGGCAGGGCCCCGAGCACAGCTCAGCACGGCTTGAGCGCTTCATGCAGCTGTCCGCCGACACCAACATGCAGGTGGTGCAGCCCACCACGGCCAGCCAGATCTTCCACCTGCTGCGCCGCCAGATGATCCGCAACCTGCGCAAGCCGCTGGTCATCATGACGCCCAAGTCGCTGCTGCGCAACAAGGACGCGACCTCGCCGCTGGCCGAGTTCACCAAGGGCCAGTTCCAGACGGTGATCCCCGAGCACAAGGAAGAAGTCAACAAGAAGGCCGACAAGGTCAAGCGCGTGATCGCCTGCTCGGGCAAGGTCTATTACGACCTGGCCAAGAAGCGTGAGGAAAAGCAGCTGGACGATGTGGTCATCCTGCGCGTGGAGCAGCTGTACCCGTTCCCGCACAAGGCCTTCGCGGCCGAGCTCAAGAAGTACCCGAATGCCACCGACATCGTCTGGTGCCAGGACGAGCCGCAAAACCAGGGCGCCTGGTTCTTCGTGCAGCACTACATCCACGAGAACATGCTCGAAGGTCAAAAGCTGGGCTACTCCGGCCGCGCGGCATCGGCCTCGCCCGCCGTGGGCTATTCGCACCTGCACCAGGAACAGCAAAAGGCGCTGGTGGACGGCGCATTCGGCAAGCTCAAGGGCTTTGTCCTCACGAAATAAGTTTAGGAAAAATTCAAAATGGCGATCGGAGAAGTG
>CALRZF020000056.1:0-14042 GCA_943372585.1 Ramlibacter sp. 2FC | reverse complement strand
CCCTGAACAACCAGTTCTGGACGTCCAGCCTGAGCGAGCCGATGGCCAGCCTGCCGGTGACGATCTTCAAGTTCGCCATGAGCCCCTATGAAAACTGGCAACAGCTGGCCTGGGCCGGCGTATTCCTTATCACCATCGCCGTGCTGGGCCTGAACATCCTGGCCCGTGTACTGACGCGCAACAAGATTTGACGAGGCAGACTGTGAACACCCTTACCGCTCAAAAGTCAGAGTCCAAGATTCTGGTGAAAGACCTGAATTTCTTCTACGGCAAGTTTCACGCCCTCAAAGGCATCAACCTGGAAATCCCGGAAAAGAAAGTCACCGCCTTTATCGGCCCGTCGGGCTGCGGCAAATCAACGCTGCTGCGCACCTTCAACCGAATGTACGAGCTGTACCCCGAGCAGCGCGCCGAAGGCGAGATCCTGCTGGACGGCGAGAACCTGCTGACGTCCAAGAAAGACGTGGCGCTGATCCGCGCCAAGATCGGCATGGTCTTCCAGAAGCCCACGCCGTTCCCGATGTCCATCTACGACAACATCGCATTTGGTGTGCGCCTGTTTGAAAACCTCAACTCGTCCGACATGGACGACCGTGTGGAATGGGCGCTGCGCAAGGCCGCGCTGTGGACCGAGGTGAAAGACAAGCTCAACCAGAGCGGCGCCGGCCTGTCCGGTGGGCAGCAGCAGCGCCTGTGCATTGCGCGCGGCATTGCCATCAAGCCCGAGATCTTGCTGCTGGACGAGCCTTGCTCGGCGCTGGACCCGATCTCCACCGCCAAGATCGAAGAGCTGATTGCCGAGCTGAAGAACGACTACACGGTGGTCATCGTCACGCACAACATGCAGCAGGCCGCGCGCTGCAGTGATTTCACCGCCTACATGTACCTGGGCGATCTGGTCGAAGTGGGCCCCACCGAGCAGATTTTCTTCAAGCCCACGCGTACCGAAACAGAAGACTACATCACCGGAAGGTTCGGCTGACATGACTGACAAACATCTCTCCAGCCAGTTCGACAGCGAACTCACGGGCGTGTCCGCCCGCGTCATGGAAATGGGCGGCCTGGTCGAATCGCAGATTCGCACCGCTGTGTATTCGCTGGCCCAGTTCAGCGCCGAAGCCGCCTCCCAGGTGACCGACATGGAAAGCCGTGTCAACGCGATGGAAGTGGAAATCGACAAGGAACTGTCGTCCATCATCGCCCGGCGCCAGCCCACGGCGCGTGACCTGCGCCTGTTGATCGCCATCTCCAAGACCACGGCCAACCTGGAGCGTGCCGGTGACGAGGCCGACAAGATCGCCCGCATGGTCAAGTCCATCATTGAAAGCGGATCGGCCCGCAACATGCCTGCGTCCGAGCTGCGCATCGCGGCCGACCTGGCCTCGGGTCTGCTGCGCAAGGCGCTGGATGCGTTTGCCCGGCTGGACGTCACCATGGCCGTGTCCATCCTGAAAGAGGACGACGCCATCGACAAGGAATTTGACGGCTTTGTGCGCAAGCTCATCACCTACATGATGGAAGACCCGCGCGCCATCTCGCCCAGCCTGGACCTGCTGTTCCTGGCCAAGGCCGTCGAGCGCATCGGCGACCATGCCAAGAACATCGCCGAGTTCATCATCTACGTCGTCAAGGGCGCGGACGTTCGCCACACGCCCATGGAGACCATTGAGTCCGTGGTACGGTAAAAACTGATGAAGCACCAACCCCGCGTCCTGATCGTTGAAGACGAGCCGTCGATCGCCGAGCTGATCGCCGTCAACCTGCGCCACAACGGCTTCCAGCCGATCTGGGCGGAAGACGGCGTGGCGGCGCAGCGCGAGCTGGACGCCGTGCTGCCCGACGCGATCCTGCTGGACTGGATGCTGCCCGGCCAAAGCGGCGTGGCGCTGGCCAAAAAATGGCGTGCTGATGCCCGCACCAAGACCATACCGATCCTCATGCTCACCGCGCGCGGCGACGAGCCCGACAAGATCATGGGCCTGGACGCCGGCGCCGACGACTACATCACCAAGCCGTTTTCAACGCAGGAAATGCTCGCGCGCATCCGCGCCGTGCTGCGCCGCCGCGCGCCCGAGCAGGTCAACGACAGCGTGACCATCGGCGAGCTGGTGCTGGACGCCGCAACGCACCGCGTGTCGTGGCAGGGCCAGCCGCTGAAGGTCGGCCCGACCGAATACAAGCTGCTGCATTTCCTGATGAAGCACCCCGAGCGTGTGCACAGCCGCGGCCAGCTGCTGGACAAGGTCTGGGGCGATCACGTGTTCATTGAAGAACGCACGGTTGACGTGCATGTGAAGCGCCTGCGCGAAGCCTTGGGCGTGGCCGGTGCGATGGTGGAGACCGTGCGCGGCGCCGGCTACCGCCTGACCGTGCAGGTGGCGATTCCCGCTGCAGCCCAGGGCTGAGCGCTCCAAACGCTCACCGGTGGCCTTGCGCCACAATTGACGCATGCTCTGGCGCCTTTGTATCTATTCCCTCTTGTACCTGGCGGGCGGCCTGGCCGGCTGGTGGTGGGGGCAGACGCGCGGCGCCCTGATTGGCGTGGTGCTGGCCGGCCTGTGCTGGTTTGTGCTGGACGGTTACCGGGGTGCCCGCGTGCTGCGCTGGCTGCGGCTGAGTCATACCGATGGCGCACCGCAGATGAACGGCATGTGGGGCGAGGCGGCCGACAGGGCGCGCCGCGGCTTCAAGGCCCGCGACAGGCTGGTGCAGGAGAGCGAGGCGAGGCTGCAGGAGTTTCTGGCGGCCATCCAGGCGTCGCCCAACGGCGTGGTATTGCTGGACGACGAGGGCCGCATTGAATGGTGCAACGAAACCGCAGCGGCGCATTTTGGCTTTGACCTGCAGCGCGACCTGCTGCAGCTCATCGGCAACCTGGTGCGCGACCCGGTCTTTACCCTGCATTACGCTGCTGCCGACTATTCGCATGAAATCGTGATGCTGGCGCCCAGCAGCACGTCAAGCCAGCCGGTGCGCCTGGCTGTGCACCTGCATCCGTATGGGCAGGGGCGCACGCTTCTGTTGTCGCGTGACGTCACGGCGGTGGAAAAAGCCGAGACCATGCGCCGCGACTTTGTGGCCAACGTCTCGCACGAAATCCGCACGCCACTGACCGTTCTGGCCGGGTTCATTGAGACCCTGCAGACCCTGCCGCTGGACGAAGACGACCGCGCGCGCTACCTGGGTCTGATGGCCCAGCAGTCGCATCGCATGCAGACGTTGGTGAACGACCTGCTCACGCTGTCGCGGCTGGAGGGCAGCCCGCCGCCCAGCGCCGCCGAGTGGATGCCCGTGCAATCGCTGGCGGCGCAGGTCGAGCAGGATGCACGAGCCCTGTCCACGCTGTTGATGGCGTCGCACGGCAAGCCGCAGCGCCTGGACTTTCAGGTGGACGCAGACTGCGAGATTGCGGGCTCGCAATCCGAGCTGCTCAGCGCCATGTCCAACCTGGTCAGCAACGCGGTGCGTTACACACCGGCCGGCGGCAGCATCGACGTGCGCTGGCAGGTGCTGCCCGACGGGCGTGGGGAGTTTTCGGTCAAGGACAGCGGGCCGGGCATAGCCGCTGAGCACATCTCGCGCCTGACCGAGCGTTTTTACCGGGTGGACCGCAGCCGTTCGCGTGAAACGGGCGGCACCGGCCTGGGGCTGGCCATCGTCAAGCACGTGGTGCAGCGCCACGGTGCCGAGCTGCGCATTGACAGCACGCCCGGTGCGGGTTCGACCTTTGCCATCGTGCTGCCGGCCGCGCGGCTCAGGCCGGCGCCGCAGCTGAACCGGCCAATGGCCGGTAACGCCGCACAGCCCGCCACAGCAGCGCAATGAACACCCCGGCAGTCAGGGCCAGCGCGAAGGCGCCTGCACCCCAGAAGGCCGCGGGCGAATTCATTGGCGCCAGTGCGCCTGCGCCCTGGTAGGCCAGCACGTAGCCGCCGCCCAGGCCCACGCCCCACAGCAGCACGCAGTACACCGCCAGCGAGGCCACTGCCACGCCATAGCTGCGCAGCACAAACACGCAAACCGCCTGAACCGCGTCCGCCACATGGTAGGCCGCCACCCATATGAGCAACCCGGCGGCAAGCGCTGCCACCTGCGCGTTGCCACCGGCGTAAATGCGCGCCAGCGGCTCGCGTGCCAATACCAGCAGCGCTGCGCCGCCCACGGCCAGCGCCAGCGTCAGCTTCAGGCCCAGGCGCAGGGCCAGCCGGGCCCGTGCGGGGTCGCCCGCACCCAGCCACCAGCTCACCCGCGCGCTGACCGCAATGCCCAATGACAGCGGCATCATGTACAGCACCCCCACCAGGTTGGACGCAATCTGGTGGCTGGCGGTGGCGGCAATGCCCTGGCGCGCAATGAACAGCGCCATGAGCGAATAGGCGGTGACCTCGACCAGGATCGCCAGCCCCGTGGGGATGCCCAGACGCGCAAAGCGGCCGATGGCGTGCCAGTCGGGCCGCTCCAGCCGGTGCCAGATGCGGTACGGCAGGTACATGGGCTGGGTGCCCAGCATCCACGCCGCCAGGCCGAACATCAGGTAGGCCACGATCAGCGTTGCCCACGCACACCCGGCCAGGCCCATGGCGGGCACGCCCAAGCCGCCGAATGTCAGCCAGATCGACAACGGCACCTTGACCGCCAGCGAGCCGATCTGTACCCAGGTGACCAGCAGCGGCCAGCCCAGGCTCTGGTTCAGCGTGGCATACATGCGAAACAGCAGCGACGGCGGCACGGCCAGCGCCAGAATGGCCAGGTAGTCCTTCACGTCGGCCTGCAACGCGGGAGGCACTTCGGTCCAGCGCATGAGCGGGCCGGGCAGCAGCAGGGCGGTGATGCCCAGTGCCATGGCCATGAACGCCAGGTACAGCGCCTGGCGTACGGACCGGCCCACCTCGGCTTCACGGCCCGCGCCGCGCAGTTCGGCCCACACGGGCAGCTGCGCCTGCAGCACGCCGTTCAGCGCAATGAAGATGCTGATGTAGATGGCCGAGCCCACCGACAGCGCGGCCAGCGCCTCGCTGGAAAAACGCCCGGCGATCAGAGTGTCGGCCACGCCAAACGCCATGACGGCCAGCTGGCCCGCCAGCACCGTGCCGGCGTGGCGCATGATGGTCCGAAGCTCAGACATCAGCGAGCGGCCGCTGACGGGGAGCGCTGGTACAACAGCACGTTGTCATTGGCATCAGCCGGGCGGCGCACATTGGCCAGCAGCTTCCACTGGCGCATGTCCAGCCCGGCGCGCAGCGCGTCCACCGAGCCCGCACCCACAATCATCCAGGGGCATTCGGCCGCCACACTCACCGGCTGCAATGCCAGCTTGCCGTGGTACTTGAAAGCCGCCACATGGCCGCGGCTCAGGCCATGTACCTCTACACAGCCGGGCTTGTCGATCAGCCGCGTCACCTGGCCCACCACCGGCGTGAAGCCGCGGGCAAAGTCCAGCAGCGGCAGCCACAGCGTCATCAGCAGAAGCCAGCACAGGGCTGCGCCGCCGGCAGGCAGCACCAGGCTCTTCCAGATGGCGGCGCGGTGGCGGCCTGCGCGCCACTTGACCAGCCAGGCCCAGCACAGCGTGGCGGCCAGCGCCACGCCAAACACGGGCAACGAGAAAGAGGGCTCAAACCCCGGCGCCAGCTTGGCCACGTTGGCGGCAGGCTTGGCTGGCACGCCGGTCTGCATGGAAATCCACACCACCCAGATCACCAGCGCGCAGCCGCTGAAAAACAGCAGCGTGAACCAGTCGATCAGCGCGGCCACGCTGCGCTCCAGCGTGGGCAGCGCAAACGCCGCCAGCGTGGCCAGCGCGGGCAGGCCCAGCAACAGCGAGCGGTCGGCCGACGGTGTGGTCAGGGTGGTCCCCAGGGCCACTGCCACAAACCACAGCGGCAAGGCCACATGACGGCTGGGCAGCTGGCGGCGCCAGCGCCACAGCGTCCACAGCGCCAGCGGCATGGCCGGCCAGGTAAACCACAGCAGCAGCCGGCCGGTGCTGCGCCAGTCACGCCCTGCGCCTGTGGGCAGGCCCACGCGCCAGCGGTACAGGTCCAGGCCCCAGGCCAGGATGGCCACGGCCAGCGTGGCCAGTGCGATGAACAAGGCCCAGCGGCGGTTGTGGCTGCGGGCCAGTGCGTCCTGCTCGGTCGCCACCAGGCAGACCGCGGCGCTACCCAGACCCAGCAGCACAGCCATGGTGGGCGCACCGCTCAGGGCCAGGCCTGTCAGCCCCACGGCCAGCCCGGCGGCAGCGCTGACGGTATGCCATGGCATGGCGGCCAGCCCATAGAAGGCCAGCGCAGTAAAGGCCACCTGGGCCAGCGCAGGGGTCGTTTCGTGCGACAGCTGGGCCAGGCCCAGGCAGGCAATCATGGCCAGCAGGCCGCCGTCGGCCATGGCGCGGGCGTAGTCGCGGGGGTTGGCCTCGCCGCCAAAGGCAAAGGCCACGGGCTGGGCCTGCGGGCTGCGCGCCAGGTAATACACGGCGTACCAGGTGGTGGTCAGTGTCAGTGCCAGCAAGCCCACAAACGGGATGCGCGCCGCCAGATCGGAAGGCAGCCATGACGGCGCGGCCATGATGGCCCAGGCGCCCAGCCAGTAGGGCAGCAGCGCGTCAAATTCAGGGGGGCGGCCCAGCAACGTGGGGTTCAGCCAAGCGGCGGCACCGGAAGCCAACTCGGCCATGTAGCCAAACGCCGTCATGTCGGCGTTCTTCCAGGGCTCGCGACCCACAAAGCCGGGCAATACATAAGCCAGGCAGAACAGCAGCAGCGCCGCGCGCGGCAGGCGGCGCACGGCGCTCTGGGCAACGATGGCGGGCGTGGGCTGGTTCAAGTTCGCGAGTTTGTCACATCAAACAAAAAGGGCAGCGCGGCGAACCGGGCTGCCCTTGATGGCCGAAAGCGGATTACTTGGCGGCTTCTTCAGCCTTGGCGCCAGCGCCGGGCTTGCCGAACTTCTTGAAGAACTTGTCAACACGGCCGCCCATGTCGTTCACGGACTTCTGCGTGCCGGTGTAGAAGGGGTGCGATTCGCTGGAGGTGTCCAGCTTGAACAGCGGGTATTCCTTGCCGTCGTCGTGCTTGGCCATTTCCTTGGTGTTCACGCAGGAACGGGTCACGAACTTGAAACCGTTGGACAGGTCCACAAACAGGACGTCGCGGTAGTTGGGGTGAATGCCTTCTTTAGCCATGATGTTTTCCTTGATTCAGGTGCGGGAGCCGCCGCCGGACCGCCCGGGGTACTTTCCGCAAAGCTCACGATTATTGCACAAAATCAATCACTTACGACGTGTTTGCGTGTGCCGTGCCTTTTCCAGGATGCGTGGATCCGGCTTTGCCGGTCCACTGCATCGCCCCCCAGTGGGGGGAGGCGGACGAAGGCCGCTTCGGGGGGCGTCTTGTCAGCCGCCGCGCCTCATCATGTCGAAGAACTCGACGTTGCTCTTGGTGGCGCGCATGCTCTTCAGGACCATTTCCATGGACTCGATTTCATCCATGTTGTACATGAACTGGCGCAGGATGCGGGTCTTTTGCAGGATCTCGGGGGCCAGCAGCAGCTCTTCGCGGCGGGTGCCGCTGCGGTTGAGCTGGATGGACGGGAACACGCGCTTCTCATACAGGCGGCGGTCCAGGTGGATTTCGCTGTTGCCCGTGCCCTTGAATTCTTCAAAGATCACCTCGTCCATACGGCTGCCGGTGTCGATCAGCGCGGTGGCAATGATGGTCAGCGAGCCGCCTTCTTCCACGTTGCGGGCCGCACCCAGAAAACGCTTGGGGCGCTGCAGTGCATTGGCGTCCACACCGCCGGTCAGCACCTTGCCCGAGCTGGGCACGACGTTGTTGTAGGCGCGGGCCAGGCGGGTGATGGAGTCCAGCAGGATCACCACGTCTTTTTTCAGCTCGACCAGGCGCTTGGCACGCTCGATGACCATCTCGGCCACGTGCACGTGGCGTGCGGCGGGTTCGTCAAAGGTGGAGGCAATCACCTCGGCCTTCACCGAGCGCTGCATTTCGGTCACTTCTTCGGGGCGCTCGTCGACCAGCAGCACCATCATGTAGCTGTCGGGGTAATTGGCCGCAATGGCGTGGGCCATGTGCTGCATCATCACCGTCTTGCCGCTCTTGGGCGGAGCGACCAGCAGGGCGCGCTGGCCCTTGCCGATGGGGGCAATGATGTCGATCACACGGCCGGTGATGTTTTCTTCGCCCTTGATGCCTTCGCGTTCCAGCTTCATCTGCTCCTTGGGGAACAGGGGGGTCAGGTTTTCAAACATGACCTTGTGCTTGTTCTGCTCGGGCGGGCCGTCGTTGACCTTGTCCAGCTTGGTCAGCGCAAAGTAGCGTTCGCCGTCCTTGGGGATGCGCACTTCACCTTCGATCATGTCGCCCGTGTGCAGGTTGAACCTGCGCACCTGGCTGGGGCTGATGTAGATGTCGTCGGTGCTGGCCGTGTAGCTGGTGTCGGGGCTGCGCAGGAAGCCGAAGCCGTCGGGCAATATCTCCAGCACGCCGTCGGCAAAAACCTGTTCGCCGGCTTTTGCACGCTTCTTGATGATGGCGAACATCAGCTCCTGCTTGCGCATGCGGCCGGTGTTTTCGATCTCAAGCTCTTCAGCCTGCTTCAGGACTTCAGACACGTGCAGTGCCTTGAGTTCGTTTAAGTGCATGGAATGACCCCTTTGGGGGAGTTCTGTGAAAACGGGGGGGAGGGTGTCGGTCAGCTGCGAAAGATGCCGCGCCGGCCGGGAACTCGAACCGACTCGCCGTTTTTGCGAATCAGTGAACTGGAAAAGATTATGACAGGAAAAACAGCGCGGCTGGGGCAAATGCGCGCCAGCCGCGCGGGGGGAGCGATCAGGCCAGTTGCTGGTCAATGAACGCGGTGAGCTGGGCCTTGCTCATGGCGCCGACCTTGGTGGCAGCAAGCTGGCCGTCCTTGAACAGCATGAGCGTGGGGATGCCGCGGATGCCGAACTTGGCGGGGATGTCGCGGTTTTCGTCCACATTCATCTTGGCGATCTGCAGCTTGCCCTGGTAGGTGGCGGACACCTCATCCAGGATCGGGGCGATCATCTTGCAGGGGCCGCACCATTCGGCCCAGTAGTCGACCAGCACGGGCTTGTCGGCCTGGAGCACATCGGCTTCGAAGCTGGTATCAGAGATGTGTTTGATGAGGTCGCTGGCCATGTGTATTCCTTGGTTGTCGGTTGGCGGTACAGCTAAAGTGGAGGAATTGTGACAGAAACCAAGTCCCTCCACAGGCCATGGAAAGCCTCCCGCGCGCTATGGATGCGATAGCGCAAAGCCATCGCGCCGCCACAGGTCTGGACGCGTTGATGGTGCAGGTGCATGTCCTGCTGCAAAGCCGCAGCGCCCACCCCGCACGCACCGTGGTGCTGGTGCCGTACGCCCAGCTCATGCCCAAGGCCGCGCGGGCCTGGGCGCGCGTGGTGCCCAGCGGCTTTGCGCCGCGCTTTGAATCCACCATGAACTGGGCGCGCAGCCAGGGCGGGCAGCTAGGCGGCTTTGTGCCCGGCCCGCTGGACCTGTGCCACGACGCCGCGCGTGACCTGCTGGCTGCGCAGGCCCTGCTGGCCGACGCCGGCCTGGGCGACCAGCGCGACCTGCTGGCCGGCCGCGTGGTGGAGGCCGCAGGCCAGCTGGCGCCGCTTGCCGCTGCCGTGCAGCCCGCGCAGCGTGCTGCGTGGGCTGCACGCATGCGCACCGTGGTGGCCGGTGGGCTGGATGCCCCCGTGCTGGCCCTGGAGCTGGCGGTGGTCCGGGTGGCGCTGGAATGGGTGTACGCATCGGCCTATGCCACCGACTGCCTGCTGGGCGACGCCGTGCGCAACGACGTGGACTGCCTGGTGGTGCTGCAGGGCTACCAGAGCGAGCCACTGGTGGACGCCATCCGCACGCACTTTGGCGACAAGGCCGCAACACTGCCGATGGTGCAGGCCGCGCAGCGCGGCGCCGTGGCATTGCACGCGGCGCGTGACCCCGAAGATGAAGCGGCCCGCGCAGCAGCCTGCGTGCTGCAGCACCTGGCCGCCGGCCGCAGCCCGGTGGCCCTGGCCGCGACCGACCGGGCACTCACGCGGCGCATCCGCGCCATGCTGGGCGCGCAGGGCCTGCGCATTCGTGACGAAACGGGGTGGAAGCTGTCCACCACCCGCGCGGCGGCGCACCTCATGACCGCACTGCGCGCCGCCCGGCACGACGCGCCCAGCGACGCCGTGCTCGACTGGCTCAAACATGCGCCCGCGTGGGACGTGCCCGCCCTGCAGCGGCTGGAGAAAACCCTGCGCGATGCCGGCGTGCGCGACTGGCCCGGTGCTGTGGCGCGACTGCGCAGCCACGACGCATTGACGGACTTGATTGCGCAAGTGGAAGACCAGCGCGCCACCCTGCAACGCGCCCGCCCGCTCGCCGCCTGGCTGCAGGCCCTGCGTGAGTTGCTGCAAGCCACCGGCCAATGGAACAAGCTGGAAGGCGACGCTGCCGGTGACGCCGCCATCGCCGCGCTGCGCCTGGCCGATGGTGCGCAAGCCGAATGGGCCGCCGTGCCCCACGCCGCGCGCCGCATGGCCCTGCATGAATTCATTGCCTGGGTGACTGACGTGCTGGAGGCCGCCAGCTTCAAGCCCACGCACCCGCGCGACGAGCAGGTGGTGATCCTGCCGTTCCCGCAGATGCTGGGCCAGCCGTTTGCCGCCGCCGTGCTGCCCGGCTGCGACGAAGCCAACCTGCCCGCCGCGCCTGAGCCCGCCGGCCCCTGGACAGCGGGCCAGCGCGCGGGCTTGGGCCTGCCCACGCGCGAAGCGCTGGAGGCCGTGCAACGCGCCGGCTGGCAGCAAGCCCTGGCCGTGCCGCAGGTGGACGTGCTGTGGCGCACCGCAGACGCCGCCGGCGAGCCCGTGTTGCCCAGCACGCTGGTGCAGCAACTGCAACAGGATCGCGCGGCACAAACAGGCAACGACCCGCGCGTAGACCATGCCGTGGCCGCCGCCCCCACACCCCGCCCGCAGCCCAGCGGTGCCGCGCTGCCGGTGGCCCGGCTGTCTGCCAGCGCCTACGAAGATCTGCGCCGCTGCCCCTACCGATTTTTTGCGTTGCGCCAGCTGGGCCTGAAAGAAGCCGACGAGCTGGACACCGAACTGGACAAGCGCGACTTTGGTACCTGGCTGCACGCGGTGCTGGGCCACTTTCATAACGCGCTGGCCGCGCAGCCCGTACCCGCGGGGCCGCAGCGGCTGGCGCTGATTGAAGAAGCCGCCCAGGAGCAGACCCGCACCCTGGGCCTGGCCGAAAGCGAATTTTTGCCGTTTGCCGCCAGCTGGCCCCAGGCGCGCGACGGCTACCTGGCTTGGCTGGACCAACACGAAGCCGACGGCGCGCAGTTCATGGAGGCCGAGGCCGACCGGACGACCCCGCTGGGCACGCTGACGCTGATCGGCCGGCTGGACCGCATCGACAAACTGGCTGGCGACATGGCCATGGTGATGGACTACAAGACCGAGGCGCTGGACGTGACCCGCAAGCGCGTGAAGGCCGCGTCGGAAGACACGCAGCTGGCGTTTTATGCCGCGCTGCTGCCCGACGACCAGCTGCGTGCCGCCTATGTGAACGTGGGCGAGCGCGGCGAGACCCGCACGGTGGAGCAGGACGATGTGGTGGCCGCGCGCGATGCGCTGATCGAAGGCATACAACACGACCTGCAGGCCATTGCCGACGGTGCGCCGCTGCCCGCCCTGGGCGAGGGCACGGTGTGCGACTTTTGCGCGGCGCGCGGCCTGTGCCGCAAGGACATGTGGTCATGACCGAAGCCGACACCCACACCGACACCACCCACGCCGCCTACGCCTACGAGCTGAACGGCCGGCGCGTCAGCCGCCCCGACTTCTACGCCGTGGCCTGCGACCCGCGCCGCAGCGTGGCCGTAGAAGCCTGCGCCGGTGCCGGCAAAACCTGGATGCTGGTGTCGCGCATGCTGCGCGCGCTGCTTGCGGGCGCGCAGCCGCACGAAATCCTGGCCATCACCTTCACCAAAAAAGCCGCGGGCGAAATGCGCCAGCGCCTGCAGCAGTGGCTGGAGGCCTTTGCCCAGGCCACGCCCGAGCAGCTGATGCACGAGTTGCACATCCGCGGCATCGCCCCACAGGCTGCACCGGCCTTGGTGGAGCCATTGCACAACCTGTACCGCACGCTGCTGCAAACCGGCCGCCCGGTGCAGGTGCGCACCTTTCACAGCTGGTTTGCCGCGCTGCTGCGCAACGCGCCGCTGGCCGTGCTGGACCGGCTGGGCCTGCCCGCCAGCTACGAGCTGCTGGAAGACGACAAGGACGCCGTTGCGGCGGTGTGGCGGCACTTCCACGCCGCCGTGGTGGCTGAGCCGGATGCCCGGCGCGACTACATGGACGCCGTGGCCGCACACGGCCGCTTCAACACCCTCAAGGCCTTGCAGGCCGCGCTGGCCAAGCGGGTTGAATTTGCGCTGGCCGACGCGCAGGGCACGGTGGACGCATCGGTCAAGCCGTTTGGCGCACAGTTTCCCGACCTGGCCGGTCTGGCCGATCCCGCACACGCGCTGCAGGGCGCCACGGTGTGCACCGTGCTGCTGGACGCGGCGCGCGTGCTGGGCACCGGCGCGCCCACCTATGCCGCTTTAGGCGGCAAGCTGGAACAGGCCGTGGGCAACGTGAGCCTGGGGGATGTGTGCGACGCGTTGTTTACGCTCAAAGGCGAGCCGCGTAAATTCGGCAAGCTGGGCGACAACCCGGCAGTGACCGCCGCGCAGGCGCTGGCCCAGCGCCTGCAGGCTGCTGCCCACCAGCACACAGCCTGGCTGCACCAGCAGCGCATGGCGCGCCTCACGCGGCTGCTGATTGCAGAGTTCTCGGCCCTGAAGCGCGAGCGCGGCTGGGTGGACATGAATGATGTGGAGCGCGCCGCGCTGGTCATGCTGTCAGACCCGGTGCTGAGCGGCTGGGTGCAGGAGCGGCTGGACGCGCGCGTGAGCCACCTGCTGATTGATGAATTCCAGGACACCAACCCGCTGCAGTGGCAGGCGCTGAACGCTTGGCTGTCGGGCTACGCGGGAGCGGGTGGGCAGGCCCCCAGCGTCTTCATCGTGGGCGACCCCAAGCAGAGCATTTACCGCTTTCGCCGGGCCGAGCCGCAGGTGTTCCGCGCGGCGCAGCAGTTTGTGGTGGACGGCCTGGGCGGTGACTTGCTCAGCTGCGACCACACCCACCGCAACGCCCAGCGCGTGCTGGCCGTGGTGAACGAGGCCATGGGCGCGGCCCAGGCGGCGGGCGAATACGACGGCTACCGCGCCCACACCACCGAATCGCCCGAGGCAGGCGCCGTGCAGCGGCTACCGCAGATAGAACGCGACACGCAAGACGATGCCGAAGCACAAGACCCCCTGGCCTGGCGCAACAGCCTGACCACGCCGCGCGAGCTGCCTGAAGACAGCCTGCGCACGCTGGAATGCCGCCAGGCCGCCCGCTGGATCGCGGCCGAGATGGCTCAGGGCCGCCCGCCCGGCCACATCATGGTGCTGGCCCGCAAACGCGAGCCACTGTCGGTGCTGCAGGACGAGCTGCGCGCGTTGCACATCGCCGCCGTTCAGCCTGAAAAGAAAAACCTGGCTGACGCCCCCGAGGTGCAGGACGTGGTGGCGCTGCTGGATGCATTGGTGTCGCCCGCGCACGACCTTTCATTGGCCCGCGCGTTGAGGTCCCCGTTGTTCAACCTGCCCGACAGCGCGCTGGCCCACCTGGCCGGCCTGAAGCGCGCGGCCCAGGCGCAAAAGCTGGCTGTGAGCTGGTACGAGCTGCTGCAGCAGGGGGACGAGGGCGGCGAAGGCAGCCTCTTGCCCCCGCCGCTGGCCGGTGTGGGCACCGTGCTGGCCCGCTGGCAGCGCAGCGTGCAAAAGCTGCCGCCGCACGACGCGCTGGACGCGATCTTTCACGACGCCATCAACGGGCAAGACGTGCCCGCGCGTTTTGCCGCTGCCGCGCCGGCGCCCCTGCGCGCATCCGTGGT
>CALRZF020000055.1:0-14132 GCA_943372585.1 Ramlibacter sp. 2FC | reverse complement strand
CGACAAGCGGGTGGCACTTGAGAATTTCCAGGCCTTGCGCGATCAATTGCGCGGTGTGCGCGGCCTCATGCGGGAGATGATCCACCAGGAAATCACACAGGCGATCCATATCGTCCAGCGCCCGAACGGTCACCAGCAGCCGCGTCATTGACCAGACTTCAGGATCGTCTTGATGGATTTCAGTCGGGGCCGGGACACGCGCTCGCCCCGGGCACGGGCATTAAGGTAGGCGATCACATCATCACCATCAAACGCCTTGCCGCCGGCAATCATCTGCTCGCGGGACTTCATGGCATCTTTAATGAAGGCATCGTGCTTTTCCTCACTTTCCAGCCGGGCTTCAATGGCCTCGACCATGAACGCGTGAGCTGAGGTACCCCTGCCGGCCGCAATGGCCTCAATGCGAATCCGGGTCGTGTCGGGGAGCTTGACGGAAACAGTACGCATGGCGGTCTTTCGATGGTATTACCATGGTAACACCATCGATAGCGCAGCCGGGCAACCCCGCCAGCAGCCGGTGCTAGCATTGCCACGCCCACCCTGCACCGATGCCCACCGAGGAACCACAATGAGTCACGAGGATGTTGCCAAGCCAAGCGCCCTGATTGGCTGGCATTCAATGTTCATGGGCGTGGCGCTGCTGGCGTCGGCCCGCTCCAAGGACCACCGCACGCGCAACGGCGCCTGCATCGTGTCGCCGGACCACAGGATCATCGGCGTGGGCTACAACGGCCTGCCGCGCGGCTGCGACGACCACGACCCCATCTACTGGTCAGATGACGACAGCGACCCGTTCCATTCCCGGCACAGCTACGTGGTGCACGCCGAGATCAACGCCATGCTCAATTGCGTGGTGCTGCCGCTGACCAACGCCACCATCTACACCACGCAGTTCCCCTGCCCCCGTTGCGCGCAGGCGGTCATCCAGGCGGGCATACGGCGCGTGGTCTTCCTGCGCGAAAAGCCTCACCACGCCGGCGCCAATGCGGCCGCGGTCAAGATGTTCACTGCCAGCGGGGTGGTGTGCGAGGCCCTGGAAGCCGTGGACGCCGAAGCATCCAGCTGGTCGCACCGCCTGGGCGAATTTGTGACAACGGCCAAACCCAGCGAAGACGACGTTTGAGCATACGCCGCGGCGAATGACCGGCATACGCCCGGCGTCATGCCGCTGCCACGGGAACGCTTCATGCTTGAGGGCTGGGACCTACCGGAGTTCGCCCATGCCCAAGATCCCCCTTTTATTGCCCTGGACGATGGCCCTGCTGAGCTTGCCGGCCCACGCCCAGACCGCTGTGGACCCCAGCCGCCAGGCGCAGGACCCCTGCCGCGCCGAAGTGTCCAAATTCGAGCAGGCCATTGGCTTCGTCCGCCAGAACCAGGGCGCGCAGGCCGCATCCGAGCTCAAGGAAAAGCTGCTGCCCGCCAAGCTGGAAAACGAGATCCTGTTCAAGGACGGCTACTGCGGCCTGGCCCGCTACATCCGCGAGAAAAAGCTCAACCGCTAGGCGCGATGCCGGCGAGCGGGTATCTGGAAAACGGTATCCTCATCGCCTGATCATGAAATATCCCGTACTGCGTGACGCTGCGGTGGCTGACACCGTGCGGGCCGCCCCGTTCAACGAGCGGGGCGTGGGCATCCATGCCCTGCCCGAGGTGCTGACGCGCGCGGCCCTGATGCGCAGCGACATCACCAGCGGGCGGCCCGGCACGCCGCTGTTGCTGACGCTTCGCCTGCAGGCAGCGGCCAACCGCTTTGCACCGCTGGCCAACGCCGCGGTCCATGTCTGGCACTGCGACCGTGATGGTGTGCTGCCCCAAGCCGAGGGCAACGTGCTGCAAGGCGTGCAGATCACCGACGCGCTGGGTGAAGTGACCTTCCAGACCATCTACCCCGGCTGGCAGATCGGCCAGGGCACCGGCATCCAGTGCCGCATTTTCATCAATGGCGACGACAACCAGCTGCAGGTGGCGGCCTGCCGCATCGAGCTGCCACGTGACATGAGCGATGCCGTGCACCGTACTGCGGCCTACATGCCACGCGGGCCGGGCCTGGGGGCGTCAGACGTGGGCCGCCTGGGTGCGTCGCTGCGCCGCATCTTTGGCGGGGTGACGGCACGCGTGCATGCGCGCGTGGTGGGCAACCCGGCGGGCATCCTGGCTGCAGAAGCCACGGTCAGCGTCGCCCTGCCGGGCTGAAGCGCATACACACAGCGGTGGCTCAGTGCCCCGCAATGTGGGTTCGCGCGATCAGCCGGTCGTCGCCCAGCACGATCAATGCGAACAACAGCTCGTCCAGGTTGGTCGCCTGCGCCGTCTTGCGCGCCAGGAGCGGCGTGGCCTGAGGGTTGAGCACCACAAAATCGGCCTCGCAGCCCGGCTGCAGGTTGCCGATGGTGCCGGCAAGCCCCAGCGCCTGCGCTGCGCCGGCCGTGTGCTGCCACCACAGCGCCTGCGGGCTCAGGCTCAGGCCCGGCTTGGTCTGGCCTTCGCGGCCCACGTAGTACGCCGCCAGCATGGTGTGAAACGGGCTGAAGCTGGTGCCCCCGCCCACGTCACTGGCCAGGCCGTACTGGAAGCCGATGCGCTCGGCGCCTTCGTAGTCGAAGAACCCGCTGCCCAGAAAGAGGTTGCTGGTGGGGCTGACCGCCGCTGCCGCGCCGGTAGAGCGCATCAACGCACGGTCTTCGTCGTCAAAGTGGATGCAGTGTGCATAGATGGCGCGCTCGCGCATGAGGCCGAAGTCGTCGTAGATAGACAGGTAGCTGCGCGATTGCGGAAACAGCTCGCGCGCCCATCTGATTTCGTCCTTGTTCTCGGCCACATGCGACTGGATCCACACGTCGGGGTATCTGGCGGCGAGCTCACCCGCACCGCGCAATTGCGCCTCTGTGCAGCTGGGCGCAAAACGCGGCGTGATGGCATAGCCCAGACGGTCCTGGCCGTGCCACTTTTTGATGAGGGATTCGGTATCTGCCAGCGACTGTTCAGTGTCGTCGCGCACGCCGTCCGGCGAATGGCGGTCCTGCAGCACCTTGCCCGCGATCATGCGCAGGCCGCGCTGGCGCGACGCGTCCATCAGCGCATCGACCGAAGAGGGGTGCGAGGTGCAGAACGTGAGCGCGGTGGTGACGCCGTTGCGCTGCAGTTCGTCCAGGAACACCGTGGCCACGCCCTGCGCGTAGCCCGCGTCCACAAAGCGCGACTCATGCGGAAAGGTGTAGTTTTCCAGCCAGGGCAACAGGCCCTCGGCCGGCGAGCCGATCACGTCGGTTTGCGGAAAGTGGATGTGCAGGTCCACAAAACCGGGGGCGATGATCTGGCCGCGCAGATCCTCCACGGCCACGCCGGGATAGTTGCCGGCCAGCGCGCTGTACGCGCCCACAGCGCGCACCACCTGGCGGCCGGTGGCGTCTGGCCCCGTGACCAGCAGGCCGTCTTGTTCGTAAATGGCGGACCGGTCGTCGGCAAAACGCAGGATGGCGGATCGATAGGCTTTCATGCCGCCTATTTTGCGGCCTTGCCCTGTACGCCAGATACAAGAAAGTTCATAGACAGTATCTGCGCATCTGTCATGCGCGCGCCCGCCGGCACGACGGCCTTGCCTTCGTTGTCGGTGATGGGGCCGGTGAACGGGTGCAGCTTGCCGACAGCAATATCTTTCTGGCGGGCCAGCACCTCGTCCTGCACCGTTTTGGGTACCTGCGCGCCAAAGTCGCCGACACGGATCATCCCCTCCTTCACGCCGCCCCAGACGTTGCCGCTTTTCCAGCTGCCGTCCAGCACCGCCTGCGCGCGCTGGGTGTAGTAGGCGCCCCACTGGTGGGTGACGGCCACGATCTGCGCATCCGGCCCTGCTTTGCGCATGTCGGAGTGGTAGGCCACGGCCATCTTGCCGCGCTCCTGCGCGGCGGCCATCACGGCGGTGGAGCCGGTGTGAAAGGCGATCACGTCCACGTCCTGGTTGAAAAGGCTCATGGCGGCGTCGCGCTCGCGCGGCGGGTCGAACCAGGCGTTGAGCCACACGACCTTGACTTGCGCTTTCGGGTTGACAGAGCGCATGCCCAAAGTGAAGGCGTTGATGCCCTGCAGTACCTCGGGAATGGGAAAGCCCGCCACGTAGCCGGCCACGTTCGTCTTCGTCATGCGGCCCGCGGCGATGCCCGCCAGGTAGCGGCCTTCGTAATAGCGCGCGTTGGACGTCGCGACGTTCGGCGCGGTTTTGTAGCCGGTGACGGATTCGAACCTGACGTTGGGGAAGTCTTTGGCCACCTTGAGCGTGGGCTCCATGTAGCCAAAGCTGGGCGTGAAGATGAGCGTGTGGCCCTGCTGGGCCAGGTCGCGGATCACGCGTTCGGCGTCGGCGCCTTCTGCAACGTTTTCCACGAAGGTGGTCTGGACTTTGGCGCCCAGGGCGGCTTGCACGGCCTTGCGGCCTTCTTCATGCTGGCGTACCCAGCCCGCTTCGGTGATGGGCGCGACATAGACAAAGCCGGCCTTCAACGGGCCGGTGGTTTGGGAAAAAACAGGGGAAAAACAACAGGCGGCCGCAAGCGCGGCTACGAGGTTTTTATACATGGTGGTCCTCTACATGGCCCCGGAACAGACAAACAAAAAGGCCGCCGGGGCGCGACCTTGATGCCTTGATTTTACCCGGCGCGGGCGAAGGCCTCGTCCAGCCGGTCAATGAACCCGCGTTGGGCCGTGGCATCCACAAAGCTCGCCTCAAAGCTGTTGCGTGCCAGCGTGTAGGCATGCTGCGCCGTGAGGCCCGTGGCGGCAAAGGTCTGGGTGAAGTTTTCGTTCACATAGCCGCCAAAGTAGGCCGGGTCGTCGGAGTTGACTGTGGCCATGAGACCGGCGTCCAGCAGCGCGCCCAGGTTGTGCTGGGCCAGTGATGGAAATACGCACAGCTTGAGGTTGGACAGCGGGCACACGGTGAGCGGAATGCGGTCTTGGGCCAGCCGCTTCATCAGCACCGGGTCCTTGGACGACTGCACGCCGTGGTCCACCCGCTCGACCTTCAACAGGTCCAGCGCGGTCCACACGTATTCAGGCGGACCCTCTTCGCCCGCGTGCGCCACGAGGTGAAAGCCCAGTTCGCGGCAGCGTGCAAACACGCGAGCGAACTTTTCGGGTGGGTGCCCGACCTCGCTGGAGTCCAGGCCGACGCCGACGAACTTGTCGCGAAAGGGCAGCGCCTGCTCCAGCGTGGCAAAAGCGTCGTCTTCACTCAGGTGGCGCAGGAAGCACAGGATCAGCAGCGCGCTGACGCCCAGCTTTTCTTTCGCATCCATACACGCCCGGTGCAGGCCATTGATGACCGTTTCCATGGCCACGCCCCGCGCGGTGTGTGTCTGCGGGTCAAAGAACATCTCGGTGTGCAGCACGTTGTCGGCCTGCGCGCGCAGCAGGTAGGCCCAGGCCATGTCGTAGAAGTCCTGCTCTTTGAGAAGCACGCTGGCACCGGCGTAGTAGATGTCCAGAAAGCTCTGCAGGTTGGTGAATGCGTAGGCGCGGCGCAGGTCTTCCACGCTGGCATAGGGAATGCTCACGCTGTTGCGCTGGGCCAGTGCAAAAATCAGCTCGGGTTCCAGCGAGCCTTCAATGTGCATGTGCAGTTCGGCCTTGGGCATGCCGCGCAGCAGGGCAGGCAGGCGGTCGGCAGGAATGTGGGGGATGTTGTTCATCAGCAGACTCCAAAGGTGATGCCCAGTTGTTTCAGGTGGCGGCGGTAGGCGGCCGACGCCTTGTCGGCCGCCGTGTGCAGTTCGGCGCGCAAGTCCAGCGGCAGACGAACCGGACGCTGCGACTCCAGCACCGGCTTGTCCTGCATGAAGATGCCGTGCTGGAACGCGCGTAGCGTTTCGTCGGTGGATTCAAAATCGGCCACGGCCAGGCGAAACCAGACGCGGCAGGTTTCGGGTGTGACGGGGCAGATGTACAGCGCAATGGATTCGCGGTAGCCGGTGATGGCCACCGTGGCGGCATCAGGCACCTTGGTCAGCACCGCCGCATAGGGCGCCGTCACTTCGTAGGTGTATTCCACCTGCGCGGGCGCGGTGGAATGCAGATTGGACTGCGGCTGCCAGGCCTTGCACTGCGTGGCCAGCAGGCCGGTAGGGGTGGGCTGCACGGTGTAGTCGTCAATGTCCGTGGCGCTGCGCATGCCGAGCGAGCCTTCATGCACAAAACCGAAGTGCGCCATGTCCAGAAAATTTTCAATGATGCGCGGCGCACTGGCCGCCACGTCATAGGGGCCGCAGTTGAGCTTGCGAAGCCGGGCATCGTCTTCAGCAGCAAACGCGGGTAACCCGGCGTCACCCTCCGCCAGCTGCACCCACACCAGCCCATGCGCCTCCCGAGCCGCGTGCGTGTGCGCGCAATGCGTGGCCGGCGGCGTGAACGAAGGCAGCGCCGGTACCAGCACACACTGCCCCGACGCCGCAAACTGCCAGCCGTGGTACGGGCATTCCAGCCGCCCACTTTCCACCCGCCCCAGCGACAGCCGCGCGCCGCGGTGCGGGCACTGGTCGCGCCAGGCGTGCACCGCGCCGGTAGCGTCGCGCCACAGCACCAGGTCGTGGCCCAGCAGCCGCGCGGCCACGGGTGCCGCAGCCACGTCATCAGCCAGCGCCACGGGGTGCCAAAAGGTTTCTTCAATCATGTGCAGAAACAAAAAAGGGCCGCCTCACGGCGACCCTTCCAGAATGCGTGGATCCGGCTTCGCCGGTCCACTGCATTGCCCCCCAGTGGGGGGAGGCGCCGAAGGCGCTTCGGGGGGCGTCTTACTTCTTGTCGCCCGGCACTTTACCTTCCACACCCTTGACGTAGAAGTTCACGCCGCCCAGGAATTTGTCGTCAGCGACGGCGTCCTTGGCCACCACTTCCTTGCCATCCTGGCCGACGATCGGGCCCTTCCAGATCGAGAAGGTGCCGTCGGTCAGGCCCTTCTTGATTTCGGCGATCTTGGTCTTGGTTTCTTCAGGCACGTCAGCGGCGATGGACACCATGTCGATGGCGCCTTCCTTCACGCCCCACCACACGCCGGTGTTGCCGGTCCACTTGCCTTCCAGCGCATCACGCGTGGCCTTCACGTAGTAAGGGCCCCAGTTGATGACGGCCGAACCCAAGTGGGCCTTGGGGCCGTAGGCGGTCATGTCGCTGTCCCAGCCGAACGCGCGCTTGTTCATCTTCTCGGCCGTTTGCAGCACTGCCGACGAATCAGTGTTCTGGAACAGCACGTCGGCGCCGCCGTTGATCAGCGAGGTGGCCGCTTCGGTTTCCTTCGGGGGGTTGAACCATTCGTTGACCCACACGACCTTGGTCTTGATCTTGGGGTTGACCGACTGTGCACCCAGCGTGAAGCTGTTGATGTTGCGGACGACTTCAGGGATTGGGATGGAAGCCACCACGCCCAACGTGTTGGACTTGGTCATCTTGCCGGCGATCACGCCAGCCATGTAGGCGCCTTCATACGTGCGGCTGTCGTAGGTGCGCATGTTGTCGGCCTGCTTGTAGCCGGTGGCGTGCTCGAACTTCACGTCCTTGAAGTCGGGCGCGACCTTGAGCATGGGCTCCATGTAGCCAAAAGTCGTACCGAAGATCAGCTTGTTGCCCTGGGTGGCCATGTCGCGGATCACGCGCTCGGCGTCGGCGGACTCAGGCACTTTTTCCACAAAGCTGGTGACGACCTTGTCGCCAAACTCTTTTTCGATCGCCTTGCGGCCGTTGTCGTGCGCGAAGGTCCAGCCGCCGTCGCCCACCGGGCCGACATAGGCAAACGCGATCTTCAGGGGCTCGGGCTTGGGGGCCGGGGCCGCCACGGGGGCAGGTGCCGGGGCAGGCTTGGGCTCTTCCTTCTTGCCGCAAGCTACCAGGGCGGCTGCCGCGGCAGCGGACAGCGCCGCGACTTTGAGCAGGGAACGTTTCTTCAGGTCGGTCATGTCAGGTCCTTCTTGAGGGGGTTGCGACAGGTTGGGAGGAAAACGCGAAAACACAAATTATGAACCGGGGTAGAACGGCTTTCCAAGCGATGCGGGCATGTTGATGCGAATCCACGCCGGATTGCGCGAGATCAAGGCCAGCACCACGATGGTGGCAATGTAGGGCAGCATGGTCAGGAACTGGCTGGGGACCTCCACGCCAATACCCTGCAAATGGAATTGCAGCATGGTCACGCCGCCAAACAGGTAAGCACCAAGCAACACGCGTGCCGGGCGCCAGGTGGCAAAGGTGGTGAGCGCCAGAGCGATCCAGCCCTTGCCGGCCACCATGCCCTCCACCCACAGCGGGGTGTAGATGACGGCAATGTAGGCGCCCGCCAGCCCGCACAGCGCGCCGCCGGCCACCACAGCGCCCAGGCGGATGCGCCGCACCGGGTAGCCCAGGGCGTGGGCGGATTCAGGCGATTCACCCACCGAGCGCAACACCAGCCCGCTGCGCGTGCGGTACAGGAACCAGATCAGCCCCACCACCAGCAGCATGGCGATGTACACCATGGGGTGCTGGCGGAACAGCGCCGGACCCACCAGCGGTATGTCGCCCAGCAGCGGGATGTGAAACTGCGGCCGCTCGGGCAACTTCTCCTGCACGTACTTGATGCCGGCAAAGGCGGAGAAGCCCGCGCCGAACAGGCTGAGCGCCAGGCCCGTGGCGTACTGGTTGGTGTTGAGCCAGATCACCAGCACGCCAAAGATGGCGGCCAAAAGCGCCCCGGCGCCCATGCCGGCGGCAAAGCCCAGCCAGTCGCTGCCGGTGTGCACCACGGTGGCAAAGCCGGCAATGGCGGCGCACAGCATCATGCCTTCGGCGCCCAGGTTGACGATGCCGGCCTTTTCGTTGATGAGCAGGCCCAGCGCCGCAACGGCCAGCACGGTACCGGCGTTCAGCGTAGCCGCCAGGAGCAATGCATACGATTCCATCAGTGGGCTCCCTTCATGGCGGGTTGCATGCCCTTGAAGCGCAGGCGATACGCAATGAGCGTGTCGCAAGCCAGCAGCGTGAACAGCAGCAGGCCCTGGAACACACCCGTGAGTGACTTGGGCAGGCCCAGGCGCGACTGCGCCAGCTCACCGCCGATATAGAACATGCTCATGAGGATGGCCGAGAAGATCATGCCCACCGGGTGCAGCCGCCCGACGAAAGCAACAATGATGGCCGCAAAGCCGTAGCCTGCGGGAACGTAGGGTGTGAGCTGGCCGATGGGGCCGGCCACCTCCAGCGCGCCGGCCAGGCCCGCCGCGCCGCCCGAGGTCAGCAGCGCGATCCACAATGCCTTGCGCGATGAGAAGCCCGCATACCGCGCCGCCGCCGGTGCCAGCCCGCCCACCTGCTGGGCAAAACCGGCCCGCGTGCGGAACAAAAAGATCCACAGCGCAGCGGCAGCACCCAGCGCAATCAAGAGGCCGATGCTCACGCGCGAGCCCGCCATCAGCCGCGGAATCTGCGTGACCGATTCAAACGTCTTGGTCTGCGGAAAGTTGTAGCCGCCGGGATCCTTCCAGGGGCCGTAGACCAGGTAGCTCAGCACCATGTCGGCCACATACACCAGCATCAGGCTGACCAGGATTTCACTGGCGTTGAAGCGGTCGCGCAGCAGCGCGGTAATACCCGCCCACACCATGCCGCCGGCCATGCCGGCCAGCAAAATGGCAATGACGATCCAGCCGCCGGTGGTCTTGTCGGCCATCAGCGCCACGCCGCCGGCAAACACGGCGCCAATCACGAACTGCCCTTCAGCGCCGATGTTCCAGACGTTGGAGCGAAAGCACACGGCCAGCCCCAGTGCAATGACCAGCAGCGGCGTGGCCTTGACCATCAGCTCACCCAGGGCATAGGGCGTCTTGATGGGTTCCCAGAAGAACACCTGCAGGCCGCGCACCGGGTCCTTGCCCAGGGCCGCAAAGAGCGCGATGCCGATGATCACGGTGATGACCAGCGCCAGCAGTGGCGAGGCCAGCGCCCAGAACTGCGAGGGCTGGGGGCGGGGTTCCAGCTTAAGCATGGGCAGCCTCCTGACCGGTGGGTTCCCACAAGCCGCTCATCCATTCCCCGATCTGCGTGACGGTGGCCTTTGCCCTGTCCACCGACGGCGACAGCCGCCCCTTGGCGATCACGTGCAGCCGGTCGCTGATTTCAAACAGCTCGTCCAGCTCTTCACTGACCACCAGCACCGCGCAGCCCGCGTCGCGCAGCGCCAGGATTTCACCGCGGATCTGCGCGGCCGCGCCCACGTCCACACCCCAGGTGGGCTGCGACACGATGAGCAGCTTGGGGTTGGCGTCGATCTCGCGGCCCACAATGAACTTCTGCAGGTTGCCGCCTGACAGCGACTTGGCCGCTGCATTCGGCCCGCCCGCCTTGACGTTGAAGCGTTTGATGATGTCCGCCGCCTGCGTCTGCAAGGCACGCACGTTGATCCAGCCGCCCGCGCCAATGGCATCGGTGCGTGTGAGCATGAGGTTGTGCGCCAGCCCCAGCGTGGGCACCGCGCCGCGGCCCAGCCGCTCTTCAGGCACGAAATGCACGCCCAGTGCGCGCCGCCCGCCGGGGCCCATGCGCGCGGCGTCCTTGCCAAACACCTGGATCATGGCGGGTTGCGCGCGCGTGTCTTCACCCGACAGTGCGTACAGAAGTTCTTTCTGGCCGTTGCCGGACACACCGGCAATGCCCACCACCTCGCCCGCGCGCACGTCCAGAGAAATGCCGTCCAGGTCCACGCCAAACTGGTCTTCACGCGAAAGCGTCAGACCCTGCACGCGCAGCACCGATTCACCCGGCGTGCGGGCCTGGTGCGCCAACGCCGGCGGCTCGGCGCCAATCATCAGGCGCGACAGCGAGGCGTTGGATTCGACCTGCGGGTTGCACACGCCCGTGACCTTGCCGCCGCGCAGCACGGTGCAGGCGCTGCACAGCTCGCGGATCTCGTGCAGCTTGTGGCTGATGTACAGAATGCTGCAGCCCTCGGACGACAGCTTCTTGAGCACCACGAACAGCTTCTCCACGGCCTGCGGTGTCAGCACCGAGGTGGGCTCGTCCAGGATCAACAGCTTGGGGTTGGTCAGCAGCGCGCGGATGATCTCCACGCGCTGCATCTCGCCCACGCTCAGCGTGTGCACGGGTCGCGACGGATCAATGTCCAGGCCGTATTCAGCGGCCTTGGTCGTGATGCTGTGCGTCACCTGGTTGAGCGTCAGGCTCTTGTCCAGGCCCAACCAGACGTTTTCGGCCACGGTCAGCGTGTCAAACAGGCTGAAGTGCTGGAACACCATGCTGATGCCCAGCGCGCGAGCTTCCTGCGGGTTGCGGATGTGCACGGGCTGGCCGTTGAACATCACGCTGCCTTCATCAGGTTTGACGCTGCCATAGATGATTTTCATCAGCGTCGATTTGCCGGCACCGTTTTCGCCCAGCACGGCGTGGGTCTCGCCGGGCTGCACGGTCAGCGACACGTCACTGTTGGCTACCACCGCCGGGTAGCGCTTGGTGATGTGCGCCAGTTGAAGTCTTGGGATGCTCACTCGTTGTCTCTCTCTTTATGGTTGTGTCTCAGTGGCCCTTGCGCAGCGCTGCTGCGGTGTTTTTGACTTTTTCTCGCAGCCATTTCGCCGACGCCGACGCATGCGTTCGTTCGTGCCAGAGCTGGTAATACATGAGTTGCGGGAAATCGATGGGGCATTCAAGGACCTTGACGGGCAGCTGGGCGGCAAAGCGCTCGCAATACTGCCGGCCCGTGGTCAACACCAGCAAGCTCGATGCCACCATGCCCGGGATCAGCCCGAAATGCGGGCAGCGCGCCGTGATGTTGCGCACATGGCCCAGGCTTTCCAGGTGTTCGTCGATCACGCCGCGCGCGCCAGGGTGGGTGGGCGTGGGGGCAATGTGCTCGGCCGCCAGCCAGTCTTCCACCGTCCAGCCCCGGCGCACGGCCGGGTGGTTGGCCGACACCATGCACACCACCTCGTCGGCAAACAGCCGGCCCAGGTGCAGGTCTTCCGGCGGCTTGAGCCAGTTGCCCACTACCACATCCACGTCGCCCTGCGCCAGCTGCGTGTGGTAGTCCGACGCGGCAGACAGGGGGTGGATCTCTATATGCGTCAGCGGCGCCTGCTCCTTGATCTGCGACACCAGTTGCGGCAGGAACAACGGGTCCAGGTAATCGCTGGCGGCCACGCGGAAGGTGCCGGTGGAGGTCTGCGGGTCAAACCCACGCACGTCGGTGAACAGGACTTCGGCGGCACGCAGAATGCTTGCGCTGGGTTCAATCATGCGCAACGCTGCGTCGGTGGGCACCATGCCGGAGCCTGAACGCACCAAAAGCGGGTCTCCCGCCAGGTCACGCAGGCGCTTGAGCGCGGCGGACACGGCGGGTTGGTGCATGCCCAGGCGGATGGCGGCACGCGAGACGCTGCGTTCAGTTAGCACGGTGTGCAAGACCCTGATTAAGTGGAGGTCTATCTTGTCGAAAAGCGCTTGATCTCTCATACCCGGGCCTGCATTCTTGTCATATGGCAATGCTTATGTCGTACCCGCCGGGCCGTTCTACCCTCACGAGCAGTCATACACCATACTGATTCACATGGACACCAAGACGATTCGATTCATCCGGCGTGGCGAGCAAGTCTGCCTGGGCAATGTACCACCCGACCGCACGCTGCTGGAAGTGCTGCGCGAGGACCTGGGCTGCACCGGCACCAAGGAAGGTTGCGGCGAAGGCGACTGCGGCGCCTGCACGGTTGTACTCGGTGAAGCACACGACGGCAAGGTGGAATACAAGGCCATCAACAGTTGCATCCGCCTGGCGCATTCGGTGGACGGCATGGCCGTGTGGACGGTGGAAGACATCGCCGCCGACGACGGCACGCTGCACCCCGCGCAAGAGGCCATGGTGCAGTGCCACGGCAGCCAGTGCGGCTTTTGCACACCGGGTTTTGTGATGAGCCTGTTTGGCATGTACCAGAACCATGTGTGCCACGGCGAGCCCATTACCCGCGCATTGGCACAGGAAGAACTATCGGGCAACCTGTGCCGCTGCACGGGCTACCGGCCGATTCTTGATGCAGCGCAGCAGATGCAGGATTTGCCACCGGTGAAGGTGGATGAGAAAGCACTGCTGACGCAGTTGGCCGCCATCCAGCCCGTGGCCGCTACGTCTGGCTACATCGCACCGCGCAATCTGAACAGCCTGCTGCGCGCCCGTGCGGAAAACCCCGGCGCGCAGATCGTGGCCGGCTGCACCGACGTGGGCCTGTGGGTCACCAAGATGCACATGCAGTTCGGCCAGGTGCTGGACGTGACGCAGGTGAAGGAGCTGCGCCGCGTGGAGCGCTACCCGCACCACATCGCCATTGGCGCCGCTGTCACACTGACCGACGCCTTTGCCGCCCTGGTGGCGGACCGCCCGCAGCTCAGGACCTTTGCCAACCGCTTTGCCGGGCTGCCCGTGCGCAACTCGGGCACGCTGGGCGGCAACGTGGCCAACGGCTCGCCCATTGGCGACAGCATGCCGTTGTTGATTGCGCTGGGCGCCAACGTGGTGTTGATGTCCGTGCGCGGCCACCGCGAGCTGCCGCTGGAAAAGCTGTACACCGGCTACCGCAAGAACGTCATGGCGCCCGATGAGGTGCTGGCATGGATCAAGGTGCCCAAGCCTTTGCCCGGCGAAATGCTCAAGGCCTACAAGATTTCCAAGCGCTATGACGACGACATCTCTGCCGTGTGCCTGGTGGTGAACATGACGGTCACGGGTGGCAAGGTCGCCACTGTTTCCATTGGCGCGGGCGGCGTGGCCGCGACGCCGGTGCGCGCCGTGCAAACGCAGGCCGCGCTGCTGGGCCAGCCGTGGACGCTGGAAACCGCGAAGCAGGCCACAGCCGCGCTGCGCGCTGAATTCCAGCCCATCAGCGACATGCGCGCCTCCGCGGCGTACCGCAGTGAAGTGCTGGGCAACCTGATGCAGCGCTACTGGCTGGAGAGCCAGGGCCTGCAGCAGATCAACCTGGAATCGTTCCAGCTCAACGAGGTGACGGCATGAACGCGCGCGACACGGAAATGGGCCAGGCCACCGGCGGTGGCCCCGGCGGCGCAGCAGCCAAGGGCGAGCGCAACATCGCGCCGGCCAACAATTCCCCCCA
>CALRZF020000054.1:0-14234 GCA_943372585.1 Ramlibacter sp. 2FC | reverse complement strand
CCGGCCTTGATGTGCGGCAACGCTGATTCGAGCACGACAAACCCCACCGGCACACGGCCCGGCAGCAGCTCGCGATAGGCGGCGGAGCTGCCGGCATAGGGAATGTGGACCATGTTCACACCGGCGCGCTGCTTCATCAGTTCCGAGGTGATGTGTGCCGCCGTGCCCACGCCCAGCGTGGCATACGAGATGGTGCCGGGGCTGGCCTTGGCCCGGGCCAGCAGCTCGGGGATGTTGTTGGCCGGGAATGACGGATGGGCCACGACGGCCCCGGTGATGTTGCCGATCTGGGTGATGGGCGTGACGTCCTTGAAGGTGTCGTACGGCATGTCAGCGCGCAGGCTGGGGTTGATGGTGAACGAGCTGATCACCACACCGAAGGTATGCCCGTCGGGAGGCGCCGTCACCACGGCCTGCGTGCCGATGAGCGTGCCGCCACCGGGGCGGTTTTCCACCACCACCGGCTGGCCCCACAGCTCGGCCAGCTTGAGCGCAATGGGGCGCACGATGGCGTCGGTAGCGCCACCGGCCAGCAACGGTGAAATGAGCTTGACCGGCCGCACGGGCTTGAAGGCCGGCGCGGCCGCCTGGGCCCAGGCGGCTGCAGGCAGCAGCGTGGCGGCCAGGCCACCGAGCGCGGCGCGCCGTGTGAAAAGAGCACGAGAGAGCGTGTGTTGCGCCATGGCGTTGTCTCCATTTGTCTTGTTGTATTGATGATAATACATTTGTCGGGACCTAGAATCATGCCCATGCAACCCGTAGGCCTGCAGCAGGGCACATCCCTGCACCACCAGATTTCCACGCTGATCAAGGACGGCATTGCCTCGGGCCGCTACCGCCCCGGCGACCAGCTGCCCACCGAGGAGCAGCTGTGCCAGGCCCACCAGGTGTCGCGCGTGACGGTGCGCCGCGCGCTGCAGTCACTGGAGCAGCAGGACTACATCGAGCGGCGGGCCGGGCGCGGGACCTTTGTGTCGGCCCACGCGCTGGTGCTGAACATGCCCACGCCCATTGCGACGTACCTGGAGCAGCTCGCCGAGCGGCGGCGGTTGAGCAAGCCGCTGGTCAAGGAGTTCGGCTTTATGGAGGCCGGGCACGACGTCAGCACCAGCCTGCAGCTGCCCGAGCGCGCCGAGGTACTGCGGGTAGTGCGCCTGCGCATGGTGGGCAGCCTGCCGACCGTGTACACCACGCTGTACCTGCCGGGCGAGATCGGCCGGCGCTTCAAGCGCGATGATTTCCGCAAGCACGCGCTGTCTGAATTGCTGGCGCGCGAGGGCCACACCTATTCGCGCATCGACATGGTCAGCCGCGCCTGCCTGGCGACACCCGCCGTGGCGCAGCTGCTGCAGGTGGAAGTGGGCTCCGCCCTGGTGGACGTGCAGCGCATTGGCTACGACATGCAAGGTACGCCGGTGGAATTCCAGCAGCAGCAGGGTCCGTCAGACCGGTTTGAGACGCATGTGACGATCACGGGGAAGAGCTGACGTCTGGCCCCGCCTGGCCGCGCTCCGCCGACGCCTGCAGTTCAGGTTTTTCCGAAGTTAACCTACGAATCTCACTGCTTTTGCAGAAGTCCAGGCGCTCTTAAAGTCGCAGCTTCTTCAATCTCTTCGAGAAATCAAATGGAAACCATCGGAACCTGGTGGATGTGGACGGGCTTTGCCGTCTTTGTGGTGGTGGCCATCGCGATCGACCTGCTGGTCATGGAAAAGCAGGGCGCGCACAAGGTCACGATGAAAGAAGCTGCGGGCTGGAGCGTGATCTGGTTTTCACTGGCCTTCGTGTTCGTGGGCTGGCTCTGGTGGTACCTGGACGGCAGCCAGGGCCGGGAGATCGCCAACACCGTGTCCATGCAGTTCATCACAGGCTACCTGGTGGAAAAGAGCCTGTCGATCGACAACATCTTTGTGTTCTTGATGATCTTCAGCTACTTTGCCGTCCCGGCTGAGTACCAAAAACGCGCGCTGATCGTGGGCATCATTGCCGCCATCGTGCTGCGCGCCATCCTGATTCTGGTGGGCGCCTGGCTGCTGGCCAGCTTCCACTGGATTCTTTACGTCTTCGGCGCGTTCCTGGTCATTACCGGCGTGAAGATGTGGCTGGCGGCCGGCAAGGAGCCCGCAGTGGACCAGAACCCGGTGCTGCGTTTCCTGCGAAAGCGCATGAACCTTTCCACCGAATTTGACGGCGAAAAGCTCGTCACCTGGATCAACGGCGTCAAGTACTACACACCGATGTTCGTGGTTCTTGTCATGATCGGCACCACCGACGTGATTTTTGCGGTGGACTCCATCCCCGCCATATTTGCCATTACCAGCGACCCGTTCATCGTGCTCACCGCCAACGTCTTCGCCATCCTGGGCCTGCGCGCCCTGTATTTCCTGCTGGCTGACCTGGCGGACCGCTTCCACCTGCTGGCGTACGGCCTGGCGCTGGTGCTGGTGTTCATCGGCACGAAGATGCTGCTGCTGGACGTGTACAAGATCCCGATTGGCGTGGCGCTGGGCGTGACGGCGGGCATCATTGCCACCAGCATCATTGCGTCGCTGCTGCGCTCTAGCGGCCACAAGCCCAAGGCGTCGCTGCCTGCGCCCAAAGAGTGAGCTTGCACCTGAAGCGCTGGTTCCGTCAGCTGGAGCCCCGGGTTCTGGCCACCCTGAGCGGGCCGCTGCTGAGCAAGTGGCGCCCCTGGCTGGACCGGCACGAGGTGTTCAGCTTCAGCCGCAACCCGCTGGCGCTCGGTGTGGCCATCGGCATGTTCTGCGGCCTGATTCCCGGGCCGTTGCAGGTGGCCGGCACCGTGCTGCTGTGCGTGTGGTGGCGCGGCAACCTCATTGCCGGTACGTTGGCCACCTTCTATACCAACCCGCTGACCATCGTGCCGATTTATGCCGTGGCCTACCAGATCGGGCAGTGGGTATTGCCTGGCAGCCACGTGCTGCCGCCTCTGGGCGGCAATGGTGACGGGCACTGGGCGATGAACCTGTTTCACTGGGTGCAGGCCATGGGCTGGCCACTGGCTGCCGGATTGCCGCTGCTGGGGCTGGGCCTGGCGTTGCTGGCCTGGCTGGTCGTGCAGGCACTCTGGCTGGCACCGGTGTACCGGCGGCTGCGCGCCTTGCGGCAGTACATGAGAACCAAAAAATAGGTGGCCCTAAGAATCTCTCGTGAGCCCTGGCCAGGCTCGCGCCTTGAAGAAGCCACGCTTGTCAATTCCGGCGGCGATGAAATCAGCAACAGCCTGCAACGCGCTAGCGTCGTCCTCCGTGAGAGGGGCCGGTTCAGTCTGGCTGAAGCAGCACAAGGTGCCGAACACTTCTCCGCTGCGCAAAACGATGGGAACACTGAGATGCGCTCGAATCCCCAAGCTCCTGGTTGCCGGAATTTCCAGAGCTGCGGGCAGCGCGCTCGCATCCTGGATCACTTGTGGAAGCCTTCCCTCGACGACCCGAAGGCAAAAACCCTCTTCCAGTGGCGAGGACTCACCGGCCTTTATCGGGCAATGCATTGACCGTGCATCTACATAGCGAAACGTACGTTCTCTCGTCATGAACTCCGATATGAAGATGACGTCCATATTCAGCATCTCGCGGATGGCGCACAAGGTTTCGCTCAACCGTGAGTAGCTTTCCAATTCGCTTTTCATGGGGCCCTCGACTGGACTTCAAAATAAAGTATCCAAACGCTGTCGATGCATTTTGTTACGTGTAGTCCGGATTCACAATCATCAGCCAGGGAGTTGTGAAAAATTCCCCTGAAAAAAACCTTGAGCGAGTGTCCTGGGTCAAGGCGGCACATAGCGGCTGGACGTCGGGACCAAATAAGAAAGCCCGCGTTCCGTAGGGAAGGCGGGCTTGTCACTGGCGGAGAGGGTGGGATTCGAACCCACGGTACCTTGCGGTACGCCTGATTTCGAGTCAGGTACATTCGACCACTCTGCCACCTCTCCTGTATCCGGTGTCGCGTGGTGCGAAGCCGCGTATTCTAGCTCAAGGCGCCAGCTTCTCCGCACCGCCCATGTACGGGCGCAGTACCGGGGGTACGGTCACCGAGCCGTCGGCATTCTGATAATTCTCCAGCACCGCCACCAGCGTGCGGCCCACGGCCAGGCCGGAGCCATTCAGCGTGTGCACCAGCTCGTTCTTGCCCGCGGCATTCTTGAAGCGTGCCTGCAGGCGGCGGGCCTGGAAGGCCTCGCAGTTGCTCACCGAGCTGATTTCGCGGTAGGTGTCCTGCGCGGGCAGCCAGACTTCCAGGTCATAGGTCTTGGCCGCGCCAAAGCCCATGTCGCCGGTGCACAGCGCCATCACCCGGTAAGGCAGACCCAGCTTTTGCAGCACGGCCTCGGCGTGGCGGGTCATTTCTTCCAGCGCGTCGTAGCTTTTGTCGGGATGGGTGATCTGCACCATCTCAACCTTGTCGAACTGGTGCTGGCGGATCATGCCGCGTGTGTCGCGCCCGGCGCTGCCGGCCTCGGACCGGAAGCACGGCGTGTGCGCGGTGAGCTTCATCGGCAGGGCCGATTCCGCCACCACCTGGTCGCGCACCAGGTTGGTCAGCGGCACTTCAGACGTGGGGATCAAGTACAGCGCGGCGTTGTCCGGGGCGGCCTCGCCCTCTTGTCCGCCCTTTTTGGCGGCGAACAGGTCGCCTTCAAACTTGGGCAGCTGGCCGGTGCCCCGCAGGCTGTCGGCGTTGACGATGTAGGGCACATAACACTCGGTGTAGCCGTGTTCCTGCGTCTGCACGTCCAGCATGAACTGCGCCAGCGCCCGGTGCAGCCGGGCCAGTGGCCCCTTCATGACGGTAAAGCGCGAGCCGCTGAGCCTGACGCCGGCCTCAAAGTCCAGGCCCAGCTTTTCGCCAATGTCCACATGGTCGCGCACGGGAAAGTCGAGCTTGCGCGGGTTGCCCCATTCGCGCACCTTGACGTTGCCGTGCTCGTCTGCACCCACGGGCACGCTGGCGTGCGGCAGGTTGGGCACGGCCAGCAGCAGCGTCTGCAGCTCGGCCTGCAGTTGCTCCAGGCGCACGGCAGAGCTGTCCAGCTCGCCCTTCAGGGCGTTGACCTGTGCCATGACAGCATCGGCGGATTCACCCTTGGCCTTGAGCTGGCCGATCTGCTTGGACAGGCTGTTGCGCTGGGCCTGCAGCTCCTCGGTGCGGGTCTGGATGGTCTTGCGTTCGGCCTCCAGCGCGGTGAACGCGGCCACGTCCAGGAATTGTTGCGGGTTCTTGCGCGTTTGCAGCGCAGCCTCGACCGAGGCCAGGTCTTTTCGTAACAGTGTGATATCGAGCATGGCTGAATTTTAGTGGGCGGGGCTTTCGGGGGTAGCATGAACGCCAGAACCGAGCGGGAGTACCCCATGCAGATCGAACCCTACCTGTTCTTTGACGGCAACTGCGAAGCCGCCCTGACCTTCTATGCCCAGTGCCTGGGCGGGCAGATCACGCTGCTGCGCCGCTACGAGGGCTCGCCCATGGAGGCACAGCTCACCCCGGACTGGAAAAACAAGGTCATGCATGCCACGCTGGAGGCCAACGGCCAGCGCTTCATGGCCAGCGACCGCATGCCGGGCCAGCCGTTTGCGGGCCACGCCGGGTTTTCCATGTCGGTCAACATCCCCCAGGACACCGCGCGGGCCGAGGCCGTATTCAAGGCTCTGGCTGCGGGCGGCATTGTGACCATGCCCTTGGCTGAGACGTTCTGGGGTGCACGCTTTGGCATGCTGGTGGACAAGTTTGGCGTGGGCTGGATGGTCAATTGCGACCTGCAGCCTGTTCCCACCGCTTGAAGCTGCTCAATGCGCCAGCGTGGCCGGGTCCACATTGGCGCCGCAGATCACCAGACACACTTTTTCATCCGCCCGTGGCACATGAGCCCCGGTCTGCAGTGCGGCCAGGCCCAGCGCCGCGGCGGGCTCCACGGCCAGCTTGAGCTCGCTCCACAGCCAAAGCTGCGCCGCCCGGATGGCATCGTCGGGTAGCAGCAGCGCGTCTTTCACATGCTGCTGCGTCACGTCCCACGCAATGGCGCCGATGCGCTTGGCGCCCAGTGAATCAGCCGCCACGCCGCTGACCGCCACGTCCACGGGCTGCCCCGCCTCACGGGCCCGGTACAGCGTGGGCGCCAGCTCGGGCTCCAGCGCTACCACGCGGGCGCGATCGCCAAACCATGAGGCAATGCCGGCAATCAGCCCGCCGCCGCCAACGCTGACCAGCACGCTGCCGGGCAGACCGGCTTCAGTTTCGATTTCCATGGCCAGCGTGCCCGCGCCTGCCACCACCTCGGGCTGGTCGTAGGCATGGGTCAGCAGTGCGCCGGTGTCGCGCTGGCGGTCCAGGCAGGCCTGCAACGCGTCGGCATAGGCGGCGCCCGTCACCACCACGTCAGCGCCCAGCTCAGCCAGTCTGGCGCGCTTGGCCGCGCTGGACACGGTGGGCAAAAACACCTCACACCGTACACCCAGGGCCTTGGCCGCCGCCGCGGTGGCAATGCCGGCATTGCCACCCGACGCCACGATCACGCCGCTGCCAGGAATGGTGTTGGCCATCAGCCGGTTGAGCATGCCGCGCGCCTTGAAGCTGCCGCTGGTCTGCAGGTGTTCCAGCTTCAGCCAGACTTCGGCGCAGTGCACGCCGAATGCCGCGCCGGGCAGCTTGAGCAGCGGCGTTTCCCGCAAAAAGCCCTGGGGCCCGCCTTGCAGGCGCTGCGCTGTGGCCGTGATGTGTTCGCGCGTCAACGCCATGTGCCCGCCCATCATGCGTCCAGCTTCAGCCCCTTGGGCAGCGGGAATTTCACTGTCTCCTGGATGCCGTCCATCTTGCGCACCGAAACGGCCCCCATGGCCTTCACACGGTCGATCACCTCGCGCACCAGCACCTCGGGCGCGGATGCACCGGCCGTCAGGCCCACGCGTGTTTTGCCCTCCAGCCACTGCGCCTGCAGTTCGTCGGCCGAGTCCACCATGTAGGCGTCCACACCCAGCTTGCGTGCCAGCTCGGCCAGGCGGTTGCTGTTGGAGCTGGTGGGGCTGCCCACCACGATCAGCAGGTCCACCTGCGGCGACATGACCTTCACGGCGTCTTGCCGGTTCTGGGTGGCGTAGCAGATGTCCTGTTGCTTGGGCTCGCGGATGCTGGGAAAGCGCCGGCGCACGGCGGCGCTGATCTCGGCCGCGTCGTCCACGCTCAGCGTGGTCTGCGTCACCACGGCCAGCTTGGCCGTCTGCGACGGGTTCACGCTGGCCACGTCTTCCACGTCTTCCACCAGGTGAATGCCGTGGTCCAGCTGGCCCATGGTGCCCTCCACCTCCGGGTGGCCCTTGTGGCCGATCATGATGAACTCGTAGCCCTCCTTGGCGAGCTTGGCCACTTCCACGTGCACCTTGGTCACCAGCGGGCAGGTGGCGTCAAACACCTCAAACCCGCGCGCGGCCGCTTCCAGCTGGATTGCCTTGCTCACGCCGTGCGCGCTGAACACCAGCGTGGCGCCGGGCGGCACGTCGGCCAGGTCTTCAATGAAGATCGCGCCCTTGGCCTTGAGGTCGTTCACCACATAGGTGTTGTGCACGATCTCGTGGCGCACATAAATGGGTGCGCCGAATTTGGCAATGGCGCGCTCCACGATTTCAATGGCCCGGTCCACGCCCGCGCAAAAGCCGCGCGGCTCGGCCAGCAGGATTTCCATCTCAGCGTTGGTGGGGGTGTTGCTCACAGGACTCCAATCACTTGCACTTCAAACGTCACGGGCTTGCCCGCCAGCGGATGGTTGAAGTCAAACAGCACGGCATCGGCCTTGCCGTCACCGTCGCCGTCCTTGCCGATCTGTTGCACGGCGCCCGCGTAGCTGCCCATGCCGTCGGGCGTGGGGAACTGCACCACGTCGCCCACCTGGTACTGCTCGTTGGGGTCGCCCATTTCATTGAGCAGCTTGCGCGCCACCCATTGCTGCATGTCGGGGTTGCGTTCGCCAAAGGCCTCACCGGCCGGAATGTCAAACGAGGCGCGCGCGCCCTCTTCCAGGCCGATCAGGCGCTGCTCCATGGCGGGCGACAGCTCGCCCGTGCCCAGCGACAGCGTGGCCGGCTTGTCGTTGAAGGTATTGATGATGTCGCCGCCAGGCCCGGCCAGGCGGTAATGCAGCGTCAGGAACGAACCCGCCTGTACGCGGGGTGAGGTGGATGCCATGGAACTCTCTATAAACTGGCCCCCATTGTAGAAACCCCCGCTTGCATCCGCCCCATGCGCCTCAAAGACCTTCCCGCCGATGCGCAGCCGCGCGAAAAGCTGCTTGCACGCGGTGCCTCTGCCCTGGGCGACGCGGAGCTGCTGGCGTTGATCCTGCGCACCGGCATCACCGGCAAGGGCGTGCTCAGCCTGGCGCAGGAGCTGCTGGACGAGTTTGGCGGGCTGGCCGGGCTGCTGAACACCAGCGCCGACGACCTCAAGCGCATCAAGGGCCTGGGCGGCACCGCCAAGCGGGCCGAAATGGTGGCCGTGCTGGAGCTGGCCCGCCGCGCCGTGGCGCAGCGCCTGCGCGAACGCGAGGTGTTCTGCACGCCCGGCGCCGTCAAGCATTACCTGCAGCTGCACCTGGGCGCGCGCCACCATGAAGTATTTGCGGTGCTGTTCCTGGACACGCAAAACCGTCTGCTGGCGCTGGAGGAGCTCTTTCGCGGCACGCTCACGCAAACCAGCGTGTACCCGCGCGAGGTGGTGCTGCGCGCCCTGCACCACCAGGCCGCCGCCGTGGTGCTGGCGCACAACCACCCCAGCGGCAGCGTGCAGCCCAGCCGCGCCGACGAGGCGCTGACCAGCACGCTCAAGGCCGCGCTGGCACTGGTGGATGTGCGCGTGCTGGACCATGTGATCGTGGGCACGGGCGAGGCCCTGTCGATGGCCGAGAAAGGGCTGGTATGAAGATCCAGTCGCTGCAGGACCTGAAGCTGGTGCAAAAGAAGCTGGCAGAGCAGCAAAAGCTGGCTGCGGCGCAGGAGGCTGCGCGGCAAGAAGCCGAGCGCCGCCGCCGCGCCGAAGAAGATCTGTTCAAGCGCGCGGCCGGCGCCGTCAAGCCCATACGCCAGCCGCCGCGCGTGCCGCTGGCCGCGGAGCAGCCAGCGCCCATCCCGGTGCAGCAGCAGCTGGACGACCAGCGCGTGCTGCTGGAAAGCCTGAGCGACGAGTTTGACGCCAGCACCCTGCTGGACGTGGACGATGCCATGAGCTTTCGCCGCCCCGGCATCGGCACCGACGTGACGCGCAAGCTGCGAAAGGGCCACTGGAGCATCCAGCGCGAGCTGGACCTGCACGGCCTGCGAAGCGAGGAAGCACGCGAGAAGCTGGGCGCATTCATCCGCGACGCGCACAAGCACGGCCTGCGCTGCGTGCGCGTGGTCCACGGCAAGGGCCTGGGATCGCCCGGCAAGGTGCCCGTGCTAAAGGGCAAGGTGCACAGCTGGCTGATCCAGAAAAACGAGGTGCTGGCCTTTGTGCAGGCCCGCGCGGATGAGGGCGGCGCGGGTGCGGTGGTGGTGCTGCTGACGCCGGGCTGACCGTTACCTCACTCAGGCGAGCATTTCCAGAAGCACGGGATGCCATGCCGGCAACGCCACACTGCCGAGTTTGCGTCCCAACCGCGCTTTGTCCACGCAGCGAAGCTGATCCAGCAAGATGCGCGCGGCCTTCCCTTTCAATTTGACCTCAGGCCGGCACCCCAAGGGTTGGCCGGCGCTGGTGATAGGCGCAATGATGACGCGCGGCAGGGCATCGTTCATGTCATCAGGTGACACAACAAGCGCCGGCCGTGTCTTCTGGATTTCGGTGCCGATCGTCGGGTCCAGGTTGACCCAATACACATCACCCCGCAGAAAACGGCGGGCCCTCACCAGACCCACTCGCTGTCGTCGGCCAAGGGGGCATCTGTCCAGATTTTGTCTGCTGCGTTGTCAAGGGTTTCGTTTGCTGCATTCGCAAACCAGCCCTCACGCACGACGCTTTTCACCGGTCGAATGACGATCTGGCCATCCTGCAATTGCATGTCCACTTTGTCTTCAATTTGGCAAGACGCAAGGAACGCGGCAGGGATCAGGATGCCTTTGGAGTTTCCAATGGCGCGGATGGTGGTGAGCATGGCGTTGAATCAGAATGTGATAACAAAATTATAACCAACCTATACCAACCCATCACACCTTGGTGTTGCGCATCCAGTCAGCCGTCTGGTAGAAGCTGGTTTTGAGCCGTGCGCGCAGGTCTTCAGGCACACCGGTTTCACCCATGGCCTGGTCCATGCACGCCAGCCACTGGTCGCGCTCCTGGATGCCGATGGCAAATGGCAGGTGGCGCGCGCGCAGCATGGGGTGGCCGAACCGCTCGGTGTAATGCTGCGGGCCACCCAGCCAGCCGCACAGGAACCAGTACAGCCGCTGGCGGGCATTGGCCAGGTCGCTGCCATGGGCCGCCCGCAGCGCTGCGTAGCCGGGCTCCAGGTCCATCAGGTCGTAGAAGCGTTCGGTCAGGGCCTTGACGCGGTCTTCGCCGCCTATCCATTCAAAGGGGGTAGCGAAGGCGGGTTTTTCTTCGATGTTCATGGGCTCAACTTTACTCAGCGGCCCGGCGCAACGTATCCATCACAGGCCGGTTCAACACTTCACGCAAGCCCCACCACCCCGCCGCCAACGCCAGCACAGCCCCCGACAGCGCGCCGCCCACCAGCACATAGGGCGACGCCGTCCACGCAAAATCAAACGCAAACCGCGCCAGCCCCCAACCCACCACAGACGCCACGATGCTGGCAAGGAAACCCGCCAGCAGGCCCACGCCCACCAGCTCGGCCCGCTGCACCTGGCGCAGCATGCTGGCGCGCGCACCCACGGCGCGCATGATCGCGTATTCACGCGCGCGCTCCTCGCGCGTGGCGGTCACGGCGGCAAACAGCACCACCACGCCCGCCGCCAGCGTAAAGCCGAACAAAAATTCAATCGCGCGGATCACCTTGTCCAGCACACCCTGCACCTGGTTCAGCGTGGCCGTCATGTCCACGTTGGTGATGTTGGGAAAGGCCTTGACCAGCGCATTGTCAAACCCTTTAGTGTCGGGGGCGCGAAAGGCGCTCATGTAGGTCACGGGCACGTTTTCCAGCTTGCTCACCGGGTACATCACAAAGAAGTTGGCCCTCATGGAGCCCCAGTCCACCTTGCGCAGCGACGTGATCTTGGCGTCGGTGGGAATGCCGCCGATGTCAAAGCGCAGCGTGTCACCCATCTTGAGGTTCAGGGTCTTGGCAATGCCGTCTTCCACGCTGATGGCGCCGGCCTCTTCGGCCTGCCAGGCGCCGGCTACCACTTCGTTGTGGGCCGGCTGCGCGGCGGCGTGCGACAGGTTGAATTCACGGTCCACCAGGCGCTTGGCGCGCTCGTCGGTGTAGTCATCTGGCGTTACGTCGCGGCCGTTCACCTGCACCAGGCGGCCGCGGATCATGGGGTACCAGTCCAGCTTGCCCACGCCGGCGTCGCGCAGGTTTTTCAAGAAGGCATCGCCCTGCTCGGGCATGACGTTGATGACAAAGCGGTTGGGCGCATCCGGCGGCGTGGCCTTGCGCCAGCTGCTGATCAAGTCGGTGCGCAACAGCACCAGCAGCAGCAGCGCCAGCAGACCCACCGACAGCGCGCTGACCTGCACCACCGCATACGCCGGCCGCGCCGAAATCTGCCGCGTGGCCAGCACCAGCCAGCGTGGGGCCGTGGCCTCGTTCACGCTCTTGCGCAGCAGCTTCACGGCCACCCAGCTCAGGCCCGCAAACACAGCCACAGCCACTGCAAAGCCGCCCACGGCAATCACCCCCAGCAGCAGGTCAGAGCTGGCGGCCAGCAGCAGCGCGGCAAAACCCGCCACCCCCACTCCCAGCACGGCCATGGACGCCGGCTTGAGCCCGCCCACGTCGCGGCGGATCACGCGCAGCGGCGGCACCTGGGCCAGCTGCAGCACCGGCGGCAGGCCAAAGGCAAACAGCAGCGTCAGGCCCATGCCCATGCCAAATGCCACCGGCCACAGGCTGGCCGCAGGCAGGGCCGCATCCACCAGCCCGGCCAGCAACATGACAAACACGTAATGCACGCCAAAGCCGATGGCCACGCCCAAAGCGCTGGCAAACAGGCCGATCAGCGCAAATTCAAAGGCATAGCTCATGGCAATGGTGCGCTGGCTCTGGCCCAGCACGCGCAGCATGGCGCAGTCGTCCAGGTGGTTGGCGGCAAAGCCGCGCGCGGCCAGCGCCACGGCCACGGCGCTCAGCAGCGCGGCCAGCAGCGCCACCAGGTTCAGGAATTTCTCGGCCCGGTCCAGCGTCTGGCGCATCTCGGGCCGGCCGGACTCCAGTGACTCCAGCCGCACGCCGCGCACATGCGCTTTTTTGATCTCGGCATCGGCCCACTGGTTGAAGGCCCGCACCTGCCGGTCGGTACCCGCCACCGCAAAACGGTAAGTCAGGCGGCTGGCCGGCTGCACCAGGGCCGTGGCCTGAATGTCGGCCTGGTTGATCATGGCGCGGGGCGCAAAGCTCATGAAGCCGCCGCCGCGGTCGGGCTCGGTGACGATGATGCGGGCGATCTTCAGCGCCGAATCGCCCAGCAGCAATGGGTCGCCCATCTTCAGGCCCAGTGCGTCCAGCAACGGTGCGTCCACCCAGACCTCGCCGCGCGCGGGAATGTCGCGCGTGGGCTGGCCGGGCGTCTCGGGCGCCGGCGCCACGCGCAGGCTGCCGCGCAGCGGGTAGCCGGTGTCCACCACCTTCAGCGCGACCAGCTTGCTGGCGCCGCCCTGGCTCTCATTGGCGCGGCCCATGGTGGGAAAGCCCAGCGTGCCGGTGGCCTGCAGCCCCAATGCACGGGCGCGGTCGATGAAGGCCTGCGGTGTGGGGTTGTCGCTGCTGACCACGGCGTCGCCGCCCAGCAGCTGACGCGCGTCACGCGCCAGCCCGCCCTTGAGCCGGTCGGCAAAAAAGCCCACGGCCGTCAGCGCGGCCACGGCCAGCGTCACGGCCACGATCAGCAGGCGCAGCTCACCCGCGCGCAGGTCGCGCCACAGCGTGCGCCAACCCAGGCGCCAGGGGGATGTGTTCATGGCCGGAACCTTAACCCAGAAGTCTGAGCGGCAAATGAGCGGGGGCTGGCAGTGAGGGGTTATTGGCTGGCGTCAGCGTTGACGATTGAAATCCCGCATTGCGTGCAGGGCGATGGGTGTTCCCGAGCAGCCAATATGTTGATCAGCCTCATGACTTTCCTGTTGCGCGGCCCGGCCTGACTCGCTTGGGTCCGGCATCCTTTCGTACTCGCGTCTCGTAGGCCTTCGTAACCAATGACTTGACGACGGCAGGTTGGGCAAGAGCGAGTCGTACTCGCAAGCCCAGAACCTTGCTACCCCAGAGCAACTTCTCAGTGAATTCGGGGTACATCGCCAACGCCTGCGACCGGTCTTCTTCGTCCAGGAAGACATGAATGTGCTCATTGTCAGGTGGGACAGTGACGAAAATCTTGCCTCGAACTCGAAACGAAGAATACGTGTGATGCGGTTCTTCGGTAACCGCATCAAGCGCCATTGCGTACTTGCGGACTGAATCAAGCTTCATACGAAAGTGGCACGACAGGAGATGTTGCAGGTTGCCAGGCCTTACGTTCGAGGTAAGGAGCCGACGACGGCGTGACGCCAGGCCTTGGCCACAGAAAATGTACAGCGTACCTGTGGCCGGGGCCTGGTGGCGCGCCGTTTGCGGTCCCTTTGACCGAGGGGTTAGGCCTCACTTGCTCCGTATGCTGGACACCAGCTTCGCAAGCTGTTCGAGTCCATCGAAGGTGGCTGGCATCTTCTCTGCGTCGGCCGTGACCCCGCTGAAGACAATGGCTTCAAAGCGTTCCAGGGCCGTGGAATCGACCTTCTTGATCTTGGTGGAGTATTCTGAGTAGCTCTGGATGAATTGGCAAAGCGACACTCGCAAGTCGAGCTGCAAAAGCTGCGCCTGTAGGCCCCTGAAATTGGCGAGCACTACGCGAAAGAAGTACAACAGAATCAGTTCGAGGGCTAGCAGCGGAGGAAGTGAATAGACGAGAGTCGCGCGGTGGCTGTCAATCGTCTCGATGTTATTCAGGACGAATCCGAGCTGAATGCATACCGGCAGCACCATTACGCCGCCTAGTGCAAGAAGTGCCTTGAACGCGCGATCTGCCTCGGTCTTCTTC
>CALRZF020000053.1:0-14644 GCA_943372585.1 Ramlibacter sp. 2FC | reverse complement strand
CATGCGGTGGCCGATGGCGAGGTGGCACTGTCGCCCGAGCTGGCTGAATACAAACTGTACGACTACCAGGACATCAAGTGTTGGCCCGCAGGCACCGGCTATGCGCTGGCCGACTGGCTGCGCGGGCGGGGGTATAACCCCGAGTTCGTGGAATTCCCCAAATCCCCAAGGACCGAGTAATGCACATCGACAAAGACCTGGACACCCGCGGGCTGAACTGCCCGCTGCCCATTTTGAAGGCCAAAAAGGCCCTGACCGACATGGCCACGGGCCAGCTGCTGCGCGTGGTGTCTACCGACGCCGGCTCGGTGCGCGACTTTCAGGCGTTTGCCAAGCAGACGGGCAACGAGCTGATCGAGCAGCAGACCACGGGCGCGGATTTCATCCACGTGCTGCGCCGGCGTTAATTGGCGGCGTTGATATTCAGCCCGCGCAGGTAGGCGCGGAAATGCTCGCCCACCTCGGGATGGCGCAGCGCAAATTCAACGGTCGCTTCCAGAAAGCCCTCTTTGCTGCCGCAGTCGTAGCGCTTGCCGGCATAGCGAAAGGCGTGGACGCCTTCGGTCTCCATCAGGCCCGCAATGCCGTCCGTCAGCTGGATTTCCCCGCCCGCGCCGCGCGGCTGGTTGCGGATGTGGCCAAACACCCCCGGCGTCAGGATGTACCGGCCCGCCACGCCCAGGCGTGACGGCGCCACCTCGGGTGCGGGCTTTTCCACCATGCGGCGCACGCGCATCACGCGCTCGTCCACCGCGTCGCCGGCCACGATGCCGTAGCGGCGCACATGGTCGGCGGGAACCTCCTGCACGGCTAACAAAGATGTCTGCAGCTGACCAAATGCGCTGACCATCTGTGTCAATACGCCGGGGCCATCGCCTTCGCCGGTCATCAAATCGTCGGCCAGCAGCACCGCAAAAGGCTCATTGCCCACCAGCGGCTGCGCGCACAGCACGGCATGGCCCAGCCCCAGTGACCGCGGCTGGCGCACGTAAGAGCAGTCCATGTCGTCGGGGGAAAGCGACCGCACCAGCGCCAGCAGCTCGTGTTTGCCGCTGGACTCCAGCTCGGTTTCCAGCTCGTACGCGGTGTCGAAATGATCTTCAATGGCACGCTTATTGCGGCCGGTTACGAAAATCATGTGGCGTATGCCGGCGGCGTAGGCCTCTTCCACGGCGTACTGGATCAGCGGCCTGTCGACGACGGGCAGCATCTCTTTCGGCTGGGCTTTGGTGGCGGGCAAAAAGCGTGTTCCCAGCCCGGCGACGGGGAAGACAGCCTTGGTAATTTCTGTGACTTTTTTCATCGACGGAGCCATTTAATCTCGATAAAGTGTGGCCGTTATGAAACAAACAGTAAGTAGATACTTCTGTTAAGGATCGGACTAGGTGGACATCTTACTTCTTGAACGACTGGTGCCGGAGGCTTTGGCCTGGCTGGAGTCGCGCCATTCGGTGGAGTACCGCCCCGAGCTTGCCGCAGACCCCGCCGCCCTGCGCAAAGCCGTCTACAAGGCCGAAGCCGTCGTCTTGCCGCGCAAGGTGGCCGTGACCCGCGAATTCATCGACTTTGCGCCGCGCCTGCGCGCTGTGGCCCGTATGCATGTGGGCACCGACAATACCGACCTGGAAGCCTGCCGCGACCGGCACATCCGCGTCATTCAGGCCAGCACGGCCACCGTGCGCTCCAACGCTGAGTACCTTCTTGCCAGCCTGTTGCTGCTGTACCGCCGCGGCATTGGCTCGGCCCTCATTGGCGACCGCCATGCCGACATCCGCCTGGGCCGCGAGATCAACGGCAGCGTGGTGGGCATCCTGGGGCTGGCCCCGGCCGCCCATGCGCTGGCGCTCATGCTCACCTCGCTCGGTGCCCGTCTGGTCGGCTATGACCCCGCCGTCCATCACACCGCCCCCATCTGGCAGCGCTTGGGTGTGCAGCCGGTGAGCCTGTCAGACCTGATGGCGCGGTCTGACGGTGTGTCGGTGCAGGTTATGTACGCGTCGCGCTACCAGGGCTTCATCAACGACAAGGTGCTGGCCCACTGCAAGCCCGGCCAGCTGTGGACGGGCATCAGCCGCTCGGCCCTGTTTGAGCCCCATGCCTTTGCCCAGGCCCTGAGCGACGGCCGCATTGAGGCGTGCATGCTGGACGGTGCCGAAGCCGGGTTTGCGTCGCGCGGCACACCGCTGCATGAGCGTGAGAACCTGTTCCTTACGCCGCGCATCGGCTCGCACACGCGCGAGGCGCGCTTGCGTTCCAGCTGGTACGTGGCCCACCGCGTGCATGAAGCGCTAAGCGCCACGCGCATGAGCACGCTCGATTCACTGACCAGCGCGCCGATGGAACTGGAGCCTGCCGGCGGCGGTGCGGGCCGCGCGACAGAGCCTCAGTTCATCATTCGCTGAGGCGGATACGGCGGCTTAGCCCAGCCGTGCCAGCTGGTCCTGCACCTTGGCCAGCGTGGCGGCAAAGTCGGCCACGCGCTTGCGCTCCAGCTCGATCACCGCCGGCGGTGCCTTGGCCACAAAGGCTTCATTGGACAGTTTGCCGTTGGCCTTGGTGATCTCGCCCTCCAGGCGCGCGGCCTCCTTGCCCAGGCGGGTTTTTTCGGCGGCCACGTCAATTTCCATGTGCAGGCATAGGCGGGCCTCGCCCACCACTGCCACGGGCGCGGCTTGCGCGGCTGTGGCCCAGGCGGCCTCGTCGTCAAACACCTTCACTTCATTGAGCTTGGCCAGCGCCTGCAGCACGGGCGCTGCGTTGCGCATGAAGTCGGCGTCGCCAACGACGTAAAGCGGCAGCTTGGTGGCGGGCGACACATTCATCTCACCGCGCAGGTTGCGGCAGGCGTCCACCAGCGATTTGAGCTTGACCACGTGGGCAATGGACGCTTCGTCGATTTTTTGCGGCTGCGCTTCGGGGTAGCGGGCGATGCTGACCGATTCGCCCGGCAGGCCAGCCACCGGGGCTACCTTCTGCCACAGCTCTTCCGTGATGAACGGGATGACCGGGTGCGCCAGCCGCAGGATGGCCTCCAGCGTACGGATCAGCGTGCGGCGGGTGGCACGCTGTTGGCTCTCGGTGCCGGTCTGGATCTGCACCTTGGCGATTTCCAGGTACCAGTCGCAGAACTCGTTCCACACAAAGTCATAGATGGCGTTGGCCACATTGTCCAGCCGGTATTCGGCAAAGCCCTTGGCCACGTCGGCCTCGGTCTTTTGCAGGATGGACGAGATCCATCGGTCGGCCTGGCTGAACTGCATGTAGCCGTGGAACGGTCCACCGGGCGCGCATTCTTCCTTGGTGTGGTCCTTCAGGCCGCAGTCGTGGCCTTCGCAGTTCATCAGCACAAAGCGCGTGGCGTTCCACAGCTTGTTGCAGAAATTGCGGTAGCCCTCGCAGCGCTTGGGGTCGAAGTTGATGTTGCGACCCAGGCTGGCCAGCGCGGCAAAGGTGAAGCGCAGCGCGTCCGCGCCGTAGGCCGGTATGCCGTCAGGGAATTCTTTTTCAGTGTTCTTGCGCACTTGCGGGGCAGTTTCGGGCTTGCGCAGGCCGGTGGTGCGTTTGTCCAGCAGCGGCGGCAAAGAGATGCCGTCAATCAGGTCCACCGGGTCCAGCACGTTGCCCTCGGACTTGCTCATCTTCTTGCCGTGCGAATCACGCACCAGGCCGTGGATGTACACATGCTTGAACGGCACGCGGCCGGTGAAGTGCGTAGTCATCATGATCATCCGGGCCACCCAGAAGAAGATGATGTCGTAGCCCGTGACCAGCACCGTGCTGGGCAGGTACAGGTTGTAGTCGCTGGTGGGCTTGTCATCCACCTGGGGCCAGCCCATGGTCGAGAAGGGCACCAGGGCCGACGAATACCAGGTGTCCAGCACGTCTTCGTCGCGCGTGAGCTTTTTGCCGGGCGCCTTGGCTTGCGCCTCGGCTTCATCTCGCGCCACATACACCTTGCCGTCTTCGTCATACCAGGCCGGGATCTGGTGGCCCCACCATAGCTGGCGGCTGATGCACCAGTCCTGGATGTTGTTCATCCACTGGTTGTAGGTGTTGACCCAGTTCTCGGGCACAAAGCTCACTTCACCTGATTGCACGGCGTCGATCGCCTTTTGCGCAATGCTCTTGCCCGTGGGGTCCTGCTCGCTCACCTTGGTCATGGCCACAAACCACTGGTCGGTCAGCATGGGCTCAATGACCTGGCCGGTGCGTGCGCAGCGCGGCACCATGAGCTTGTGCTTCTTGGTTTCCACCAGCAGGCCCAGGGCCTCCAGGTCGGCCACCACCGCCTTGCGCGCCACAAAGCGGTCCATGCCGCGGTATTTTGCGGGCGCGTTGTCGTTGATGGCCGCGTCCAGCGTCAGCACGCCGATCATCGGCAGCTGGTGGCGCTGGCCCACGGCATAGTCGTTGTTGTCGTGCGCGGGTGTGACCTTCACCACACCGGTGCCGAAGGCCTTGTCCACGTAGTCGTCTGCAATCACCGGGATGTTGCGGTCGCACAAAGGCAACTGCACCAGCTGGCCGATCAGGTGCTTGTAGCGTTTGTCTTCGGGGTGGACCATCACGGCCACGTCGCCCAGCATGGTCTCAGGGCGGGTGGTGGCCACCGTCAGCGCGCCGCTTCCGTCCACCAGTGGGTAGCTGATGTGCCAGAGGAAGCCTTCTTCCTCTTCGCTTTCCACCTCCAGGTCGCTCACGGCCGTCTTGAGTACCGGGTCCCAGTTGACCAGACGTTTGCCGCGGTAGATCAGGCCCTGCTCATACAGGCGCACGAAGGTCTCGGTCACCACGCCCGACAGTTTTGGGTCCATGGTGAAGTATTCGTGCTGCCAGTCCACGCTGTCGCCCATGCGGCGCATTTGCGTGGTGATGGTGTTGCCCGACTTTTCTTTCCATTCCCACACGCGCGCGACGAAGTTCTTGCGGCCCAGGTCGTGGCGGCTGACCTTTTGCTCCTGCAGCTGGCGCTCTACGACGATCTGCGTGGCAATGCCGGCATGGTCGGTGCCCGGCACCCACAGCGTGTTGAAGCCCCGCATGCGGTGGTACCGCGTGAGGCTGTCCATGATGGTCTGGTTGAACGCATGCCCCATGTGCAGCGTGCCCGTGACGTTGGGCGGTGGCAGCTGGATGGAAAAAGACGGTTCGCCTTCCTTGGCGGCACCGGTGCCGCGGTGGCCAGCTGCGGCGTAGCCGCGTTGTTCCCATTCGGGGCCCCAGTGGGCTTCCAGGGCGGCGGGTTCAAAGGATTTGGACAGGCCGTTCAGGCCGGGTTGCAGGGGGGTTTCACTCATGGCCTGAATTTTAGGCCCCGGGGGGTGGCTCAGCTGAACAGCGGGCAATCGGCCCAGGCCAGGCCGGCGGCGTCCTTGGCAGACACAGTGGGCGCTGCGGGCAATTCGCCCAGCGGCCACTGCACGCCCACATGGGGGTCGTTCCAGGCCAGCGCGCGCTCATGTTCGGGGGCGTAGTAATCGGTGGCCTTGTACAGAAAGTCGGCGTGCTCAGACAGCACCACAAAGCCGTGCGCGAAGCCCGGCGGTACCCACAGCTGGTGCTGGTTGTCGGCGCTCAGCTCCACGCCCACCCACTGGCCCAGGCGCGGGGACGAGCGGCGCATGTCCACCGCCACATCAAACACGCGGCCAGACACCACGCGCACCAGCTTGCCTTGGGGTTGGTCGATCTGGTAGTGCAGGCCGCGCAGCACGCCCTGGGCCGAGCGCGAATGGTTGTCCTGCACAAACGCCGGGTCCAGGCCGGTGGCGGCGGCAAAAGTTTTGCGGTTCCAGCTTTCCAGGAAAAAGCCGCGGCTGTCGCCAAACACGCGTGGTTCCAGCAGCAGCACCTCGGGCAGGCGGGTGGGCGTGACCTTCATGGCGTTTCGCCGGCCAGTGCGCGCAGGTATTCGCCATAGCTGGTCTTGGCCAGCGGGGCGGCCAGCGCCAGCAGTTGCTCCGTGGTGATCCAGCGGTTGCGCCACGCGATTTCTTCGGGGCAGGCGACCTTCAGGCCTTGGCGTCGTTCCAGTGTGTGGATGAATTGCGAGGCTTCCAGCAGGCTCTCATGGGTGCCGGTGTCCAGCCAGGCAAAGCCCCGGCCCATGGTCTGCACATGCAGTTGCCCCTGCGCGAGGTAATGCTGGTTGACTGCGGTGATTTCCAGTTCGCCGCGCGCGGACGGTTTGAGCGACGCCGCAATGTCGCAGACCTGTGCATCGTAAAAATACAGGCCCGTGACAGCGCAATTGCTTTTGGGTTGCGTGGGTTTTTCCTCAATGGAAACCGCACGGCCTTTTTCATCAAACGCCACCACGCCATAGCGCTCAGGGTCTTTCACATGGTAGGCAAACACGGTGGCACCGCCTTGCTGGGCCTGTGCGTCATTCAGCAGCCGCACCAGGTCGTGGCCGAAGAAGATGTTGTCACCCAGCACCAGCGCGCTGGGCCCGCCACCGATGAATTCACGGCCAATGATGAAGGCCTGGGCAAGGCCTTCGGGGCGGGGCTGCACGGCGTACTGGATGTGCATGCCCCAGGCGCTGCCGTCGCCCAGCAGCTGTTCAAACCGCGGGGTGTCTTGCGGCGTGCTGATGAGCAGCACCTCGCGTATACCGGCCAGCATCAGTGTGGCCAGCGGGTAATAGACCATGGGCTTGTCAAAAACTGGCAGCAACTGCTTGGAGATGGCCAGCGTGGCCGGGTGCAGGCGTGTGCCGGCGCCGCCGGCCAGGATGATGCCTTTGCGCTGGTTTGGGATGGCTGGATGGGCTGTGGGCATGGTCAGTGGGTCAGCAAGGGTGGGGCGGCCAGCTCGGCCACCACGGCGCGCACGCCATCTTCCCATGGCGGCAGCTGGATGCCAAAGGTGTTGTGCAGCTTGTCGGTGCACAGGCGCGAATTGGCCGGGCGTGCGGCACGTGTGGGGTAGCTGGCGGCGGGTATCGGCTTTACGCTGTCTTGCGTGGCCTGCAATTTCATGCCGCACGCGTGGGCCTCGGCCACCGCCAGCTGTGCGTAGCCATGCCAGCTGGTGCCGCCCTGGGCTGCCAGGTGATACACGCCGGCCAGGCTGTCGGCTCGCGCGTCGCGCTGCAATCGCAAGACGGCGTGAGCCGTCACGTCTGCAATCAGTGCGGCGCGTGTGGGTGCACCCCACTGGTCGTTGACCACTGTCAGCGCTGGGCGCGTGGCGGCAGCACGCAGGATGGTTTTCAGGAAGTTGCTGCCCCAGGTGTCAAACACCCAGCTCGTGCGCAGAATCAGGTGGCGCTTGCAGCCCTGGGCCAGAGCCAGGTCGCCGGCCAGCTTGCTGGCCCCATACACGCCCAGCGGGTGGGTAGGGCTGGTTTCTGTCCAGGGCTGGTCACCGCTGCCGTCGTAAACATAGTCGGTTGAATAGTGGATGACCCAGGCGCCGGTGCGCTGGGCCTCGGCGGCTATCACTTCGCAGGCGGTAGCGTTCACCGCGTGGGCTTGTTGCGGTTCGTCTTCGGCCCGGTCTACGGCTGTGTAGGCCGCGGCGTTGACGATCAGGCCCGGCTGCACGGCACGCAGCGCAGCGCGCAGGCTGTCGGGGTCTGCCAGGTCCGGACCGCCTTCGGTGCGCGGCGGCGGTGCCATGACCTCACCCACCAGCGCCAGGCTACGGCGCAGCTGCCAACCCACCTGGCCGTTGCCACCCAGCAGCAGGACTTTCATGCCAACAGGCCGGCTGGTGGTCGGGGGTATTGCTGTTCCACCCACTGGCGGTAGCTGCCGCTGGTGACCGAAGCCACCCAGTCGGCGTTGTCCAGGTACCAGGCAATGGTCTGGCGGATGCCATCCTCAAAGGCGACTGTGGGTTTCCAGCCCAGGGTGCTTTCGAGCTTGCGGTCGTCTATGGCGTAGCGGCGGTCGTGGCCCGGCCGGTCGGTCACGTGCGTTACCAGGGACGCATGCGGGACGCCGCCGGGCAGCGGGCGCAGCGCGTCCAGCGTTTCACAGATGGCGCCCACCACGGCCAGATTGGTCCGTTCGGACCTGCCGCCGATGTTGTAGGTGTCGCCCGGTGTGCCGCCGGCCAGCACCGCACGCAGCGCGGCGCAGTGATCGTTGACGTGCAGCCAGTCGCGTACCTGCAGGCCGTCGCCGTACACGGGCAGGGGTTTGCCGTTCAGCGCGTTGTGTGTGACCAGCGGGATGAGCTTTTCAGGAAACTGGCGCGGGCCGTAGTTGTTGGAGCAGTGCGTGGTGAGGGTGGGCAGCTTGTAAGTGTGATGCCAGGCACGCACCAGGTGGTCGGCCGCGGCCTTGGACGCTGAATAGGGGCTGTTGGGCTCGTAGCGGTGCTGTTCGCTGAAGGCGGCGTCGTGTGGGCCCAATGACCCATAGACCTCATCCGTGGACACGTTGAGAAAGCGGAAGGCAGCGGCTTGCTCAGGCGGGAGCGCCTTCCACCACGCCAGCACGGCTTCCAGCAGCTTGAGCGTACCCACCACGTTGGTCTGTGTGAATGCCATTGGCCCGGCAATGGAGCGGTCCACATGCGATTCAGCCGCGAAGTGCACCACCGCGCGCGGGCGGTGCGTCTGCAGCAGCTGGGTGACCAGCGCGGTGTCGGCGATGTCGCCGCGGGCAAAGTGGTAGCTGCTGTGTGATTCAACGCTGCGCAGGTTGCCCAGATGTCCTGCATACGTCAGCAGGTCCAGGTTGACCACGGGCTCATTCTGGGTGGCCAGCCATTCCAGAATGAACGCCGAGCCGATAAAGCCGCAGCCACCAGTCACCAGAATCATGGGGAGCCCCTGTTGTACATGGCTCCGAGAATACCAAAGCCCTCAGTCTGTTCTGCCCGCCGCCTCTATACATTCGCGCAGCACCTTGGCGTCGCCCACCTGGTTGGCCAGCAGCAGGATCAGCCGGGCGTTGAACAGCTCTGACTGTTCGCGGCTCAGGCCGGTGTGCGCGTCCATGAGTTGCTCGTAAAAGCCGTCTGCGTCCTGCAGGTTCAGGGCGGTTTTCATGCGGTGGCCTCCAGGTTGTGCGGGGCGCCGAGCGACCGGGCCACGGCGTGCACCAGCGACGCATCAATGCTCTCGCCCGTGGCGGCCACGTACGCGTCGGGCCGCACCAGCGCCCAGGCGTGGCCAAACACATGGCAGGCGCCCTGCAGGTGCCCCTGCGGATCGCGCACGTGCTCGGTGGCGCCGGCGCGCGCGGTGGCGTCCAGCACCTGCACACAGCGCACCGGGGCGGTCTGGGCCAGCGCCTTCAGCCGTTGCAGCGCGTCGCGGCTCAGGTCGCCAAACGCCAGCACCAGCAGCTGGCCGTCGGCCCATTGCAGCAGCTCATTGACCGTGCCGGTGCTGCCGTCGGCCCACTGCAGGGCCACGTTTTGCACCGGCAGGCCGCCGGTGGTGTCGCATGCACCTGACTGCGTGTAGGGGTTGGCAATGGCCATGCGCCCCGTGTTGACGAACTGGCGCGCAAACAGGTGCTGCTTGGCCAGGCCGATGGCGGCGTTGCGGAACACGCGTTCCATGCCGTCGGCGGGCCGCAGGAAGCGGGCGGTGCGGTTGGTGACCAGCACGTTTTGCGTGGCGGCTTCGTGGCGTTCCTGGTGGTAACTGTCCAGCAGCGCCGGGGCGGCCCGGCCCTGCGTGACGGCGGCCAGCTTCCAGGCCAGGTTGTCGGCGTCGGCGATGCCGGTGTTGCCGCCGCGCGCGCCAAAGGGGCTCACGACCTTGGCCGAATCGCCCATGAAGAACACGCGGCCATGGCGCATCTGGTCAATGCATTCGCTGCGGTAGGCATAGGGCCCCACCCACACGATCTCTACCCCGCAATCGGGGCCAAACTGGCGCGCCAGGCGCTCGCGCACCACGTCTTCACGGCTCACGTACGCAGGGTCGGCGTCGGGCGCCATCTGGTAGTCAATGCGCCAGACGTCGTCGCCCATCAGGTGCTGCCACACCGCGCGGTTGTCGTTAAAGGGCGCCTCGATCCAGGTGTGGCGCTCCACCGGCGGGTGTTTGGTAAAGCGCACGTCGGCAATGCACCAGCGGTCGTCGCCCTTTTTGGCGGTGACGGATGCGCGGCACCAGGTGCGAAACGGGCTGCGAGAGCCGGTGGCATCAATCACATGGTCGGCGCGCAGCTGGTAGTCACCCGCGGGTGTGGTGACCGATAACGTGGCCCCGTCTGCGTTTTGCTCAAACGCCGTGACGCGGTTGCACCAGCGGATGTCCACATGGCCCAGCTGCTGCACGCGGTCCACCAGGAAGGCCTCTATATAAAACTGCTGGATGTTGATGAACGGGGGTTGGGTCGACAGGTTGTAGGCGCTTTGCTGCTTCAGGTCGAACGAATAGACCTCGTCTTCGCCGGCAAAGGTACGGCCCACGCTCCAGCGGATGCCCTTGGCTGCGATGGGTTCGTACACGCCCAGGCGGTGAAAGATCTCCAGCGACTTTTGCGTGTAGCAGATGCCGCGCGACGACGCGCCCTTGACGCCCACGGTGTTGTCTTCGTCCAGCAGCACGGCGGCCACGCCGTAGCTGGCCAGCGCACACGCCAGCGTGAGGCCGGTGATGCCGCCGCCCACGATGACGATGGGGCTGTGGCCGGGCTGGCCCGTGGCGATCTCGGGTGGCGCGACAAACGGGTATTCGGGCAGCACGTAGCCGCTGCCCTGGGTGAATTCGTAGCTGTTGCTGAACGAGGTCTTCGCGTAGCTGGTCGGCATGGGCTTACTTCTTGGCGGCAAATTCCGGGCGGTCGTTCTGCTGGGGCTTCAGCGGCTCGGCCGCCTTGCCTTCGGCGCGGTCGCGGCGCCATTGTTCCTTGCGGGCGGTCCACTCGCGCAGGCGTGCGTGGGCGGTTTTGCTTTCCTGCAGCATCTGGAATTCATCCGCGCGCTGGGCGGTCAGCTCCAGGCGCACGCCGTTGGGGTCAAAGAAATAGATGCTGTCAAAAATGTGGTGGTCGGTGATGCCCAGCACCTCGATGCCGTGCGCTTCCAGCCGGGCCTTCATGTCTTCCAGCGCCTGCACGGAGTCGACCCGGAACGAGATGTGGTTGACCCACAGCGGCGTGTTGGGCGAGGGCAGGGCGGCTTCGTCATTGCCCAGGTCAAAAAACGCGATGAACGAGCCGTCCTGCAGGCGAAAGAAGAAGTGCGTGTACGGGCAGTATTCGCCCGTGCTGGGCACCACATCGCTCTGGATGATGTGGTACAGCGGCAGGCCCAGGATGTCTTCGTAAAAGTGCCGGGTTTCCTCGGCATCTTTCGCGCGGTAGGCGTAGTGGTGCAGCTGGTGGATGGGGGCGGGCGCGGGCAGCGCGGCGGGGTCTTTGAGGACGGCGGCCATGGTGTCTCCTTGAAGGCTTGGCAATTTACTATTGCGTAACGGATTTACTATAACGTAATTCTGTTGACCCTCCAAACTGCCGTCCAGCGGTGCTGAGCTGGGTTATTGAGAACCATTATCAATACTATCGCTGCGATAGTCATATTCCATGCAGTGAATTGATGCAGCCAATTAGACGGGCGGCTCTAACAGGACTACCCTGCATGGGTCTTTGACCCCCCGGTGTTCAAGGCGTCCGAGTCAATTTGTTCAACCCACGAAGGAGATATCCCATGGCAGCACTCAAAGGCTCCAAGACGGAAGAGAACCTGAAAGCCGCATTCGCCGGTGAATCCCAGGCCAATCGTCGCTACCTGTATTTCGCAAACAAGGCCGACGTTGAAGGCCAGAACGACGTGGCGGCGCTGTTCCGCTCCACGGCCGAAGGCGAAACCGGCCATGCCCATGGCCACTTGGAGTGGCTGGAGCAATGCGGCGACCCTGCCACCGGCTTGCCCATCGGCCCCACGCGCGACAACCTGAAGGCCGCGGTGGCCGGTGAGACGCACGAGTACACCGATATGTACCCAGGCATGGCCAAGACCGCGCGCGAAGAAGGCCACGACGAAGTGGCGGACTGGTTTGAAACGCTGGCCAAGGCCGAGCGTTCGCACGCCAACCGTTACCAGAAGGCGTTGAACGAGCTGGTGGATTAAGCCCCGCTGGTTATGTGTGTTGGGCATTGCGTGCAGTGCCCAATGCACAACATCAGCCACCCACGCGACACAAGAAAGAGACAGCCATGGCACGCGAAGGCAGCTTGGAAGCCCCCACACGGCACCCCCTGGATTGGAAGAACGCCGAGTTCTGGAACGAAGACGCGGCGTTCCATGAGCTGGAGCGAATCTTTGATATCTGCCACGGCTGCCGCCGCTGTGTGAGCCTGTGCGGAGCGTTCCCCACGCTGTTTGACCTGGTGGACGAAAGCAAGACCGGCGAAGTCGACGGCGTGGACAAGCCCGACTACTGGAAGGTGGTGGACCAGTGCTACCTGTGCGACCTGTGCTACATGACCAAGTGCCCTTATGTGCCGCCGCACCCCTGGAACCTGGACTTCCCCCACACCATGCTGCGCGCCAAGGCCATCAAGTTCAAGAAGGGCGAGGTCAAGGCAGGGGAGAAATTCCTGGCGTCCACCGACGTGCATGGCCAGTTTGCCGGCATACCCGTGGTGGTGCAGGTGGCGAACGCGGTCAACAAGACCAAGTTTGCCCGCGGCGTGATGGAAGATGTGCTGGGCGTAGACAAGGACGCCTGGCTGCCCGAACTGGCCACCCGCAAGTTCCGCTCGGGCGCTGCGGGCTCGAAAGAATACGCCGTGCGCGACGGCGCCAAGACGCCCGGCAAGGTAGCGATCTATTCCACCTGCTACGTCAACTACAACGAGCCCGGCATCGGCCACGACCTGCTGAAGGTGCTGGACCACAACGAGATCCCGTACGTGCTGGTCGAAAAAGAGAAGTGCTGCGGCATGCCCAAGCTGGAGCTGGGCGACCTGGATTCAGTGAACACGTCCAAGGAAGCCAACATTCCGGTGCTGGTGAAGTACGCCAAGGACGGCTTTGCCATCTTGAGCGCGGTGCCCAGTTGCACGCTGATGTTCAAGCAGGAACTGCCGCTGATGTACCCCGGCGACGCCGATGTGCAACTGGTGAAAGACGCCATGTGGGACCCGTTTGAGTACCTGATGCAGCGCAAGCGCGACGGGCTGCTGAAGACTGAATTTACGAAACCGCTGGGCAAGATCAGCTACCAGATCCCGTGCCACGGCCGGGTGCAGAACATCGGCAAGAAAACCGAGGAAATGCTGAAGATGATTCCGCAGACCTGGGTGCAGACCAACGAGCGCTGCTCGGGCCACGCGGGCACCTTTGGCGTCAAGAAGGCCTACCACCCCATGGCCATGAAGATCGGCAAGCCGCTGTTCAAGAAGATGGCCGACCATCCCGGCTCGGGCAACGGCGACGGTGGTGTTCCCGACTACATCAGCTCCGACTGCCCGCTGGGCGGCCACCACATTGCGCAGGGCTTTGAAGTGAACCAGCTGGGCAACCCCACGCTGGCCCACCCGCTGACGCTGGTGCGCATGGCGTACGGCATCCGTTAAAGAGACGATCAACCATGCAACTCACCGGAAAAATCACGCGCGACAGCCTCATGACGCTGGAGGCTTACAGCAAGTACCGCAAGGAAAACAAGGCGCAGGTCATTGCCCACCGCAAGCTGCGCAGCGTGGGGCTGGGCGAGCACATCACGCTGCAGTTTGAAAGCGAGACCAGCATCCGCTACCAGATTCAGGAGATGCTGCGCATAGAAAAGATCTTTGAAGAAGAGGGCATTGAGCAAGAGATCGAAGCCTATGCGCCATTGATGCCCGACGGCAGCAACTGGAAGGCCACGATGATGATCGAATACCCGGACGAGAACGAGCGCCGCCGCGAGCTGGCGCGCCTGATCGGGGTGGAGGACCGCATGTTTGTCGAGGTCGAAGGACATGACCGCGTGTACGCGATTGCCGATGAAGACCTGGACCGGGAGAACGATGAGAAAACCTCCGCGGTGCATTTTGTGCGGTTTGAATTGACGCCGCCCATGTGCGCAGCCGTCAAGGCCGGTGCCAGCGTCAAGCTGGGCTGCGACCACCGCAACTACCCGGCCCACATGGCCATCCCGCCGGAGACGCTGGCATCGCTGGCCGGCGATATCCGCTAGGCGCGCATCAGGCGGGGCTGAACAGATCGACCCGGTCGGTGATGATGCCGTCCGTGCCCAGGTCGATCAGCCGCTGGGTGGCCCATTCGTCATTGACGGTGTAGCTCAGCAGGCGCAGGCCGGCGCTGCGCGCCTGCGTCACGCTGGAGGCGTCCCACAACGCGTGGTTGCACACCACGGCCACACATTCCAGCGCCAGCGCGGTTTCCAGCCAGCCGGTCCACAGCGTGTCCAGCAACAGGCCGCGCGGCAGCTGGGGCGCGGTGCTGCGCGCGCCCTCCAGCGATTCGGGCCGGAATGACGTGAGCAACGGCGGCACGGCCTGGCCCTGCCACAGGCGTTGCGCCTCTTGCGCCACGACCTCGCCGGTCTTGCGCTCCAGGCCGGGGGTGGGCTTGATCTCGATGTTCAGGTGGTAGCCATTGGCCAGGCAAAAGCGGGCCAGGTTTTGCAGCGTGGGTAGGGGCTCGCCCGCATGGGCGCGTGAATGCCAGCTGCCGGCGTCCAGCTGCGCCAGCGCCGCCCAGGGGTGATCGCCGC
>CALRZF020000052.1:0-14737 GCA_943372585.1 Ramlibacter sp. 2FC | reverse complement strand
GGCTCGTCGGACATCATTGCGCGCGCCATCAGCCAGCCGCTATCTGACGCACTGGGTCAGCCGGTGATCGTGGACAACAAGGCCGGTGCCAACGGCAACCTGGGCGCCGACCTGGTGGCCAAATCAGCGCCTGACGGCTATACCTTGCTGCTGTGCGACACCGGTGCGCTGGCCATCAGCCCGTCGGTCTATACCAAGCTGTCGTTCGACCCCGCCAAGGACCTGCGCGGCGTGACCATGCTGGCCTATTCGCCGCACCTGCTGGTGGTGCACCCGTCGGTGCCCGCCAACAACCTGAAGGAACTGGTCGCGCTGTCTCAGCAAAAGCCGCTGAGCTTTGCCGTCACCGCCATTGGCAGCGCGCCGCACCTGGCCGGCGTGGCCGTGGAGCGTGCGACGAATGCCAAGTGGCAGTACATCCCCTACAAGGGCGGTGCGCAGGCGGTCAGCGACACCATCGGTGGCCAGACCCAGGTGCTTATGAACGGCATGCTGGCCACGCTGCCGCACGTGCAAAGCGGCAAGCTCAAGCTGCTGGGTGTGTCCAAGGCCACGCGCATGCCACTGATCGGCAACGTGCCCACGCTGCAGGAGCAGGGCATTGCAGGTTTCGAATCGGGCACCTGGCAGGGCATGCTGGTGGCCAAGGGCACGCCGCAGGCCGTTGTGCAGCGCCTGAATGCCGAACTCATCAAGGTCATCCGCAGCCCCGACATCCGCGCCAAGCTGGCGGGCCAGGGCGCGGAGGTGGTGACCATGGCTTCCGCGGAGCAGGACCTGTTCTTTGCCAAAGAGGCCAAGCGCTGGGCCGAAGTGGTGAGGCAGGGCAATATCAAGCTGGAGTGAGCCTCAGCGGGCCCTCGCCGGGCTGAGCTGTCAGCCCGGCGCAGTCTTGCGCAGGCGCCACACGCCGGTGCCGTCTTCCATTGCGCATTGCTCCACCAGCCCCTCGGCGGCCAGCCGCTGCAGGGCCTGTTCGGTCACGGCCACGTGAGGCAGGGGTTCGCTCCATTCGACCCACCAGCTGTGGATGCCCTGGACGGTGTCGCCCGCCTTGGGCGAGCGTGCCAGGTACTGGCGGATCGCCTGCATGGCCTGGAGTACGTGCTGCTCATTCATTCGCCCGATTCTGCCCGATGCGGCCCCAGTGCGGGCCGTGGTCCGGGCCGGCTGAGACAATGCCGCCATGAGAAATTTCCTGCCTGTCCCGGCGCTGCCGCGCACTGTGGTGAATGGATGGCTGCGGCAGCTGCGGCGCTGGGCGTGGATAGGCGCGGTGCCGGTCTGTATGGCTGCGACGCAGGCTTCGGCCTGCAGCGGCGCGCAGGCGGTGCAGTGCGCGCGTGCAAGCGCTACCGCTGAGTTGCAGCGGCTGGATGCGTTGGCCGACGCCAGCCGGCTGTACCAACCCGAAAGTGCAATACCCATGGGTGCCAGTGGCACGGACGAAGCACCTTTGCTGCAGATGGGCAGTCAGCCCGTACTGCAGGATTACCTGGTGCGGCACCTGGATCGTGTGCGTTTCCTGGCGGCGCAGGCGCAGGGGTTTATGGAACTGCTGGCCAGTACCTCCGCCGTGGATGACGGCTCTGCCTCGCCCTCAGCGCAGTTGGCGTACTGGCAGGCGACGGCGGACGAACTGAACCGCTACACCCGGGGCGACGATGACGGGCAGGTCGGCGGGTTGCACGGTTTTATGGCCCGCGCGGCGCAGCTGACGCCGGCCAATTGCCGCCAGAAGCTGGCCGCAGATTCACCTGCGGTGCTGGGCAACGACCTTTTCTCGCGCCACCGCTGGCGCCTTGGTGAGATGCTGCAGAGGCTTTGCGCCGACCTTCAGGCCACGCGCTGGCACCGTCTGTACCAACCCCTGGCGCTGCGGTTCAATCAGGATCTGGCCGGGCGTTATCCGTTTGCGCACGCGGGCGCGCCTGAGGCCGCCGGGTCAGTGGTGAAGGATTTCTTGGCGGACTATGCAGGTGCCCGTGATAGCTTGATGGGCGTACTCCATGGCTATGGCTCCCGCTGCCTGGTGCCACAACGTGCGTTCCTGGAGTCGCTGGACAAGGTCGCCGGTCTCGTGAGCGCTGGCGGCTCGCTGCGGCCTGTGGCCGCGTCCGCGCCTTGGCCGAGCGCCGCTCCGTTGGACTTTTCGAGCCTGACCACTGAAGCCTGCAGGAGTTCCCCCTCATGACATCCACCTTGCCCGACGGCCTGTTTGCCGACGACGAACACGTGGCCCGCTGCACCTGGTGCCAGGCCACGCCTGTGTACCGCAACTACCACGACAGCGAATGGGGCTTTCCCGTCGCGGACGACCGCCGGCTGTTTGAAAAGATCTGCCTCGAAGGCTTTCAGAGCGGCCTGAGCTGGCTGACCATCCTGAACAAGCGTGAGGGGTTCCGCGCGGGTTTTGCCAACTTTGAGGTCGAGAAGATGGCGCGCTTTGGCGACGCCGATGTGGCGCGCCTGGTGGCTGACGCCGGCATCGTGCGCCACCGCGGCAAGATCGTGTCGGCCATCAACAATGCGCAGAAGGCTATCGCGCTGCGCGATGAATTCGGCTCGCTGGCGGCGTATTTCTGGCGGCATGAACCCGATCCGGCCACGCGGCCCAAGCGCATCACGCGCGAGGCCCTGCGTGCCATCACCACCTCGTCCGAATCCGTGGCGATCTCCAAAGACCTGAAAAAGCGCGGCTGGAGCTTCGTGGGCCCCACCACCGTCTATGCCTTCATGCAGGCGATGGGGCTGGTCAACGACCACTACGAAGGCTGCGCCACACGGGCCAAGGCACTGGCAGCGCGCAAGGCGTTCAAGCCCCCGGCGTAATCAACCGCCCCACATTTCCTGCGCCGTCTCCACCACCAGGCGCAGCTTGTTGCGCTGGTCTTCCACGGCAATGTTGTTGCCATGGACCGTGCTTGAAAAGCCGCACTGCGGGCTCAGGGCCAGTTGCTCCATGGGCGCGTACTTCGCGGCTTCGTCAATGCGGCGCTTGAGCGCGTCCTTGCTTTCCATCGCGCCGAACTTGGTGGTGACCAGGCCCAGCACCACGGTCTTGCCCTTGGGCAGAAAGCGCAGCGGCTTGAAGTCGCCCGAGCGGTCGTCGTCGTACTCCATGAAGTACGCGTCCAGGTTCATTTCCTTCAGCAGCGCCTCGGCCACGGGCTCGTAGTTGCCCGCTGCCGCGTGCGTGCTCTTGAAGTTGCCGCGGCACAGGTGCATGGCCAGCAGCATGCCGGCGGGCTTTTGCGCGACCACCTTGTTGATGAACGCGGCGTAGCGGTGCGGCAGCTCGTTGGGGTCGTCGCCGCGCTGGCGGGCGGCCTCACGCATCTTGTCGTCGCACAGGTAGGCCAGGTTGGTGTCGTCCATCTGCACATAGGTGCAGCCTGCCGCGGCCAGGCTGCGCAGCTCGTCGCCGTAGGCCTTGGCCACGTCGTCGTAGAACGCAGGGTCCAGCTCGGGGTACGCCTCCTTGCTGATGCCCGCGCGCCCGCCGCGAAAGTGCAGCATGGTGGGCGAGGGGATGGTGACCTTGGGCGTGTGCCCGGCGCTGACCTGGCTCTTGAGGTAGTTGAAGTCGGCCAGCTGGATGTCCTTGGCGTGGCGCACCTTGTCGATCACGCGCATCACCGGCGGGGCCAGTTCCTGCGTGCCGTCGGGGCGCACGATGGTGACCGGGATATCGGTCTTCACGCCGCCGATCTGCTCCAGGAAGTCGATGTGGAAATACGTGCGGCGGAACTCACCGTCAGTGATGCTCTTGAGGCCGATGTCCTCCTGGAACTTCACGATCTCGGTGATGGCCTTGTCTTCCACCGCGCGCAGCTGTTCGGGCGTGATGTCGCCCTTGGCTTTTTGTTCGCGTGCCTCCAGCAGGTAGGCGGGGCGCAGAAAGCTGCCGACGTGGTCGTAGCGGGCGGGGAGCTGGGTCATGGAAATGTCTCCTGGTTGTGCAGTTCAGGCCGAATGTTAGAACACCGGATCAGGCTGTTATTGAATACAGGAATAGCTGATAGACGACTGAATTCGACTGTTTTTCTTGATTTTTATCGGTTTATGTATACATTGCGTATCCATGAAGACCGCCAAACCTGCTTTCCCCCTGAACGCCTGGTACGCCGCCGCCTATGACGTGGAGGTGGGCCGCACGCTGCTGGCTCGCACGCTGTGCAACCAGAAGCTGGTGATGTTCCGCAAGACCGACGGCACCGTGGCCGTGCTGGAAGACGCCTGCTGGCACCGCCTGCTGCCCTTGTCCATGGGGCGGCTGGACGGCGATGAAGTGACCTGCGGCTACCACGGCCTGGTCTATAACGCCCAGGGCCGGTGCACCCACATGCCCAGCCAGGAGACGCTGAACCCGTCGGCCTGTGTGCGCAGCTACCCGGTGGTGGAGCGCCACCGCTTTGTGTGGGTGTGGCCCGGCGACCCGGCCAAGGCCGACCCGGCGCTGGTGCCCGACATGCACTGGAACCATGACCCGGCCTGGGCCGGCGACGGCAAGCTCATCACCGTGAAGTGCGACTACCGCCTGGTGGTGGACAACCTGATGGACCTGACGCACGAGACCTTTGTGCACGGCTCCAGCATCGGCCAGCAGGCCGTGGCCGAGGCGCCGTTTGTGGCCACGCATGGCGACCGCACCGCCACGGTGACCCGCTGGATGGAAAACATTGACGCGCCGCCGTTCTGGGCCGGCCAGATCAAACAGGGCCTGGGCTATGAAGGCAAGGTGGACCGCTGGCAGATCATCCGGTTTGAGGCGCCGTGCACCGTGGTGATTGATGTGGGCGTGGCCGAGACCGGCACCGGCGCCATCCCGCCCGGTGGCAATCAGGGTGACCCCAGGCAAAGCGACCGCGCCCGCGGCGTGAACGGCATGGTGCTCAACACCATCAGCCCTGAGACCGACGGCACCTGCCACTATTTCTGGGCGTTTGCGCGCAACTACTGCCTGAACGAGCAGCGCCTGACGCACCAGCTGCGCGAAGGCGTGGCCAGCATCTTCCGTGAAGACGAGCTGGTGCTGGAGGCGCAGCAGCAGGCCATGGACGCCCACCCCGACCACCAGTTCTACAACCTGAACATCGACGCCGGCTCCATGTGGGCGCGCAGGCTGATTGACGGCATGGTCGCCAAAGAACAATCGCCCACGCCGGTGATCCCGATCCGGAGGGTGGCATGAGCGTTGTGGAAGCCATTCCCGCGGCAGGCGACAGCGCACAAGTGCGCGCCCAGCTGCGCCTGCGCGAAATGATCCTGGCCGGCGAGCTGCCCGGCGGCACCCGTATTGCCGAGCTGAGCATTGTGGAAAAGCTGGGCGTGTCGCGCACGCCGATTCGCGCCGCGCTGATGCGCCTGGAGCAGGAGGGCCTGATTGAAAGCCTGCCCAACGGCGGCTATGCAGTGCGCACGTTCTCCGAGCGCGACGTGGCCGACGCCATCGAGCTGCGCGGCACCATCGAAGGCCTGGCCGCCCGGCTGGCGGCCGAGCGCGGTGTGGCCCCGGTGGTGATGGGCGAAGCGCGTGAATGCCTGGCGCAGATTGACGCGGTGCTGCGCAACCCCGCTTTGAGCGACGAGGATTTTTCGGCCTATGTGCGGCTGAACGGACGCTTTCACACGCTGCTGGGCGAGCTGTCGGGCAGCCCGTTCATGGTGCGCGAACTGGAGCGTGTGGCCAGCCTGCCGTTTGCGTCGCCGTCGGGCTTTGTGGTGGTGCAGGCCAATTCGCCGCAGGCGCGCGACATGCTCATCGTGGCGCAGGACCAGCACTGGCAGGTGCTGGACGCCATCGAGCGGCGCGAGGGCGCGCGCGCCGAATCCATCATGCGTGAGCATTCGCGCATTGCCCAGCGCAACCTGCGCGACGCCGTCAAAAGCCACGACCTGGACCAGATGCCCGGCGTGCGCCTGATCCGCAAACGAGTCTGAACCATGAAGAGCAGCCAGAGCTGGGCCGACGCCCATGTGCAATCCACCGTGGACCTGAGCCCTACGGTGCGCGAGTTCACCATTCGCCCCACCGGCGGCGCCTTGGCACATGCGCCCGGCAGCCACCTGCAGGTGCAGGTGCTGGTCGGTGGGCAGCCGCAGACGCGCTCGTATTCGCTGGTGGGTGAACCGGACGGCGAGGCCTACCGCATTGCCGTGAAGCGGCTGGATGACGGCAAGGGCGGCTCGCTGGCGATGTGGCGCCTGGCCGCCGGCGACCGCCTGCGTGTGAGCGAGCCGCAAAACCACTTTGCCCTGGCCTGGGACGCACCGGCTTACCTGCTGGTGGCGGGTGGCATCGGCATCACGCCGCTGGTGGGGATGGCCCGTGCGTTGGCTGCACGCGGTGCGGCGGTGCGCATGCTGTACGCCGCGCGCAACGACGCCGAGCTGGCCTATGCGGATACGCTGCGCAACTGCCTGGGCGGCGCGCTGCAGACCTGCGTGGGAACGCGCGTTGACTTCGCGGCCGAAATTGCGGCGCTTGCGCCCGGCGCACAGCTCTATCTGTGCGGTCCCGCGCCCATGCTGGACGCAGCGCGCCATGCCTGGGAGGCCTCAGGCCGGCCCGCGGCCGACCTGCGTTACGAGACCTTCGGCAGCAGCGGGCGCTTTGCGCCCCAGGCCTTTCGCGTGCAGATCCCGCGACACGCTCTGGACATCACCGTGCCGGCCGGCTGCAGCCTGCTGGACGCGCTCGAAGGCGCGGGCGTGCAGACGCTGTCGGACTGCAGGCGCGGCGAATGCGGCCTGTGCGCCATGGACGTGGTGGCGGTCGACGGTGTGATCGACCACCGCGACGTGTACCTGAGCGAACACGAGCGCCAGGCCAACAGCCGCATCTGCGCCTGTGTGTCGCGCGTGGTGGGCAGCGTGACGCTGGACACCGCGTGGCGGCCCGACTGAATAACAGGCTGCCTTCTATACCAAAATTTGATAACTGATAGAGGTTCGACCCCATTCCGCCGCCCTTGACCGCGGCCCACAATCCGTCAGCCGCAACCCCAACCCGAAACTGGAGACAGCCATGAACAAGAGACACTTCCTCAAGACCGCAGCAGCCGCCGCCGCTGTGGGCGCCGCCGGCTCCGCGCTGGCGCAGCAGACCGTGACGCTGCGCCTGCACCAGATGCTGCCGCAGCAGGCCACCATTCCGGCCAGGGCGCTGATCCCCTGGGCCCAGAAGGTCGAGAAAGAGTCCGGTGGGCGCATCAAGGTGCAGCTGTTCCATGCCATGCAGCTGGGTGGCACCCCGCCGCAGCTGTATGACCAGGCCCGCGACGGCGTGGTGGACTTCACCTGGACCGTGCTGGGCTATACGCCGGGTCGCTTCAACAAGTCTGAAGTGTTCGAGCTGCCTTTCATGAGCGGCAGCGCCGAGCAGTCGTCGCGCGCATTCTGGGAATACGTGGAAAAGAACGCCGCCGACGAATTCAAGGACGTCAAGCTGATTGCCGTGCACACACACGGCCCCGGCCTGTTCCATACCAAGACGCCCGTGACCGGCCTGGAAAGCCTGCGCGGCATGAAGATCCGCGGCGGCTCGCGCGTGATCAGCAACATGCTGACCAAGCTGGGCGCCACCCCGGTGGGCATGCCCGTGCCGGCCGTGACTGACGCGCTGTCCAAGGGCGTGATCGAAGGCACCACCATCCCCTGGGAAGTGACGCCGTCGCTCAAGGTGACCGAGCTGGTGAAGAACCACACCACCTTTGCCGGCAAGGAAGGCCTGTACACCCAGACGTTTGCGTTCTCGATGAACAAGGCCGCCTACGACAAGCTGCCGGCTGACCTGAAGAAGGTGATTGACGCCAACTCGGGCATCGAAGCGTCGGCGTTCTTCGGCAAGGCCATGGACGACGGCGACAAGGTGGGCCGCGACATTGCCGTGAAGGCCGGCAACAACATCGTGGCGCTGGACATTGCCGAGACGCAGCGCTGGCGCCGTACGGCCTCCACGGTAGAGACCGACTGGGTTGCCGAAATGAAGGGCAAGAATATCGACGGCGCCAAGCTGGTGTCGGAGGCCCGTGCGCTGATCGCCAAATACCAGAAGTGATTCCCTGATAATCCGCCCACACCCAAACACAACACGGTGGACATCCATTGAAAGTTCTTTCCCTTCTGGCCAGGTTCTGCGCGATCCTGGCGGGCGTGATCCTCACGGCCATCACCCTGGTGACCTGCGTCAGCCTCATCGGGCGCAACACCATCGGCACCACGCTGGTGGGCGACTACGAGCTGACAGCTGCGGCGGCCGGTGCCGCCGTGGCGCTGTTCATGCCGTGGTGCCAGCTCAAGCGCGACAACATCATCGTGGACTTCTTTACGGCGCGCGCCTCGGCCCGCACGAATGACCTGCTGGACCGCTTTGGCGCGTTGCTGCTGGGCGCGGTGATGGTGCTGCTGGCCTGGCGCACGGCGGTGGGTGGCATCAGCGCCTTTCGCTCCAACTCCACCACCATGATGCTGGGCTTTCCCGAGTGGATCGTCTACGCCGCCATGGTGCCGCCGCTTGTACTGACCGCGGTAATTGCGCTGGTGCAGACCGGCTTTGGTGATTTTGCGGAGAAGGGCCAATGACTTCACTCATGTTGGCAGGCCTGATCTTCGCCTGCATGCTGGTGCTGATGGCCGTGCGCGTGCCCATTGCCATTGCCATGTTCATAGCCGGTGTGTTTGGCTACCTGTACCAGGTGGGCATGGGCCCGTTCCTGAACAACCTCAACGGGCTGACCTATGCCCGGTTTGCAAGCTACGACCTGTCGGTGATCCCGCTGTTCATCCTGATGGGCAACTTTGCCACCCAGGGCGGCATCTCCAAGGCGCTGTTCCAGTTTGCCAGTGTGATCATGTCGCGCTTTCGTGGCGGCCTGGCCATGGCGGCGGTGCTGGCCAGCGCGGGCTTTGGCGCCATCTGCGGCTCATCCATCGCCACGGCGGCAACCATCACGTCGGTGGCCTTGCCCGAGATGAAGCGCCACGGTTATTCGGGGCGCCTGTCCACCGGCACGCTGGCCGCAGGCGGCACGCTGGGCATCCTGATTCCGCCGTCGGTGCCGCTGGTGATCTACGCCATCCTGACCGAGCAGAACATTGCCAAGCTGTTCGCCGCGGCCACCATACCCGGCATCATCGCCATGTGCGGCTACCTGATCGCCATTGCCGTTTATGTGCGGCTGTTCCCCGGCCACGCGCCCGAGCAGGACGCAGAGCGCCCGCGCATGACCCTGGGCGGCGTGATGGCGATCGCGCCGATTGCCATCATCTTCATCATCGTGTTCGGCGGCATTTACGGCGGCCTGTTCACGCCCACCGAAGGTGCAGGCGTGGGCGCGGCGGCCACGTTTGTGGCGGCGCTGTTCAAGCGCGAACTCACGCTGCAGAAGGTGGCGCACTGCTTTTATGCCACTGCGGCCGCCAGCGCCATGATCTTCATGATCTTTATCGGCGCGGACATGATGAACACGGCATTGGCGCTCACGCAGGTGCCCGCGCAGCTGGCGTCGGTGATCCAGGGCTGGGGCGTGGCGCCTGTGATGGTGGTCACGGGCATCCTGCTGTTCTATGTGGTGCTGGGTGCGGTGATGGACGAGCTGTCCATGATCCTGCTGACCATCCCGATCTTTTTCCCCGTGGTGATGGGGCTTGATTTCGGCATGCCCAAGGAATCGGTGGCCATCTGGTTCGGCATCATGGTGCTGATGACCGTGGGCTTTGGCCTGCTGGCGCCGCCGGTGGGGCTGAACGTGTATGTCGTCAACGGCATGGCCAAGGACGTACCTATCGGCGAAAGCTACAAGGGTGTGATGCCGTTCCTGGTGAGCGACGTGATCCGCACGACCTTGTTGCTGGTGTTCCCGCCCATTTCGCTGTGGCTGGTGAAGTACGTGGGTTAGTGCGATGCAACTGGAGCGAATCGGCCTGATCGGCTACGGCGAGGTGGGCAAGACCTTCAGTACCGGCCTGAAAGGCAAGCCCGGTGTGGCCGCCATGAGCGCGTGGGACCTGAAGTTTGCCGCGCCCGTGACGTGCGACGCTGAACTGGCCCATGCGGCGCAGCACGGCATCACGGCCCAGGCGTCCATGCGCGAGCTGTGTGGCGCGTGCGACCTCATCATCTCCGCGGTGACGGCGTCCAACACGCTGGCCGTGGCGCAAGAGGCCGCGCAACACCTGCGCGCCGGCACCGTGTTCCTGGACCTGAACTCCGCATCACCCGGCACCAAGCAGCAGGCTGCCGCCTTGATCGATGCGGCGGGCGGCCGGTATGTGGAAGCGGGCGTCATGACGTCAGTGCCCCCGTACGGCATCCGCGTGCCCATGCTGCTGGGCGGCGCCGAGGCCCAGGCTTTGGCAGCCGTGCTGACGGGCTGGGGCATGGATGCCCGCGCCGTCAGCGACCAGCTGGGCGTGGCCAGCGCCATCAAGATGTGCCGCAGCGTGATGATCAAGGGCCTGGAGGCGCTGGTGATCGAAAGTTATGCCACGGCCCGTGCCTATGGCGTGGAAGACCATGTGCTGCCCACGCTGCAGGAGACCTTTCCCAGTATCGACTGGAGCCAGCAGGGCGCCTATTTCTTCAGCCGCGTGGTGCAGCACGGCAAGCGCCGCGCGGAAGAAATGCGCGAAGCCGCCAACACCGTGCGCGAAGCGGGGTTTGAGCCCTTCATGGCCGGTGCCATCGCCGACAAGCAGCAGTGGGTGGCGGACCAGGCGGCGGCGGGCCAATTCAAGGCGGTGGACAAGGGCGCGCGCTGGCAGGACTATGCCGATGCGCTGCTGGCTGCCCGCAAGCCTTGAGCGCCAGCGCTGAACGCAGGCTGCGGCGCGCATGCTAGCCATCCTGGCCATCACCGGGCCGATCTACCTGATCATTGCCGCGGGCTACCTGACCACCCGCGCCGGCCTGTTTGCGCGTGCCGACATGCGCGTGTTCGGCAAGTTCGTGATCAACCTGGCATTGCCCGCGCTGCTGTTCAACGCGCTGTCACAACGCTCTGTCGCCGAGGTGCTGAATCCGGTATTTGTGGCCGCCTATGCCCTGGGCTCGCTCACGGCCATGGCGCTGGGCGTGGTGTGGGCGCGCCGCATGGCGGGCAAGACGCTGTCGGCCAGTGCGTTTGTGGGCATGGGCATGTCGTGCTCCAACAGCGGCTTCATCGGCTTTCCGCTGGTGGCGCAGGTGTTCGGGCCGGTCAACGCGGGCATCGGCCTGGCGCTGGCCATGGTGGTGGAAAACTTCCTGCTGCTGCCGCTGGCGCTGGCGCTGGCCGACAGCGATGTGGGAGACGGGCATGGCGGCACCGCCGTCAGCCGTGTCGCCCGCTGGCGCCAGGCGCTTGGCCAATCGGCAACCGGCCTGGTGCGCAACCCCATGATCTGGGGCATTGCAGTGGGCTTTGCCTTCTCGTTGCTGGGCTGGCGCCTGCCGGTGCCGGCGGCTCGCGCGGTGGACCTGCTGGCCCTGTCATGCGCGGCGCTGTCGCTGTTTGTCATCGGCGGCTCGCTGGCAGGCGTGGCCGCGCGTGGCATGGCGCGTGATGTGGCCGTCATTGCCGCCGGCAAACTGGTGCTGCACCCGCTGGCCGTGCTGTTGTTCGTCTGGCTATTGCCGCCGATGGCGCGCGAGCTGCAGATCGCCGTGGTGATTTTCGCCGCCGTGCCCATGCTGGGCATCTATCCCATCCTGGCGCAAAAGCATGGGCACGACGGACCTGCGGCTGCTGCGCAGATGGGCACCACGGTTGCGTCGTTTGTGACGCTGAACCTGCTGCTCTGGTTCTTACGCTAACAATTCGCGCGCGGTCTGCTGGATCAGCTCCAGCATGGCCTTTTGCGTCAGCGTGGCGGGCCGCTGCGAGCTGACCGCGGTGGACAGCTTGGTGCGCAGGCGCGGCGTGATGGGCCGCAGCGCAAAGGCCTGGGGCCGGCCAGAGGTGGCCACCGCGTTGCGCGACAGCACGGCGCTGCCCGCGCCGTCGGCCACCAGCTCCAGGATCGCGGCCACGCCGTCGATTTCCAGCGCAATGTCCGGCCGCAGGCCCAGGTTGGCCAGGCCAGACTCCACCAGCATGCGGATGGCGTTGGGCCGGCTGGGAATGACCAGCGGCACGGTGGCGATGTCTTTCAGCGCCACGGCCCGCGGGCTCGCGCGCGTGGCTTTGGCCTGGCGCTCCACCAGGAACAGGTCTTCCTCCAGCAACGGGGTGATTTCGGTGTCGGCGGATGCAGTGGCGTTGTACAGCAGGGCAATGTCCAGCCGGCCGTTGGCCAGGGATTCCTGCATGCCCACGGACAGGCCCTCGGTGATGGACAACGTGGCCTCGGGCATGCGGCGGCGAAATTCGCGGATCAGCGGCACCGTCATCACCTTGGCCACGCTGGGCGGCAGGCCGATGGCCACGCGTCCGGCCAGCGCGCCGCGCACGCGGCCCAGCTCTTCGCGTGCCCGCTCCACCTGGTGCAGAATGCCGCGGCCATGCTCCAGCAGCAGCTTGCCGGCCTCGGTGGGCGTGGCACCGCGCCCGTTGCGCGCCAGCAGGTTCTGGCGCAGCTCTACCTCCAGCAGGCGCACCTGGCGGCTGAGCGCAGGCTGGGCCACGTCCAGCGCGATGGCGGCGCGGGTAAAGCTGCCGAGTTCGGCCACGCGCACAAAGTATTCGAGCTGCTTGAGGTCCATGCAGGGTTGGTGACGGTTTGAATAACTTGGTAGCAATTATGCCGAAACGCTATAGCTGGTAGTGGGGTGCATGCCTTCCACCCACCGGCGGCGGTGCCCACAATCAGCGCATGAGCAATGTGATCAAGGGCATTTCGTCCATGGCGACGCGCCAGGTGCTGGCCGAGCTGGCTGCGGCGTTTGAGCAGCAGTCGGGTGTGCGCGCTGAAATCGAATCTGTCGGCGGCGTGGACGCGGCCAAACGTGTGCAGGCGGGTGAGGTGTTTGACGTGGTGATCCTCGCCTCGGACGCCATCGACAAGCTGGCCGCGGCAGGGCATGTGCAGCCGGGCAGCCGGGTGGACCTGGTGCGCTCGGGCGTGGCGGTGGCGGTGCGCGCAGGCGCCGCGTTGCCGGACATCAGCAACGAGGATGCCGTGCGCGCCGCCGTGCTGGCCGCGCCCAGCGTCAGCTATTCCACCGGGCCCAGCGGCGTGGCGCTGGCCGCGCTGTTTGAGCGCTGGGGCATTGCGCAGCAGATCAAGCCGCGCATGGTCCAGGCGCCGCCCGGTGTACCTGTGGGCACGCTGGTGGCGCGTGGCGAGGTGGCGTTGGGCTTTCAGCAGCTCAGCGAGCTGATCCATGTGGACGGCATCACCATCGTGGGCGCGTTGCCCGCCGCCATCCAGATCATCACGACGTTTTCGGGGGGTATTGCGGCCACTGCGCAGCGCGCGGACCAGGCCCGTGCCATGCTGGACTTCATGGCCGCGCCCGGCGCGGCGGCGGCCAAACAGCGCCAGGGCATGGAGCCCGCCTGAATTGAATCAAAGAAGGAAAGAGGAAGACATGTCACTCATCATCGACTGCCACGGCCACTACACCACGGCGCCCAAGGCGCTGGAGGCCTGGCGCAACCAGCAGATTGCCGGCATCAAGGACGCTTCTGTCATGCCCAAAGCGGCCGACCTGAAGATCAGCGACGACGAGCTGCGCGAGAGCATCGAGACCAACCAGCTCAAGCTCATGAGGGAGCGCGGCAGCGACATCACGCTGTTCAGCCCGCGCGCGAGCTTCATGGCGCACCACATTGGCGACTTCAATGTGTCCAGCACCTGGGCCGCCATCTGCAACGAGCTGTGCTATCGCGTGTCGACGCTGTTCCCCGACAATTTTGTGCCCGTGGCCATGCTGCCCCAAAGCCCGGGCGTGGACCCCGCTACCTGCATCCCCGAGCTGGAAAAGTGCGTCAAGGAATATGGCGCGGTCGGCATCAACCTCAACCCGGACCCGTCGGGCGGTCACTGGACGAGCCCGCCGCTGACCGACAAGCACTGGTACCCCATCTACGAAAAGATGGTGGAGTACGACCTGCCGGCCATGATCCATGTGTCCACCAGCTGCAATGCGTGCTTTCACACCACCGGCGCGCATTACCTGAACGCCGACACCACGGCCTTCATGCAGTGCATCCAGGGCGACCTGTTCAAGGACTTCCCCACGCTCAAGTTCCTGATCCCTCATGGCGGCGGCGCGGTGCCGTACCACTGGGGCCGATTCCGGGGCCTGGCGCAGGAGATGAAGCGCCCGCTGCTGGAAGACCATGTGCTGAACAACATCTATTTCGACACCTGCGTGTACCACCAGCCGGGTATTGATCTGCTCAACACCGTGATCCCGGTCAAGAACGTCTTGTTTGCTTCTGAAATGATTGGGGCAGTGCGCGGGATTGACCCGACCACGGGCAACTATTACGACGACACCAAGCGGTATATCGAGGCTTCAAAGATTTTGAGTGCTGATGACAGGCACCAGATTTATGAGGGGAATGTGCGACGGGTGTTTTCTCGGTTGGATACCAGGTTGAAGGCTGGTGGACGTTGAGCGTTATGCGTAGCGTTTACTCATTCGCGGCTTCGCGGCAGGCGGTGCCCGGCGGGAGCTCACACTTCGGCGGTTGGCGCTTTGCGCCAACTCCACTGCGGTGCTCGATTCGGGGTTGCGCCGCAGAACTCGCTACGCGCTGCGCGCTCCGCTCGGACAGCCGCGGCGAGCTAGAAACGAAGCGCGCTT
>CALRZF020000051.1:0-14779 GCA_943372585.1 Ramlibacter sp. 2FC | reverse complement strand
AATGCCCTTTTTGTCACGCTAGCAATGGCGCTGCGGCCCCAACGCGGGGACGGCTTTCTGGATGTCTTGCGCGAAGCGCATCGCTGTGTGGCTGCGCAGTTCGAGGATTTCGAGCTCATCGTGGTCACGCAGCCCGGCATGGAGCGGCTTGAGCAGGAACTGCGCCTTGAGATGAAGCAGCTGGAATCCATCCGCCACCTGAGGTTGGCCACCCTGGTTGCAGATGACGTGGCTGTTTCGGCGGCTATTGAAAACGCGATCGGCGACTTCGTGGTTGTCTTCTCGCCCGAGGCCGATCCCGTCGCGGTGATCGCCGACGTCGTGCAACTGTGTCGGTCGGGTACCGACATCGTGATTGGAGTCGCGCCGCAGACGCGCGGGACACTGCACGCCCTGCTGCACCCCGGTGTTCACGCCTTGTTGAGGCGCATAGGATATGACTTGCCGCCGGATGCAACGCGGCTGCGCTGCCTGAGCCGTCGCGCGGTTAACGCGGTCACGCAGGCGGGGCGCTATCATCATCAGCTTTTCGTGCGAATGCAGAAAACCGGGTATCCTGCTGCGTTCCATGACTACCTTCTGCGGCCTGGTTCGCCGGTACCCGGCCTGTCCGAGATGGTGCGCGAAACGCTGCGCCTCATGGTGTTCAATTCCACCAGGCCCCTGCGCTGGCTGGCCGGCGCAGGGTTGCTGCTGGCAGGCATCTGTGCGATGACCGGCGCGTGGCGATTTGCGGCGGCGCTGTATACGCAGGGGCAATGGAGCGCGGCTGACTTCGCCATGATGGCTTTGTCGATCATGGGCGCATTGATGTTCGCGCTGCTGGCCTTCCTGGGCGAGTATCTGGGTCGTCTGCTGGACGAGCGTGGCGAGCAGTTCGTCTATGCCGTATCCGACGAGGCCAGCAGCTCCGTGATGCTCAACCAGAACCGATTCAACGTGACTTCTCACTCTACCCACTCATGAAACGACTGAGTCTTCTCGTCAACTCTTCCGACGGCTTCGCGGACGCTTGGCAGCCCTTCTTCGAGCTTTTCGTGCGGTATGGCGGCGACTTGCAGGCCTGCGATATCCATTTAAACACCGAACGTGCAACGTACCAGTTCGGGGCGCTGCAGATTCTGCCGACCCGGTGCTGGCCTGCCGACGAGTCTGCCCGGCCGACCTGGAGCGAATGCCTGATTCGTGGCCTGAGCCGCATGCGCACGCCATATGTGCTCTACATGCAGGAGGATTATTTCCTGACCGCGCCTGTCAGGACGGATGTGATCCAACGCGCCATGGATCTGCTCGACCGGTCGGCTGACCTCTCCTGCGTATACCTGAATCGTCATGGGCCGCAATTCACCAGTTTCGAACCTCTGGATGGCGAATTTGTCACGATCGGGCGGCCAGCCAGCTACCTGCTGTCCACTCAGGCTGCTGTCTGGCGCGTGCCGCGTCTGTGCAAACTGGTCGCTCCGTGGGAGAACGGCTGGATGTTTGAGAAGTTCGGATCCTTGCGGGCCGCGCGTGGCGGCACCTACGCCAGCGTCGCGCAAGCCGTGATGCGGCAGTCCCCCGTCATCGACTACGTGTACACGGGCATTCTCAAGGGCCAGTGGAACCGCGAATGCATCGAAGTGTTCAGGCGGCACGGTATCGACGTGGACTTTGACCGGCGCGGCTTCTATGTGGACCGGGGGCGACTGAAGTCGCGTCTGGAGGTTCTGCGCAAACTCGTGGAAAAACCCGGGGGCACCTTGCGCAGCTTGCGGAGCGTTCTTTGACGCAGCCCCTGAATCACTACGTGCTGGTGGCAGAAAAAAGCCTGTTGCCGGTTATTGGCGCGACGCTGGATGGGCTTGGTCGTCATGGTGACCCATCGGCCATCCGTGTGATCGTGCCGGGGGCGCAGGTCGAACTGTTCAAGCCCCTGGTCCCTGCCAGTGTGGATCTGATCGCTGAGGAGGAACTGCTGCCTGACTGGCCCTTGGTCCGGGTGCGGTCGCGGTTGCCCAGGCATCCGGGGCGCGCGGGCTGGTATCTCCAGCAGTTTCTGAAGCTGGAGTACGGGCGCTGGGCCGCTGTGGAACGCTATGTCGTCTGGGACGCTGACACCGTGATGCTGAGGCGGCCGCCGTTCTGGGACGGGGACTGTGTATTGTTCGCCAAGGCCCGGGAACGGCACGAGCCTTATTTCGACACGATCGAGCGCCTTCTGGGGCATCGGGCCGTGCTGGCGTGCTCGGCCATCGCGCAGTACATGCCAATGGAGTCCGCAGCCGTTGCCGATCTGAAGCAGCGCATGCAGTCAGGCACTTCCGGGGACTGGATCGAGGCTGTGCTGGCGGTCCTGCGCGATGATGACCCGAGCGAGTTCAGCGAGTACGAGACCTATGCCAACTATTTCGCCAAGCACCACGCCGGGCGCATGAGGATGGTGGATTTGCCATGGTTTCGCTACGGGGCGCAGGTGCTTTCGCTGCAAGGGCGGATTTCCCTTGACGAGGTAGCGCGGCGCTTCAGCCGCTATGACCTGGTTGCGTTCGAGCGGCACCCCGGCAGCCTGGTCAAGAAGCTCGCGGCCCGGGCTATGAATGCCCTGGGCATTGGCAGCTGATGCGCGCTCATTCCGGACAAGAACCGTATGACAGATTCGATCGATCAGAAATACCATGAAATCAAAGGCTGGAACGAAGAGGCTTTCGGGCGTCTGGCCGTGCATCACGCGGCCTATTTTTCCGCGGAGTTGAAGCGTTGTGGCCTCACCGGTACTTCGCGGGTGGTGGAGATTGGCTTCGGGAACGGCTCGTTCCTGCAGTACTGTGCCCAGGCCGGCATGTCTTGTCTGGGCGTCGAGCTGGACGCGCATCAGGTCAGGGTTGCTCGCGCAAGAGGCTTCGATGCCGTGACTGACGGCGATCTGGACGCTGGGGCTGCGGGTCGCAGCCCGGCGGATCTGGTTGTGTTGTTCGACGTGCTGGAACACATCCCCCGCGAGGCCCTGGTTGCCGCGCTGGGTCGGTACCGTTCGCTGCTGCGGCCCGGCGGGTGCATCCTGGCGCGGGTGCCAAATGGCGACAGCCCCTTCGGCCTGCTCAACCAGCATGGCGACCTGACCCACTGCACCACGATTGGCTCCGAAATGGTCCCGCAACTGGCGAGGCTGACCGGGATGGAACTGGTTTTCGTGGGTGGCGAAGCCAGGCCCATTTTCTGCGGTAGTTTCAAGTGGATGATCCACCGGCTGCTGCAGTGGCCTTTTCGCTTTGCGGCTGACCTGCTCGTGAAGTGGTGCTTCTATCCGGGGGCCAAGGCGAGTTTCACGTCGCCCAACATGACCTTCGTCCTGCGGCGCAAGCTGGCGGACGCGGCGTCAGGCCATTCCTGAGTGAGGCGCCATGCTTTTCACTGTCCTCAATGACCCGCTGTTTCCCTGCCCCCGCACGCACAAACTGCATGTCCGGAAGCTGGGTGAGGGATTCGTGCAACGGGGCTATCACTACTGCGAGGCGCGCAGCCTGGACGATCTGACCCATCTTTGCGCGCGTGACGTTCTCTATGTGTCCAACCACTTCAGCACGGAGCCGGCGCACCGGCTCGTGGGGGGGCGGCTTGAGCGACGGCTGGCGTCCGCTCTTGCCCGATGCAAGGCGACTCGCGTGCTTTGGAGCTTTCACACGCTGCGCGACGGCGCCTGGCTGGAGGGCCTGGATGGCCGTGTCGTACACCTGGGCGAGGATCTCTACGCCGAGGCCATCGACAAGGAGCCAGTTCTCAGCGCGTTTCGCCGCAGGCATGGCGTCCTGCCGCTGGCGTACGGCAGTCCCCTGCATCCGGACCACTCGGGCCTTGTCGAGATTGAGCGCGATCTGGATTTCAACTTCGTGGGGCATGGCTACAAGCAGGAACTGACGCGGCATTGCCAGCAGCGCTACAACAGCCTCATCCGCAACACGCCGCCCAGCATCAACGAGGGCCTGCGCGTCAACTCATTCAGGCGGGCCCAAGTGAACCTGGTTTTTCATGCGCAGGCCAATGTGGACAAGGGCATCGTGGTCGAGCGGTTTGCCGAGGCGCTGTCCATGGGCGGGCTGATTTTTCATGACCATCCCAGAATTGCGAGCCGCTTTCCCGGCCTGCCGTCTGTTACTCAGGTTCGTACCGCGGGCGACATTGACCAGGCCTATGAGCGTATTCGGGCCCTGTCGCCACAGGCCCTGCTGGCGCTGCGCGCGCAGTCCGTAGCCGCATGGCGCCAGGCCGGCCTGTCCTATTTTGATCAGGCGGGCGCTATCCTCACGGCCGCGAAAGGAACTGCATGATCCTGGATTCCGTTCTTGTGGGGTACAGCGGTTTCGTTGGCAGCAACCTGTGCGCGCAACGCCCCTTCGACGCGCTGATCGGTTCGGCGAATATCCATGAATTCGCGTCGCGGCGGGTCAGGCTGGCTGTCGTGGCTGCGGGTGATGCGCGCAAGTGGTACGCCAACCAGCATCCCCAGGAGGATGAACAGCATATACGCCGGCTATCTGACGCGCTACGGGCCGTCGAGTGCGAACAAGTCGTGCACTTTTCCACCGTGGATGTATACGCTGCCAGACATGGTGACGAGTCCGGACTTGCCGCGGCGCCGGCGACCGAGCCCTACGGTGCCCACCGGCTGTGGCTGGAACGGGACCTGCGGTCGCGCTTTACTCGGGTCACGACGATCCGGCTGCCCGGACTATTCGGTCCGGGTCTCAAGAAGAACCTGATCTTTGACCTCATGAACGGGCGTAGCCTGGCAGGCTTCAATCCCCGGTCTACGTTTCAGTGGTTTGACCTTGCGCAGGTCTGGAGCGTGGCTCAGGCCGCGCTGGAAGCGGGCCTGGATGAACTCAACGTGACCTCGGTGCCCATTGAAGTTGCCGAGTTGCTGGACCACCTGGGCGTGGGCGCTGCGGATACGCGCCAGGATGCACCCCTGATCAACTATGACCTGCGCAGCCGGCATGCCTGTGTATTGGGCGGCTCGAATGGCTACCTCTTTTCGCGCGAGGAAACCTTGCGCCGCATTGCCAGCTACGTGCATGGTCATTTGGCGGGCGCAGCATGAGATTTGGCGTCTCCAATCTGATCTGGCCACGACTGAGCCCCGATGCGCGCCAGGACATCCTGACGTCCTGCCAGGTGGTGGACTTCGCGCCCACCGTCCACTACGGGAAATGGGACGCCGTGCCACTGCCTGTCCCCCCCGACGTTATGGGGGAGAACGTGGCGCTCAGCGGACTGCAGTCCCTGTTCTTCGGTGTGCCGGACGTGTCCCTTGTGAAGGATCAGCAAGCCTTCGACAGACTGCGGGCACACATGCTGCGCGTGCTGGCGCTAGCGGGCGGCAGTGGTGCCCGTTGTCTCGTGCTGGGCTCGCCAGGCACGCGCAGCGGCGCGAGCCTCGATCTGTGTGGCCCGGTGATCCTGGAACGTGTGCGCGCCTTGGCCGGTGACGTGGCCGCGGCCGGTCTGCGGCTTTGCTTCGAGGTCAACTCTCCTCGCTTCGGAACAGAGTTTCTCAGCGCCAACCATGAACTGTTCGAACTCTTGGCGGTCGCCCGGCACCCGGGCCTGGGTTTGCATCTGGACACAGGCCAGATGATCGAGGAGGGGCTGGAGCCGGTCGAAGTGGTTTCCAGGCACGCGGCTAGCTTGATTCACCTCCACCTGTCGGCCCCGGACTTCAGCTGCCGGCCCGACCTTCTGCCGCTATACGGCGACGTCATCCGGGTCCTGCGCGGTGCATCGTCCCGCGCCGACGTTGTGCTGGAAGTCCAGTCGCTGGGTGATGCGTCCGAATCGGACATCGTCGGGATGTGCCGGCAACTGCGGGCGCTGCTGTCCTGATGCTAGGGGGCGATCGCGTCCAGGCGTTGCTGCTGGTGTGTGGCTCGGCGGCGGCGTCCGCGCTGAACTTCTATTCCTTCGTTCTGCTGCCCACGTTTCTGGGGGCCGCTACTCTGGAGCGGTTTGTCCGTGACAACTACTATGCAGGCCTGTACATGGCCAGCGTCGTGGCTTCGGTCGCGCCGCTGACGATGTTCATTCTCCGCTCGGGTGGCCACATGGCCTTGCGGCGCTACGCCAGCGTGGCGATGCTGCTGTGGATGACGCTCGTGGCCGGATGGAGCGCCTGGGGATCGGACGGCTGGGCATTCGGTTGCCTGGTGGCTGCGCTCGCCATGCACGGCGCAGGTTTCCTGCTGGCAAGTCTGCTGGAAGAGGGGCGCGCCGGCGCGGCTGCTGCGCTGCAACTGCTGCAACCATTGCTGTTTGCCGTGATGGTGACGGTGGATGTCGTGTTGGGTGGCGCCCACCGGTGGGCCTTGTGGTACCTGGTGTCGTCGGCGCTGTGTCTGGCAGCATTGCTGATGGCAGCCGACTGGCGCCGCCTGAGCGTGCGGTTGGCGTCAGTGCAGGCGCCGGTCACCAGCTGGCTGGATCTGCTGGCTCGCATCGCGGCCAGCGTCTCGTTTGCGCTGTTTTTCCAGCTGGAGCTGATCCTGGCAGGCTCGTTTTCCAGTCTGGATCTGGGCTCGTATGCGGTATACCAGAAGCTGTACGCCTCTGTGGCCATCTCACTCTTCGGCTCGGTCGGGGTTTGGCTGTTGGCGCGCATTCGGCTGGACAACGTCGGGGCGCTCGCCAAATGGCTGCTGGCGTTCTGCCTGACCAGCTTTGTCGCGGTCATGGCCGTGGGCGTGTTGGTCGACCAGATCGACCGCACGCATCTGCTGAGCCTGGACATGACGCTGCTGGCGGCCTGCGTGGCCGCCCTGTTCACGGCCTGCGCGCTGGTCAGCCTGTTGCTGCAGCACCGGCATCCCTTGGACGTGCTGGGGTCGCAATGCGCGGCACTGGCGTTGTACCTGGCAGTCTTCTCCATGGTGCGTCCGGTTGACACCAGGGACATGCTGCTGTGCTGCGCCACGTTCTTCATGGCGTTTCTTCTGCTCGCAATGACCGTGTACATTCGCCGTTGGAAGAAACTCAAATGGTAGTCCCGATGCTGCAAACAGAGCCTGCCCAAACCCTGCCTGGCGGACCCGCGAAAAACATCCTTGCCGGCGCGCCCAAGGCCTTGCTGTTGACCTCCCTGCTGGCTGCCGGTATGGCGGCGCAGGCGCAGGACGGCTCGGGCGTTGCCCGGTATGGCGGCAGCGGGGGCTTGACGGTGCCGGACGCCAGCGTACTTCCGGCCGGCACTCTGGGACTGACCTACACAGATGCGCAGGAGCCTCGTCTGGGCAATTTCAGCAGGCGCCAGAATTACACCCTGGGCGTTGGGCTGGGTGCCGGCATCGAACTGTTCGGTCGCTTCGCCGAATACCAGAACCCACTGCCCGGTCGCGCCTTCGGCAATGGCATTCGGGACCTGTCCGCCAACGTCAAGTGGCACCTTCCCCAGTTCTGGCGATGGCAACCTGACGTGGCCGTTGGCATGAATGACATTCGTGGCGGGGCCGAGTTCTTCAAGTCCCGCTATGTCGTGGTCGGCCAGCGATGGGGCGATCTGAAACTGACAGGTGGTTATGCCTGGGGTAACCCCCGGTTTGGCACGGGGGCAAATGCCAGCGCCATGGACGGCGCCTTTGGCGCGGCCCAATGGAACTTCGGTGAAACCGGGTTTTCGGCCCATGCCGAATACGATGGCCAGAACAAGCACTTTGGCGTGCGCTACACCTCGCAGCCGATCGCGGCGCTTGCCAATGCGCAGGTCATCGGCACCCTGCAGCGTTCGGCCGGTGCAACCGACCCGACCGGCCGCGATGCGGACCGCTCCAGTGTCGCCGTGAGCGTGGTCGTGCCCTTTGGCGGCAATGAGGAACGGCGCCAGCATTTCAAACCCGAAATGCGGCTGGCGTCGCTGGATGCAAAGCCCGCCACAGGGGGTATGCTGCCCACAGCGATGGACCGGCAGGAGGCGCTGCAGAAAGCGCTGGTTGCCGCCGGCTTCGAGCGCGTGCGCGTCGGTGTGCAGGCCAGTGTCCTGCTCGTCGAATACGAGAACCATCGCTATGGGCAGAACGAAGCGGATGCCATCGGGCTTGTGCTGGGACTGGCGTCCGAACTCGCGCCGGTCGGGGTGCGGCGGGTGTCCGCCATCACGCTGAAAGCCGGGCAGCGCCAGTATGAGACGTCGGTCGACGTCGCGATCTACCGGGCCTTCCTGCGCGACGGAGACATAGGCGGTGCGCGGGGCAGCCTGGCTGTCGACCGCCTGCCGGATTATTCGAGCGCCGGTGTCAACTGGCTCAATAACGAGCCGACTCGACGTACGCCCGTGCGTGTGGAAATCAAGCCGGACTTGGCCTTCCAGACCAGTACCGAGGTGGGCGCCTTCGATTATTCGTTGGCCGCCAACGTGCAGGCGATCGTCCCGCTGTGGCGCGGTGCCGAGATCTACACGAGCTACATCCAGCGCCTGTCCAACTCGGACAACTACGAACCCGGCTATGCCTTCGGGGAGTTTCGTCAACGCAACGGCCTCAAGGTGGCGGCCGTGCAGCAAACGTTCTGGCTCGGGTCGCATGTGCATGCCAGCCTTGGGGTGGGCCGGTACAACTACGACGCCTGGGGCGTCCAGGGTGAAGCGACGGTATTCGTCCCCGGCCGCGACGACGTGATCCGCCTGCGCGGTGGCGTGTACGAGCGGCAGCCCGGGCAGAACCGGCGACAGACGATGCCTGTGTCGGCCAGCTACCGTTACGTGCATTCGCCATCCACTTGGATCGAGGCGGGGCTGCAGCAATACAGCGACGGGCTGAGGGGTCCATCCATCGTGCTGACGCGCTGGTTTGGCGACATGGGTGTGCACCTGTTTTACCGCAAGGGCGGCGTGGCCCAGTTTGCCGGACTGGAACTGTCCATACCGCTTACACCGCGCCAGGGCATGGAGCCGGGTTGGGTACAACTCACCGGCACGCCGCAGTTCCAGGCGGGCAAACGCACTCGCATCACGGATGGCAGCACGTCGATCAACTTTGTGCAGCCGCGCAGCGTTCTGGACATGCAGTTGGACTACAACGCGGAGCAGCGGCAGCTCAACGGTGGGCGCATGAGCCAGCACTACTTCATCAGTCAGTTGCCGCGCATGCGAGAGGCCTTCTACCTGTACGCCCGCAAGCTGTTGCCCGAATAGACCTTCGACAAAGGAATATCCCTGACGATTCTTCTGACGGGCGGCACCGGCTGCATCGGCAGTCACACGGCGCTGGAGCTGCCGGCTGCGCGTGAGCGACTGGTACTGCTGGACAACTTCAGCAACAGCGACGCGGTCGTCGTGTGGCCGGCTGGTGCCCCATAACATCAAGCTGCGGCGCCCCGGTGACGTGGCGTCCTGCTACGCCAATCCGGCCAAGGCGCACGAGCTACTGCGGTGGCAGGCCGTGGGGGCTGCAGGACATGCGCGCCAGCATGTGGCGCTGGCAAAGCCGCGACACCGCTTAACCCTGAGGGCGGGATGCGGGAAGGGGCACTGCGCGGCGTGGCGCCACGGCCACGGATAGTGCCAGCAGGACGACGGCGTTGACAGCGATGTTGACCAGGATGGCGTTGACGCCCAGTTGCGGTGCTTCGACGAGCACCAGCGTGAAGCCGACAACGGCCTTGTAGACGAGCAGCCGCAAGTTGGAGACCATGCCTGCACGAGGGGAGGACTCCACCCAGCGGAACAGCAAGCCTAAAGCCAAACCATAGATGCAGATGCCGATCCAGCCTGCGTTCCAGTACCCCTCGGCGATGAACGTATAGGACACGCCGCCGTAGCTGTCCCGCAAAATGCCAGCCGCAAACAGGGAATTGGCGAAAACCTCGTTGGCGATCTGCTCGGCAACGGGGACTGGTTTGGCCAGCACAACCGATGGGATCAACGCCTGGAAGCTTTCGCGAATGTTAGACAGGAAAAACATGAAGGCGCCATCGTCCACGAACTGTCGGATCATGACGAAGGTCTCGAACCCGCGCACACGGGTCAGCGCCGTGTTGGCCACATAGCTGGCCACCGCCTGTGGTCCTGCCGTGGTGATGGTTTCCAGCGCGGCTACGTTCAACAGCAGGCGCAGCAGACCCAAAAGCGTAACCAGTGACGCCAGTACCAGCATGATCGTAAGCATCTTCTTTCTGCTGGGGATACCCCGCAGCAGGAACCAGATCACACCCACCTGCAATAACAATGCAAGCGCTGGCCCTCGAAAGCCTAAAGCCGCTCCCAGCAGGCAACTGGCAAGGCACAGGGCCAGCACCCAGCCGGGGTGCCGCCGGTCCTGACGCAACACCAGCACCAGGTACCACTGCAGGCAGGTGGGCAGCAGAAATGTCAGTGCATAGACCTGAATGCCTTTGCCTGCAAGCTCGCCGGAGCGGACCGCGCCAAGCTCCTCGCTGATGCGGGCGATGCCGCCCAGCGATGAAACAAGGTCCAATCCACCCCAAACAGCCAGCAGCACACTGGCCCCCAGTACCCAGGGGAAGCGGTGGCTGCGCAGATACAGCGGCTGCGAGTGAATGAAGGCAGGTGCGCGCCATGGGCCGAAACGCCCAATGGAAAAACTGGCCCAGCCCAGGACAGTAGCGCCAACGCACGTTGCCAGCGCATAGCCAGCCAGTTGCCGCGGCGAATCAAAAAAGACGGATGGCATGTCCAGCCATCGCGTGATCAGGTATGAGCCGGGAAGGGCCAGCGACGAATAGGCATAGAAGATCGCCGTGGGCGAAAGGAGAAAGCGCTGGGCCAGGAAAGCCAGCAAGCCAATTGCGCACAAGAGCGCACAGAGCAGTTCTAGCACTTTTGTTGCCTAGTGAGATGGTCCGTACAACGACCTCTTCGATGTCTGGGCCAGAATTAAACCATGGCGCCGCGATCACGGCTACTGCGTGGCGCTGATCGTGCCGGAGGAGCTGTCCACTGAACGTGCGCGGACCCGGCTTTGCCTTCGATGCGTTTCGCCAGCGCAACGGGCTCAAGGTGACGCCCATGCAACAGACTTTCTGTCTGGGCCAGCACATTCATGCCAATGTGGGCGTGGGCCGCTACAACTACGACGCTTGGGGTGTGCAGGGCGAGGCCACGGTGTTTGTGCCCGGACGCGATGATGTGATCCGCCTGCGCGGTGGCGTGTACGAGCGCCAGCCTGGGCAAAACCGGCGCCAGACGGTGCCTGCGTCTGCCACCTACCGCTGGGTGCCGTCCCCCAACACCTGGGTCGAGGCGGGCGTGCAACAGTACAGCGATGGCTTTCGCGGCCCGTCAGTGGTGCTGACGCGCTGGTTTGGGGATGTGGGCGTGCATTTGGCATACCGCAAATCGGGCGATGCCCAGTTTGCCGGGCTGGAGCTGTCTATCCCATTGACGCCGCGCCAGGGCATGGCGCCGGGGCTGGTGCAGGTGGGGGGAACCAGCCGCTTTACCCAGGGTGTGCGCACACGGTTGGTGGACAGCTCCACCGGCGTCAACTTCATACAACCCACAGCCGCGCTGGACATGCAGCTAAATTACAACGCTGAACTGCGCCAGCTGAACAGCGGGCGCACCAGCCAAAGCTATTTCTTGAGTCAGCTGCACCGGATGCGAGAGGCTTTTTACCTGTATGCGCGCCAGCAACTGCCGCAATAACCACAATCTGGGTATTTACGCGCGGCCTTCTATCTTGTAACCTTTGTCAATAGGGGTGATGGGCACCCTTCCAGGCAAAACGTAATTTCCAAAAAGGGTAATCCATGAAATCTTCCAACATCAAACTGGTTTTCAGTGCTGTGGCGGCTGCGGCCTTGCTGGCTGCTTGCGGCGGCGGCAGCAGTGACCCGATCCTGGTGGCCAATGCCGACGCCTCGGTGCCGACCAACGCCGCCGTGGCGGGTGCGGTGGCCGGTACGTCCTTTTCTTTCGCGTCTGGCGTAGCGGCCCTGGGCACTACAGGTGCCACCACAGTGGCTTTTACCGGCACGGCGGCATCGCCCGGCTTCTCGGTCGGCTCGGGTGGCAACACCGCCTCGGGCACGGCGGCATTTGGCTCCTGCATCTTTGTGGTTGGCAACTCCACCTTCCCGGCCGGCCACCCGCTGGCCAACGGCCAGACCGTCACGGTCAACCCCTGCAACATCAACATCAACACCACCGGTGCCACGGCCAACGGTCAGGGCACCAGCCGCTCTGTGGCCCTGCTGCTGGGCGCTGCGGCCTCTGCGGGCGCAACCGTTACGGTGGCGGTCAATGCGGGCGGCCAGATCGTTCTGAACGGCGCTACTGTGGCCACCATCACGCTGACCCCCGTCAGCGGCTGACGCCACCGGCTTTGTGCCAAACTCAAAACCCCGCCAGGTCTGGCGGGGTTTTTTGTTGATGGGGGTGTGTTGTGAGCATTCTTTTAACGGGCGGCGCCGGCTACATCGGCACGCACACCGCCGTGGTGCTGCTGGCCGCGGGCCACGATGTGGTGTTGCTGGACAACCTGTGCAACAGCAGCCGTGATGTATTGCAGCGTCTGGCCAAAATCACGGGCCGCGATGTACCGCTGATAGAGGCCGACGTGCGCGACACCGTGCGTGTGGCCCAAACCCTGCGCGACCATGCCTGCACGGCCGTGGTCCACTTCGCTGGCCTGAAGGCCGTGGGCGAATCCGTGCAAAAGCCCATTGAGTACTTTGCCAACAACGTGCAAGGCACGGTGAGCCTGCTGCAAGCCATGCAGGGCACCGGCGTGCGCAACCTGGTGTTCAGCTCCAGCGCCACGGTGTATGGCGCGCCGCAGTACCTGCCGCTGGATGAAAAGCACCCCACATCGGCCACTAATCCCTATGGCCGCAGCAAGCTGCACATTGAGGAAATCCTGGCTGACTTGTGTGTGTCAGACCCGGCCTGGCGCGTGGCCTGCCTGCGCTATTTCAATCCGGCTGGTGCTCACCCCTCGGGCTTGTTGGGCGAGGACCCCCAGGGCATCCCGAACAACCTCATGCCCTATGTGGCCAAGGTGGCGGGCGGCGATCTGCCGCGCCTGGGCGTGTTTGGCGATGATTACGAGACACCCGACGGCACCGGCGTGCGCGATTACATCCATGTGATGGATCTGGCCCAAGGCCACCTGGCCGCACTGCAGTTCTTGCAAAAGCAATCGGGCTGGCACGCCATTAACCTGGGTACAGGCCAGGGCTACAGCGTGCTGCAGATGGTGCGCGCGTTTGAAGCTGCCAGCGGCAAGCCCGTACCGTATGACGTCAAGCCGCGCCGCGCGGGCGATATAGGCACCTGTTACGCCAACGCGGGTAAGGCTAAAGAACTGTTGGGGTGGGAAGCCACGCGCGGCCTGCAGGAGATGTGCGACAGCATGTGGCTGTGGCAGAGCAAGGCGGCGTTGAAACAACTTGGCTAACCGCTGGTGCCCGGGGCCGGAATCGAACCGGCACGCCTTGCGGCGGGGGAATTTGAGTCCCCTGCGTCTACCAATTTCACCACCCGGGCAGGGTCAGGAAGCAAGCCGGAAATTATGGCACAGTGACGTGCATGACCAAGCCCCTGAACTACCCGACGATTGAAGACGCCATTGGCAAAACGCCCGTGGCCGCCCTGCAGCGCATTGGCGCGGCCGACAACGCCCAGCGCGGCAACGTGATTCTGGGCAAGCTGGAGGGCAACAACCCCGCCGGCTCGGTGAAGGACCGGCCCGCGCTGTCCATGATCCAGCGCGCTGAAGAGCGCGGCGACATCAAGCCGGGCGATACGTTGATTGAGGCCACATCGGGCAACACCGGCATTGCGCTGGCCATGGCCGCCGCCATCAAGGGCTACCGCATGGTGCTGATCATGCCGGAGGACCTGTCCATCGAGCGCGCCCAGACCATGAAGGCCTTTGGCGCAGAGCTGATGCTCACGCCCAAAAGCGGCGGCATGGAATACGCGCGCGACCTGGCCGAGAACATGCAGCGCGAAGGCAAGGGCCGCGTGCTGGACCAATTCGCCAATGCCGACAACCCGCGCATCCATTACGAGACCACGGGCCCCGAGCTGTGGGAGCAGACCGGCGGCAGGATCACGCACTTTGTCAGCGCCATGGGCACCACGGGCACCATCACCGGTGTGTCGCGCTATTTGAAAGAAAAGAACCCCGCCATCCAGATCATTGGCGCCCAGCCCAATGAAGGCTCGCGCATTCCCGGCATCCGCAAATGGCCGCAGGAATACTTGCCCAAAATTTACGACCCCAAGTTTGTGGACGAGCTGGCCTATGTGAGCCAGGACGACGCCGAAGACATGTGCCGCCGTCTGGCGCGGGAAGAAGGCATTTTTGCCGGCATTTCTGCCGCCGGTGCCTGCTGGGTGGCGCTGGAGCTGGCCAAAAAGGTGACCAACGCCACCATCGTGTTCATCGTGTGCGACCGCGGCGACCGTTACCTGTCTACCGGCGTGTTTCCCGCATGACGGCGGCTTTCAGGTTTTGCCCCAGCTGCGCCACGCCGCTGCAGCTGATCACCCAGCTGGAAGACGGTGGTGACAAGCAGCGCCTTCGCTGCCCAGACCCCGCCTGCGGCTGGACGCACTGGAACAACCCCACGCCTGTGCTGGCCGCCGTCATTGAATACCGCGGCCAGATCCTGCTGGCACGCAACGCGGCCTGGCCGGGGCGCATGTTTGCGCTGATCACTGGCTTTATGGAGGCGGGTGAGACGCCCCAGGGCGGCATTGCGCGCGAGATCAAGGAAGAGACCAACCTGGATGCGAGCGAGCTCAACCTGATTGGCGTGTATGACTTCCAGCGTATGAACCAGGTGA
>CALRZF020000050.1:0-15087 GCA_943372585.1 Ramlibacter sp. 2FC | reverse complement strand
CACGGCCGGTGATGCCTTCGCCCCAGGCATAGCGCGCCCGCGCCATCTCGGCGCGGGTCAGGCCATAGGCATGCTGGACGGACGCAGTGCGCGCGGCTTTGGTGTCGGCCTGTGGGTCGGCCAGCACAATGCGCCCGCGGTTCAGGCCCAGCAGCTCGCTCATGAGGTGCAGCATCTCGCGCAGCACCAGGCCCGGCGCCAGGCTGCGGCCCACCAGCTGCATGATTTCGCGCATGAGCAACAGCTCCTGCGATCGCCAGTCGCCACCGTCCAGGGGGCCGGGAGCGTCGGGTTGTGCGGTGCGGGTCAAGGGCATGGTCTCGCGCAGCAAGTTCCACGCCCATAGGTGCCGGCAGTAAGCGCAGGCTTACAGGCTGGCGCAGGCAGCGTAAGCGTCCAGCGTTCGCCGGTACAACTGCGTCTGGATGCCCAAAAGCCCCAGTACTGAATGAAAGTAGTTGTCGTGGCTCACTCGCACGTCGCGCTGGCCCTGCAGGCAGGCGGTACTGACGGCACTGCGCCGCTCAAAGTCCGCAGACAGCCAGGTGATCCAGGGCACGTGCTTTTGCACGTCGGGTGCCAGCGCATAGGGCAGGCCGTGCAGGTACAGGTTGTTTTCACCCAGCGACTCTCCGTGGTCGGCCACATACAGCATGGCCGTGTCATAGGCGGGCTGCTGCGTCTTGAGCCAGCCGATGGTGGAGGCCAGCAACTGGTCGGTGTAGGCAATCGAGTTGTCATAGGCGTTGACCAGTGCATCGCTACTGCAGTCCTGCAGGTTGACGCTGGCGCATTCGGGCATGAAGCGCTTGGCTGTGGGCGGCGAGCGCTGCCAGTAGGCCGGGCCATGGCTGCCCATCTGGTGCATGACCACCACCACGCCGCGCGCGCGGCGCACCGGGTCCAGCGCGGCAATGCGCGCGTCCAGCCCGTCCAGCATCACACCGTCCAGGCATTCACCATCGGCACACAGCTGCGGGTGCGACAGGCGGGCCGTGTTCACCTGCGGCACACGGTCGCACACGCCCTTGCAGCCTGACTGGTTGTCCAGCCAGAGCACGGCCAGGCCCGCACGCTGGACCACGTCCATCAGCCCTTCGTAGTTGTGGGTGCGCGCCTCGAACGCATCGCGGCCCAGGTGCGAGAACATGCACGGCACGGACGCGGCCGTGCTGGTGCCGCACGACCAGGCGTTGCGAAAGCTCACGGTGTTTTCGCGCGCCAGTTGCGGCGTGGTGTCGCGCGCGTAGCCGTTCAGGCCGAAGTTGCCGCTGCGCCCCGTCTCGCCCAGCACCAGCACCATCAATGGCGGCTTGTTGCCTGGCACGCCCGCCAGCGTGGCGTCCAGGCCGACCGGATCCAGCCGCGAATCGTCGCGCCGCAGCGGCGCTGCGGCCAGCCAGCCGGCGGCGTACAGCGCGGCCAGCGGATTCATCAGGTAGCGCACCTGCTTGTGGTTGCGCATGGTGGACGACAGCGGCTGAAAGCTTGCGAGCCCCGCCGCCAGCAGCACGGCCAGCGCCACAGCGACCCACAGCAGGTTGCGCCAGGCGCGCACGGTCCAGGCGCCCCAGACCACCGGGGTGCGCCACACGGCCCATGCAGGCAGCCCGCCCAGCAGGCCCACGACCAGCAACAGGCGGGGGCTGAGCAGCGCGGCGGCTTCGTGCCGGTCGGTTTGCAGCGCATTCACCACCATGGTGGTGTCGATCACCACGCGGTAGCTCAGCATGAAATACGCCGCCGAGGCGGCGGTCAGCAGCAGTACCACCAGCACCGGCTTGAGCGTCCAGCGCCAGGCCAGCAGGCCCACCACAGCCATCAGCGCTGCGGCCATGATCAGTGCCAGGGCCGCGGCAAACAGCCAGCCGGCAGGCCGTGCGAACACCGACAGGTCCGCCAGCGCATGCCACAGCGGAAGGTTCGCCGCGGTGGCCATCCACAGGCAGGCCGCGCCGGCCAGCCAGGTGGGCTGCAGGGGCCGGGCCTTCATGCGTACCCCGGCATGCGGCGCACCGCCAGGTCCACCGCCCAGGCCACGCACCAGCAGACCCAGCCCGACCACAGCGTGTGGCTCATGAAGTGCGCGCCGCGCAGTTGCTGTGCGATGCCCAGGGCCAGGCCGGCGGCTACAGCCGCGGCCAGCCAGCCGCGTGCAACGGCGGGTTGCGTGTCGCGAAACGTGAAGTACCCGCCCAGGAAGGCAAAGCCGGCGGATGCATGGCCGGCCGGAAAGCAGCGCCCGCTGCCGCCGTCGCCTTGCGCCAGGTGCAGCCAGTGGCTCAGGCCCTGCCCGGAATAACGCGCCACGCCGCCGAATTCCGCCATGTCCCAGGGGCAGCTGGTGCCGCTGAACGACTTGAGCGTGCTCACGGCCAGGGCAGCCGCCAGCGTGGTGCCTGCCAGCTGAAGCCGCCGCGCCATGCTGATGCCGCGCAGCCAGCCCCAGGGCCACCACACGCCCAGGCACAGTGCCAGCGTGAGCGCCCAGGCCAGCCGGCGCCCACCGTCATGCAGCACGTCCGCCAGCAGCCAGCTGTCGCGCAGGACAAAGCCCTGGGCGCCGCCCCACCAGTGGGCCAGCGGCATGTCCAGCCGCGCGGCATCCCAGGCCAGCAGGGCCAGCGTCAGCCCGGCCGTGGCCAGCGCAGGAGCCCGGTTGTATGAAGTGGTCATGGGGGGCGACTGTGGTTGCCGTGCCTTAAGGCGTCCTTAACCCCAGCCGCGCCACAATGGCGCCATGCGAGTACTTGTGGTGGAAGACGACGACGGCATCGCCCAGGGCCTGAAGGCACACCTGCACCAGCAGGGCTGGGCGGTGGATGTGACCGATGGCGTGGCTGGCGCATGGGCGGCCTTGCGTGCCGAACCGTTTGACCTGGTGCTGCTGGACCTGGGCCTGGCCGATGGCGACGGCGCGCAGGTGCTGCGCCAGCTGCGCGCCGCACCCGAGGGCAAGCTGCCGGCGCCCGGCACGCCGGTGCTGATCATGACCGCGCGCGACCAGGTGGCTTCACGCATTGCCGGGCTGGACATGGGCGCGGACGATTACGTGACCAAGCCGTTCGACCCCGACGAGCTGGCCGCGCGCATGCGCGCGCTGGCACGCCGCGCGGCCGGCCGTGCACAGGCCACGCTGCAGGTGGGCGACCTGCAGATCGACCCGGCGGCCCACACCGTGCAACGCGCGGGCGTGCCGATAGAACTGTCGGCGCGTGAATTTGGCGTACTGCTGGCGCTGGTGGAGGCGCGTCCGCGCGTGCTGTCGCGCCCGCAGATCGAAGCCAAGCTGTACAGCTGGGACCATGCACTGGACAGCAATGCGATCGAGGTGCATGTGCACCACCTGCGCCGCAAGCTGGGCGACGGTGTGATCCGCACCCTGCGTGGCGTGGGCTACTTCGTGCCCGAAAGCCTGCCCGGGGATAAAGCGTGACAGCACGCCGCTCGCTCACCCGTCACCTGCTGGCCTGGGCGCTGGGGGCGCTGCTGGTGGTGTGGATCAGCTTTGTGGTGGTGGGTTACCTGACCGGCCGGCATGAGGCCGACGAACTGACCGACGGCCACCTGGCCAGCGTGGCCAGCCTGCTGCTGGCCGAGCGCGACGGCCGCTTTGCCGTTCGGGGCGACCCCGCCGCGCTGGCCGGTCCGGGCGCCCTCAAAAGCCATGACTACCAGCAGTCCATGAGCGTGGTGGTGTGGAACGCCACGGGCGAAGTGCTCACACGCACCGGCGATGCGCCGACGCCGCCTTTTGCACCGTCAGAAGGGTTCGAGACATTGCATTTGGGCAGCCCGGCCGTGCAGTGGCGCGCGTTTTCGCGCTGGGACGGCACTGACCACCAGCGCAAGGTCATGGTGCTGCTGAGCGTGCGCGAACGCGATGACCTGGCCGAAGACATTGCCGAACAGATCGCCCAGCCGGGACTGTGGCTGCTGCCCGTGATCGCGCTGGTGCTGGGCCTGGCCATCCGCAAGGGCCTGCGGCCGCTGTACGACCTGTCGCGCGACGTGAATGCGCTGGACATACGCCAGCGCGAGCCGCTGCGAAACGCCCACCCCGAGGAAGAATTCCGCGCCGTGGTGGATTCCATCAACACGCTGGCCGGGCGCTACCACGCCACGCTGACGCGTGAGCGGGAGCTGGCCAACGAACTGGCGCACGAACTGCGCACGCCGCTGGCATCCATCACGCTGCAGGCGCGCGCGCTGCGCGACGAGCCCGCAGGCGGCGCGCGCGACGACATGCTGGCCCGGCTGGAACGCGACGCCCTGCGCGCGGGCCAGGTGCTGGCCGACCTGCTGGCGCTGGCCCGCGCCAGCCGCACCGAGCTGGCCGAAGCCGCGCAGGCGCTGGACCTGGGCGATCTGGCGCGCGAGGTGGTGGGTGAGTTTGCCCAGGCCGCGCACGGCAGCGGGCACGACCTGTCGCTGGCCTGCCCCGGGCCATTCAGCGTGACCGGCCACCCGGTGCTGCTGGGCCTGGCCCTGCGCAACCTGGTGGAAAACGCGCTGAGCCACACGCCGCGCGGCACGCGGGTGGAAGTGCAGCTGGACCCTGCAGGCCGTTGGCTGCAGGTGTGTGACGATGCAGGCCAAGGCGCGTTGGCAGACGCAGCCCCGACGTCAGCCGACGGACCGCGCGTGCGCGCCCTGGGTCTGGGTTTGGGCCACCGGGTGGTGGAAAAAATCGCCGCCATTCACGGTGCCACGTTCAGCCAGGCGGCTGCGCCCGAAGGCTTTGCCAGCTGCTACCGGCTGGCGTTCCCGCCCGCCGCGCCTCCGGCCTGAAACCGCCTCAACCCAGCTCGAAAAACCGCATGACCACACGGTCGGGGTGACGCGCGCCGGTGCCGACAAACAGGCGTTCGCGCAGCCAGGCCAGTGAGGGCGCTGACGCCTCCATGCGCGGCGCGCAGCGAAAGTACACCAGGGCCGGGTCCACCGGCTCGCCGCGGATCAGGCGGGCGGTGACTTCGGCCGGGGCCGAGCGCAGGGCTTCATTGCGCACATAGATCAGGTCGCCGGCGTCGGTCTCCAGCACATAGTGCGCCTCCAGCTCGGCCGTGGTGTCGCTGCTGACAAGCTGGTAGTCGGCGCCGCCGGGCAGCACGCGGGCTGTCCAGCCGTTGCCCGTGGCTTCGCCTCCTGTGATGGGGATGAAGCGCCGGCGGCCCTTGCCGGTGTGGCCGATCTCGATAGGGGTGCCGACCTGCACAGACAGGTCGGCAAAAAAACGCAGGGTGGGGTCTGGCAGGTTCATGCCGCCAAGCTTAGAACATGCGGCGCGTGCGCGCGTTCAGCGCGCCAGGTAGCCGCCGTCCACCGGGTAGTAAGCCCCGGTCACGAACGATGCCCTGTCCGATGCGAGCCAGGCCACCAGTTCGGCCACTTCCTCGGGGCGGCCCAGGCGGCCGATGGGGTGCGCGCCGATCAGCGCCGCGTTGATTCCGGCGTCCTGTTCCAGCGCGCTGATCATCGGCGTGTGGATGAAGCCGGGGCCTACCGCGTTCACGCGGATGCCGTGCGCGCCGTACTCCAGTGCCGCTACCTGCGTCAGGCCCACCACACCGTGCTTGGCGGCCGCGTAGGCGGATGCGGTGGCAAAGCCCACGGCGCCCAGGATGGACGCCATGTTGATGATGGCGCCGCCGCCCGTGCGCAGCATGGCCGCAATCTGGTGCTGCATGCCGTAGAACACGCCCGACAGGTTGATGTTGATCACCTGGGCCCAGCCGTCCAGCGGGTAATCGGCCACCGGCAGGGCCGGCCCGCCGATGCCGGCGTTGTTGCAGGCCACGTCCAGCCGGCCGAAATGATCCACCGCGTGTTGCACCAGCCTGCGTTGGTCTTCGGGCTGGCCCACATCGGCCGCTACAAAAATGGCGTCGCCGCCCTGGGCCCGGATCAGCGCGGCCGTGGTCTCGCCCGCCTGTTCATTGATGTCGGACACCACCACCCAGGCGCCTTCGCGCGCCCACACCAGGGCCACCGCACGGCCAATGCCCGACGACGCGCCGGTGACCAGTGCAACCTTGTTTTTCAGCATGAAGCGATTCCTTGTGGACGTGTAACGCAGGTGAAAGTACCCCCTTGCGCTGCGGGTGTCCGTCCGGTGGCGCACGCAGCCCGGGCGTGCAGGCGTCATACTTGAGCCCAATTCAAAGGGTTTTCATGAGCGATTGGTCCGAAGAAATCACGGCTGCTGAAGCGGCGGCAGAACAAAAGCAGGCCGCAGAGCGCGAAGCCGAAGACAGGTTTGACGCCGTGCATGCCCGCGCACACGCCGCAGGCGAGGTGGGCGAGGCACTGAAGACGCCCGAGTTTCACGACTGGATGGCTGCACGCCACGCCACCGACGCGGCCTGGGGCAACTGGTCGGTCGTCATGGACAACAAACCCCAGGGTTGAAACCATGGCTGCAGCAGCCCGACACCTGACAGAACCCGCCCGCCAAACCCCGGTGTTTGGCGAGTTTGATGTGGTGGTGCTGGGCGGCGGGCCCGCCGGCATCACGGCGGCTGCGGCCGCCGCGCGCCAGGGGCAGCGCACGCTGCTGATCGAGCGCTACGGCTTTCTGGGCGGCATGGGCACGGCCGCAGGCGTGACCAATTTCTGCGGGCTGCATGCCAACGTGCACGGCACGGTGCAACAGGTGGTGCATGGCGTGGCCGGCGATCTGCTGGCGCGCATGGCGCAGCTGGGTGGGCTGAACGCGCCGCATTCCCTGTTTGGCGGCAAGATCGCCGCGCAGGCCTATGACACCGCAGCCTTCAAGGTGGCGGCCGATGAACGGGTGCTTTCCAGCGGCGCGCAGCTGCTGTTCCATGCCCAGGCTGTGGGCGTGGTCATGAACGCACCCGGCGAGATTGCGGCGCTGCTGATCGAAACCAAATCCGGCAGGCAGGCTGTGCTGGCGCGCATCTTCATCGACTGTTCGGGCGACGGCGACCTGGCCGCACAGGCTGGCGCGCCGTTTGAAAAAGGCACGGACGGCCACGGCATGATGTACCCGTCCACCATGTTCCGCGTGAACGGCGTGGACCCGGTACGCGCGGGCGACGCCTGGAACCACTTCGGCCGCCTGATGGAAGAGGCTGAGGCCAAAGGCCGGAAATTCCCGCGCAAATCGCCCATCATCCGCCCGCAGAAAAATCCGGCCGAATGGCGAGCCAACGTGACGCAGCTGGCCAACGCCGGCGGCGGCCCGGTGGATGGTACCGACGCGCTGCAGCTCAGCGCGGCCGAGGTCGAGGGCCGCCGCCAGATCGTGGACTTTTTTGAGTTCCTGCGCGAATCGGCGCCGGGCTTTGAGCAAGCCTACATTCTTGAAATCGCCCCGCAGGTGGGCGTGCGCGAAACGCGCCGTGTGGTGGGGGACTATCAGCTGAGCGGCGACGACGTGCTGCAGTGCGTGAGCTTTGACGACACCATTGGCGTCAATGGCTGGATGATCGAGGAACACGTGGCGGGCAATGTGTCGTTCCGCTGGCAGGACATCCCGAACTGCCGGGGCTTCAACCACCTGCCGTACCGCATGCTGCTGCCCCTGGGCATGCGCAACCTCATGGTGGCGGGGCGCTGCGCGTCCATGACGCACCTGGGCCAGTCGGCTGCGCGGGTGTCGGGCGCGTGTTTTGTCATGGGGCAGGCTGCAGGCACGGCGGCGGCCATGGCACTGAAGGCCGGCGTGGCACCGCGCGATGTGGACGTACCGTCGCTGCAGGCACAGCTGGAAGCCGACGCGGCTTACCTGGGCCGCGATCAGGTCTGACGGGGTGCGTCAGGCGTAGGTGACCCAGTCCTTATACTGCGCCTCGTCCAGGTGGGGCAGGTTGTTGTAAGTCACCAGCATGTGCCGCTTGGGCGTGAACGCAAACTCGGTCACGCTGGTGTTGCGGATGCGCAGGTTCAGCTCGATGGTGGTTTCTGCACTAGTGCCCAGCACATGGCCCACGGCGGTCGAGATGGGGCCGCCGCTGGAAACGAACAGCACGTTCTTGCCGAAATGTTCCTTGCGCACATGGTCCAGCGCACTGGTGATGCCGGACACGAAATCGCTGTAGCTGGGCATGCCGCGCGGGCTCACCACGCCGGCCATCCATTGGCCCAAGCCGTCGCGCAGCAACCGGAAGTGGTGGCGGTACATCTCGGGCGAGGTGGGTTTTTCCAGCTTGTGCGGGTGAATGGTGGCGATGACCGCCTCGCTGTCGTATTCATTCAGGCCCGGCCACTGCAACACGTCGGCCTGCAGGCCCATGCCCTGCGCAATGCCGGTGAAGGTCTCGGCATGGCGGCGCAGCGTGCCCGTGATCACCGCGTCAAATGTGACGCCCCTGGCCGCGAAGTATTCGCCCAGGCGCACGCTCTGCTTGTGGCCGAGTGCGCTGAGTTTGTCGTAGTCGTCTTCGCCAAACGAGGCCTGGCCGTGACGAACGAGGTAGAGATTGCCCATGCGCCCATTCTGGCCACGCGGGCGTGCGGGCTCAGTCGCGGGGGTGACGCCGCAGCCCTGCTGCTGTCAGGCGCGGGACAGTACCCGCGCAAACACGGCGCTGTCCACGTTGCCGCCGCACAGCGTGGTGCCCACCACCTGGCCCTGCAGGCGCTCGCGTTGCTGCATGGCAGCCGCCAGCGACGCGGCGCCCGCGCCTTCAGCCACGTTGTGGGTGTCGGCAAACAGCACGCGCATCGCCTCTGCCACTTCGTCGTCGGTCACGGCCACCACGTCGTCGGCTTCGCGCAGCAGGGCGTCCAGCGCACCGGGTTCGGGCACGCGGCAGGCCATGCCATCGGCCAGCACCGTGGTCACGGGGGACTCGATCGCGCGGCGCGCGCGGAATGAATCCTGGTACATCGTGGCGTGGGCCGACACCACGCCGATCAGCTTTGTCTTCACGCCGGTGTACGCGCGCGCAGCCGCTGCGGCACTGAAGCCCGAGCCCAAACCCAGCGGCACAAACACCACGCCGGGTTCTTCGCCGTGGGCAAAGCTTTCAAAAAACTCCACCCAGTACGTCATGACGCCGCGGATCAGCTCGGGGTGAAACGACGGCACCATGTGCAGGCCCTGTGTGTCTGCCAGGCCGATGGCGTGTTCACGCGCCGCCTGGAAGTCGTCTCCATGCTCAATGAGCGTGACACCCAGGGCGCGCATGGCAGCGTTCTTTTCCAGTGAATTGCCGTGCGGCACCACGATGGTGGCCGGGATGCCGTAGCGCCGCGCCGCAAAGCCGACCGACTGGCCGTGGTTGCCGCGCGTGGCGCTGATCACGCCCTTCACGGTGCCCAGCTGTTCAAAGTACGTCAGGCCGCCGCGCACCTTGAAGGCGCCTGCGGGCGTGTGGTTCTCGTGCTTGACCCAGACCTTGAAGCCCAGGCGTTGCTGCAGCAGCGGCCAGGCGTACTGCGGCGTGGGCGGCATGGCGGCGTACACCGTGCGCTGCGCGGCCTGGACCTGTTCGCGGGTGAAGTTCACTTGCGCTCCTCGAATGCGATACGCACAGCCAGGACAGCCAGCACGCTGCCCATCACATAGCGTTGTGCGCGCAACCAGCCTGCGCTTTGCGACAGGAAGGCGGTGATGGTGCCGGCGCCCAGAATGATCAGCGCATTCACGCCACCGCTCACGCCGATCTGCACGGCACCCAGCGCCAGGCTTTGCAGCAGCACGCTGCCGCGCTCAGGGTGCAAAAACTGCGGAAAGAACGACAGGTAAAACATGGCGACCTTGGGGTTGAGCAGGTTGGTCAGGAACCCCATGCGAAACAGCGTGCCCGGCGTGTCCACCGGCAGTGCGCGGGCCTCGAACGGCGCCGCGCCGCCCGGACGCACCGCCTGCCAGGCCAGCCACAGCAGGTAGGCGGCGCCCGCGAGCTTGATGGCGTCAAACGCCAGCGGCACGGCCAAGAGCAGGGCGGTCAGGCCCAGGGCGGCGGCCATCAGGTGCACCACAAAGCCCAGCAGCACACCGGCCAGCGACACCAGCCCCGCGGCGCGGCCCTGCACCAGCGTGCGCGATACGCAGTAAATCATGTTGGGGCCGGGCGTGAGCACCAGCAGCAGGGCGGCCAGCGCAAACCAGCCGAGTTCGGTGATCGTCAACATGTCATATTCCCTTTGATTCGAGCGTCACGGCGCCGCGCGGTGTGCGCAGGATCGCTACCAGGTTGGGTGCCCCCTGCTTGACGGTCACACCCTGCAGACCGATGGCCTGGTACGCCGCGCGCAATGCGTCGGCCTGCGGGTGCCAGGCGGTCAGCGACTGCAGCGTCACGCCCGACTCCATCATGTGGCCCGCCGGGTGCACGCTGCCCCATTCAATGAGCGTGGGCAGGGTGCCGTTAAACAGCCGCTGCCCGTCATCGCGCACCGTGATCTGCCATTCGAGCAGGCCGCGCGGCGTCATGCGCGACGCCGCCAGCGCCGGGCCGCGGTCTATGTCCAGCGCGGCCCAGGCGGCCAGTGCCTGCGCCGCGTCGGGCACGTTGGCCACAAAGTGCACCAGTTGCGGGCCGTCCTGCGCGACACGGGCTCGCAGGGCGGGATCGTCCATGTCAAACCAGCGGCCGGTGCGTGCGGGCACGGGGTTGGGGGCGGCCGGATTGATGGCAATGATTTCGGCGTAGGCCCGGGGGTAGTCCACGGTTGCCACGCGGAACAAACGGTTGTGCGTTCCCATCAGCGGGTGTTCGCCGCCCGGGCCGGGGGTGATACCCAGTGTGGCTTCGCACCACGCCAGACCTTCTTCCAGCGTTGCGGCGACGATGACCAGGTGATCGAGGCGGGCGGTCATTGTTGGTTTCTCCTCGGTGTTGTGGCGTGCTCTGACTCACTGCGGCTGTTAGAGCGTAGCGCGCAGCGCGTAGCGAGTTCCGCAGTGCGACCGAACCCTGAGCAGCACAGGGCAGTCGCCGCAGGCGACCGTTCCAGTGAAGCCCCCAGGCCGGTGTGCGCCCAGGCGTGGCTTTGCCGCGAGCCGCAAAGCAAGAAGGTCAAAGCGCAACCGTCCCGTCAACGCAGGTCACAGACCCGCCCCCGATCCAGATGTCAGAACCAGACTGCTCAACGAACACGCGCCCGGCACGCCCCAACGCAGTCCCTTGACTCGCCACATAGCGAGAAGGCGCCAACCCAGCCCCAATCAACCACTGCGCCAACGCCGCATTCAGGCTGCCTGTCACCGGGTCCTCCGCCATGCCGTTGTTGCCGGGGAAAAAGGCGCGAACTTCGAAGGCGATGCCTTCAGCGTCGCTTGCGCCCACAACTCCGACCTTGCCGCGCGGCCCCACCACGCCCACATCCAGCCCGGCCAGCACCGAGGCGTCGGGGTTCACGGCCAGCACCTGTTCGGCCGACTTCAACATCACGCCGCGCCAGTTGGGGCCGTTGTCGCACCAGGCGTGCGCCACGATGTCGCTGCGCGGCACGCCCAGGCCGCGGGCAATCAGGGCCACATCGTCCTCGGACAATGGGCCGCCCTTCTTCAGTGGCGGGGCTGCAAAAGCCAGGCGCTCATCATCACGCTTGAGCCTGACCAGCCCCACGCCGCATTCCTGCACCACGTACTCGCCCTGCGGCTTGCCGCCGGCCTGCAGCCAGGCGTGGCAACTGCCCAAGGTCGGGTGGCCGGCAAAAGGCAGCTCGCGCCCCGGGCAGAAGATGCGGACCTTGTAGTCAGCACCTGCCTGCGTGGGCGGCAGCAAGAAGGTGGCCTCCGACAGATTGGTCCAGTTGGTGAAGTGCTGCATCTCCTCGGTGCTCAGCCCGGTGCCGTCCAGGACTACAGCCAGCGGGTTGCCCAGGTAAGGCACGGCGGTGAACACATCGACTTGCTTGAATGCGCGGGTTTTCATGGTGATGGGGCTCAGGAAAGAACGATGTCCAGCACGCCGCGCGATGCGGGCAGTGCCAGCATGTGCTGGTACCAGCGGTCCAGATGCGGGCGCGGCTGGTGCGGCAGCGGGGTGCCGCGCCAGCGGTGGACTTCACAGGCGATGGGGATGTCGGCCATGGTCAGGTGTGTGCCGGCCATGAAGGCCTGGCGCGACAGATGCGCATCCAGCAGGTCCAGCAGCGGTGTGGTGGCCTCAATGGACGCTTCCACCTTGCCCACATCCACCTGCCCGCCGGGCCTGCGGATCAGCTGCACAAAGGCCTCGCGCCCGGCGGGGTTCAGCGTGGTCTGCTGCCAGTCCATCCAGCGCTCGGCATCAAACCGGGCTTTCAGGTCCTGCGGGTACAGCGTGTCGGGTGCGTAGCGCGCGCACAGGTAACGCAGGATGACGTTGGACTCCCACAGGCTGTAGCCCTCGTCTTCCAGCAGCGGCACCAGCGCGTTGGGGTTTCGCGCCAGGTAGTCGGGCGTCTGCACAATGCCGAACTGCCCGCCCGCGTCGGTGCGCTGGTGCGTCAGGTTGAGGTACTGCACGGCCCAGACCACCTTGCGCACGTTGATGGAGCTGATGCGCCCCCAGATGTGAAGCATGGCTCAGCCGCCCCGCGATTCACGAATGGCAGCGGCCAGCGCTGCAATGCCCGTATTGATCTGCTCCACGCTGGCCGTCACAAAGCTCAGGCGCAGCGTGCGCGGATCGGCGTTGTCGGCGTAAAACGCCGCGCCGGGCACAAAGGCCACGTTCTTCTCGACGGCCTTTGGCAAGAGTTCCACCGCGCTCATGCCGGCGGGCAGCCGCGCCCACAGGAACATGCCGCCGTCGGGCGTGTTCCATTGCACGTCCAGGCCCGCCATCTCTTGGGCCAGCGCCGCCAGCATGGCGTCGCGCTGCGACTTGTACAGTGCGCGGATGGTGGGCACGTGGCGGTCCAGAAAGCCATGCTTCATCACCTCGGACACCATGCGCTGGTTGAAGCTGGGGCTGTGCAGGTCGGCCGCCTGCTTGGCCTGCAGCAGCTTGGGGTACATGGACTTCGGCGCGACGAGGAAGCCCAGGCGCAGCCCCGGCGCCAGCACCTTGGAGAACGAGCCGAGGTAGATGCAGCCCTCGGGGTTGCGCGCGGTCAGCGGCAGGGCCGGCGGTGCGTCAAACCACAGGTCGCCGTAGGGGTTGTCTTCAATGATGGGCAGGCCCAACGCAGCAGCGCGGGCCGACAGCGCGGCACGGCGGGCCTCGCTCATGGTGCGGCCGGTGGGGTTCTGGAAGTTGGGCAGCACGTACAGGAAGCGGGCCCGGGAATCGCCGGCGCCAGCCTTCTTCGCCAGGTCGTCCACGTCAATGCCTTCAGCGTCGCTGGCCACACTCACCACCTCGGGTTCCATGGGCGTGAAGGCCTGCAGCGCGCCCAGGTAGGTCGGCGTTTCCACCAGGATGCGGCTGCCCGCGTCGATCAGCACCTTGGCCACCAGGTCCAGGCCCTGCTGGCTGCCGGTGGTGATCAGCACCTGGGCCGGGTCCACCATCCAGGGCAGTTGCGAGGCGACCGCTTCGCGCAGCGGGCCGTAGCCTTCGCTGGCGGCGTACTGCAGCGCGCCCTGGCCGTCTTCGCGCAGCACCTTGGCGCAGGCCTCGGAAAACGCGGTGATGGGAAAGGTCTTGGGCGAAGGCAGGCCGCCAGCAAAGCTGATGATGCCGGGCTTTTCGGTGACCTTGAGGATCTCGCGGATGACGGACGGGTTCATCTTTTCGGCGCGGCGCGCCATTGTCCATTGGGGGGTGGTCAGGTCGTTGAGTTTCATTTTTCAGTCTCCAGTCAAAGGGTAGCGGCAGGCCGCACAGGCATTTTCTTGCCGATGAAAACAGTGGCGATCACAGCCAGCGCGAAGCCCAGCGTCACCGCGTCCAGCCGCTCGCCCAGCAGCGGCACGGCAAACAGCATGCCCAAAAACGGCTGCACCAGCTGCACCTGGCTCACGCGCACCGTGCCGCCCAGTGCCAGGCCGCGGTACCAGGCAAAAAAGCCCAGCCACATGGAAAACACCGCTACGTAGGCAAAGCCCCACCAGGCCGATGCCGGCAGGTCCGCGCGCGGCAGGGTCAAAGCGGCTGCAGGCAGGGTGAGCGGCAGGGCCATGACCAGCGCCCAGCAAATCACGTATTCGGCCCGCATGCGTTGCGACAGCCGGGCGCCATAGCCGTAGCCCACAGCGGCGCAGCCCATGGCGGCCAGCAGCAGGCCGTCGGCCGGGTGCAGGCTCAGGCCGCTGCTGCCGCTGCGCAGCACGGCAAACCCCACCACCAGGGCGCTGCCAATGGCCGCGCACACCCAGAAACCGTTGGACGGGCGCTGGCGGTGCAGCAGCGCCCCCACTGCGGCGGTCGCCAGCGGCAGCACGCCCACGATCACGCTGGCGTGCACAGCCTCTACATAGCGCATGGCCACGGAGGTGAACAGCGGAAAACCAAACACCACACCGGCCGAGGTGATGGCCAGCGGCCACCAGTCTTCCCGCCGCGGCCAGGGTGCGCGTGTGGCCAGCAGGAACGCGACCGACAGTGCTGCGGCCACCACCGCCCGGCCCAGCGCGATGAACACGCCGGACATCTGCGGTGCATCGGGCGTGCCCACAGCCAGGCGCGTCATGGGCAGCGTCAGCGCAAAGATGGTGACGCCCAGCAAGCCGAGCCACAGGCCCCTGATCTCTTCTGGCTTCATACGGTGAGCATCCAGGCGGCTGTGGCGACCAGCACGAAGGCCAATGCGCGGTTGAACCACAAGAGGCGATTGCCCTGCGCCAGCCACTGGCGCAGCAGCGAGCCGATCAGCGCATAAAGGAAGTTGCTGCTGAAGGCAAAACCCATCATCACCACACAGATGATGGCCAGGCGCTGGCCGGGGTTGGCTGCGGGCTGGCCCGCGGCGTTCACCACCCAACCGGCGGTCAGCGTCAGCGCCAGCATCCAGGCCTTGATATTCACGAACTGCAGGCCCACGCCCTGCCAGAAGGTCACGTTCAGGCGCGAGGTGTCTACCTGCGACATCTGGCCGGCACCCGCCAGCTTCCACGCCAGCCACAGCATGTAGGCCACGCCAAACAGCTTGACGCCCCAGCGCAGCGCGGGCACGCCGGTGATCAGTGCGCCCAGGCCCAGGCCGGTGGCCAGCATCAGCAGCGTCCAGCCCGTGGGC
>CALRZF020000049.1:0-15143 GCA_943372585.1 Ramlibacter sp. 2FC | reverse complement strand
CGCGGCGGCCTGTTCGCGCGGCACCAGCAGCACGCCGTCGCTGTCGCCGACCAGCAGGTCGCCCGCAGCGATCGACAACCCGCCCGCGGCAATGGGGAAACCGATTTCGCCAGGGCCGCTCTTGTAGGGGCCGTTGGGGGTGGCGCCGCGCGCGACGACCGCCAGGTCCATCGCGGCCAACTCATCCACGTCGCGGATGGCGCCGTCGATCACCAGCGCCTCGATGCCGCGCTTCTTTGCGTGGCGCGACATCATGGCGCCCAGGATCGCGTTGGTCGGCGCGCCGCCGGCGTCCACCACCACCACGTCGCCGGGGCGGGCCATGTCCAGCGCGCGGTGCACGAACAGGTTGTCGCCAGGACGTACGCGCACCGTGAAAGCCGGGCCCGCGAACTTCTTGCGGCCGCCGTACGCCGTGAAGCCTGCCGGGAACGCCTGCAGGCGGTTGGCGGCGTCGCCGATCACGGCGGCCGGTATCAGGCGAAATCGCTCGACCAGCGCCGCGTCCACGCGCTGCCAGTCGTTGTTGATGCGAAGGCCGAGACCTGTGAGGTGTTCCATGCTGTTTCCTTTGATCTTTGGTTTGTGTAGCGTGTGAAGGGCAGCCGGGCCGGCGCTTCAGCCGGCGGCCCGGGCGCCCAGCACGCCGGCGCGCGTGAGCGCGTCGATGTCCTGCGGCGCGAAGCCCCAGGCCGCCATCGCGGTGGCGGTGCTCTGGCCCGGGACGTCGGGTTTGGTGGGGGTGCCACCGGGAGTGCGGCTGAAGCGCGGCGCCGGCGCCGGCTGCACGATGCCGTCCACCTCGACGAAGGTCGCGCGCGCCACGTTGTGGGGATGGTGCGGCGCCTCGGCCAGGCTCAGCACGGGCGCGAAGCACGCGTCGGTGCCCTCCAGCAGTTCGCACCACTGGTCGCGCGTGCGCGTCGCGAAAACCGACTGCAGCACGTCGCGGGCCTCGTCGTTGGGCAGGTCGTCAAGCGCCGGGCGGCGCTGCGCCAGGCCCAGCTTGTCCAGCAGCAGCGCGCGGAACTTCGGCTCCACCGGCGCGACCGACACGTACTTGCCGTCCGCGCAGCGGTAGGCATCGAAATACCAGGCGCCGCCATCCGTGGCATTGGTGCCGCGCTCGTCGCTGTGCAGGCCCGCCGCGTAACGCCCGTAGTAATCGGTCATGAGCGATGCGCTGCCGTCCACCATGGACGCGTCCACCACCTGGCCCAGGCCCGAGGTGCGCGCCTCGATCACGGCGCTGAGCACCCCCAGCGCGAGGTACATGGCGCCGCCACCGAAATCGCCCGTCAGCACCAGCGGCGGCGTGGGCGGCTGGTCCTTGCGCCCGATGGAATGCAGCACACCGCTGAGCGAGATGTAGTTGATGTCGTGGCCCGCACCCATCGCCAGCGGCCCGTCCTGGCCCCAGCCGGTCATGCGGCCGTAGACGAGCTTGCGGTTGCGCGCGAAACAGACGTCGGGCCCCAGGCCCATGCGTTCCAGTGTTCCGGGGCGAAAGACGTCGATCAGGGCGTCGGCCTGATCGATCAGCTTTAAGGCGGCCTCAATGCCGCCGGGGTGCTTCAGGTCAATGCTGACCGACGGCCGGCTGCGCTTGAGGATGTTGTAGCGGTCCGGGCGCGGCGTCCCCAGGCCGTGCGGCTCTGTCCGGTCGATGCGGATGACATCCGCGCCCAGATCGGCCAGCAGCATCGCGCACATCGGGCCGGGACCGATCCCGCCGAATTCGACGATGCGTACGCCCGTCAGCGGACCTTGGTTCATCTTGCCTGTCTCCTGGTGTCTTCGGTGCAGTATGGAAGTTCACGGTAGAAGCGTCAAGCAAATTCGAGCAAAAACCTCCAATTATTGGTTTTAATCTTCCAAAATATTCCATATACTCCAACTCAACGACCCAATCGTGGGTCGAAAACGTGGAGAAAAACCGAATGACAAGCAGCATCGTCCAGCGCATCGTGGACTACGGGTGGCGTGGCGTGAACACAGGAGGCAAACACTCGGGGTTGCTGAACGCGATGTACACGGCGGGCCTGCGCGCGGGCTTTGACGAGCGGGTCGCCGAGGTGCTGGCCGGCCCGGTCATCACCCACCCGAACCTGGCGGACAGTTCGTCCCGCATGCGTCCCCTGGTGCTGGCCGGCAAGGCGGCGCAGGCACGCGCGGCCAATGACATCTTCCAGAAAGAACGCGTGGTGGCCGGTGGCGTGACGCAGCACACCACGGCGCGCAGCACGCATGGCTGGGTGTTCGCGGACACCGCCTACATGGTGCCGCCGTCGCAGGCCATCCTGGGCAACTGGGAGCTCGCGTTCGCCGACCTCAAGGGCTATCACCGGATCCTGGCGCAGGCCGACGGGCTGATGCGCCACGTGTTCAATGCGGGCGTGCCGGCACAAGAGAGCTACGTCGACCTGGACCTGTGGATCGACGGCACCGCCTGGGGCCGCGCGAACGGCTGGTGGACGGCGGGCGTGGTGGACGTGCTGGAAGTGATCCCGCAGGCATCATGGGATGCGGAGCTGGTGGCGATGTACGCAAAGACCGCGGCGCGCCTGATCGAATGCCAGGACGACGGCATCTGGCGCGCGACCATCGACGACTCCTATGCGTTGCTGGACACCAGTGCCACCGTGATGATCGGTTATGCACTGGCCAAGGGCGCCCAGCTCGGCGTTGGCGGCGCGCAGCTTTGCGCCAGGGCCGAACAGGCCAGCTTCGCCGCGCTGGAGCGGGTCATGCGCCATCACTTCGACTGGAAGAACGCGATCCTGCGCGACCAGCAGTACGGGCCCATGATCGTCAACGTTTCCAGCCCCAACCCGCGCCACCACGACCACGGCAATGCCTACGGCCAGGGCTTCCTGGCGGCGCTGTACGCGCTGAACGCCGACGGTGTGCGCGTGGGCGACCTGGGCATCCGGTCGCTGCGCACAGCCTGAGCGAAGGACCTGACCTGTGGATTTCAATCTTTCGCAAGAGCAGACCGCGATCCTGGACATGACGCGGCGATTCGCGCGCGAGCGCATCCGCCCGCATGTGCGCCAGTACGACCGCGAGGAGCGTTTCCCGCTGGAAATCTACGCCGAAATGGGGCCGCTGGGCCTGACCGGCGGCGTGATCCCCGAGGCCTACGGCGGCGCCGGTATGGACTACGTCACCTACGCGCTGATGGTGATGGAACTGGCCGAGGTCTGCCAGGTCATGGCCTGCGCGGCCACCTGGGCCAGCGGCGTGGGCGGCATCAGCGTGCTGAACTTCGGCACCGAGGAACAGAAGCAGAAGTACCTGGCCCCGCTCGCGCGCGGTGAGGGACCGGTGGCTTTCGCGCTGACAGAAACGCATACCGGCTCGGACGTCGCTTCGATGCGCACCCGCGCCGTGCGCGACGGCGACCACTACGTGCTCAACGGCACCAAGACCTGGATCTCGGCGGTGGCACGGGCACGCTGGCTGCTGACGTTCGCCACGCTGGACACGGGCGCGGGGCGCAAGGGCATCACGGCCTTTTTGCTGGAGCCCGAATGGGCCGGCATCACGCGCACGCCTTTCAAGAACAAGGTAGGCTTTCGGCCGCTTGAATCGGGCGAACTGGTGCTGGACAACGTGCGCGTGCCGGTGGCCAACCGTCTGGGTGAAGAGGGCGAGGGTTTCAAGATCGCGATGTCGTCGGTGGAAAGCGGGCGGCTCACAGTGGCCGCGCGCTGCGTCGGCATGATGCGCGCCTGCCTCAATCTTGCCAGTGACTATGCCAAAACGCGCGAGACCTTCGGCGAACCCATCGGCCGGCGCCAACTGGTGCAGTCCAAGATCACCGACATGCGTGTGGCCTACGAGACCGCACGCCTGCTCGTGCTGCAGGGCGCGTGGAAAAAGGACAACGGCCTGCGCGCACGGGCCGACATGTCCATGGCCAAGATGTACGCGAGCGACGCGCTCATGCGCAGCGCCGAGGACGCGATGCAGATTCACGGCGCCTATGGCTGCTCGGACGAATACGACATCGGCCGCTACTGGCGCGACGCCAAGTTCATGCAGACCATCGAAGGCAGCAACGAAATCCACCGCGGCCTGATCGCGGAATACGAGCTGGGCTACCGGCAGTAATCGCCGTCGTCATGCCCGCGAAGGCGGGCATCCAGGGCGCCCGTATTCGAATGCGGATGCACTGGGTCCCCGCCTCCGCGAGGACGACGGCCCTCACTCAGCGCAACTCGCCGGCGGCCGCGTCGTACAGCACGCCGGCGGCCGCGAAGCCGCCGTCGACGTTCAGCACGTGGCCCGTGACGAACGCGGCGTCGTGCGAACACAGGAAGCTGACAGCACCCGCGATCTCGGCCGGCGTCGCATAGCGCTTGAGCGCCATGCGGCCCAGGAACGCATCGCGCTGCGCGGGGCCGTGCGCGGTGCGCTCGACCTGCGTGGGCCCGGGCGCCACGGCGTTGACCAGAATGCCGTGCGGCGCCAGCTCCATGGCCATGGTCTGCGTGAGGTTGATGATCGCCGCCTTGGATGCGCCATAGGCGGCGCGCCCGATGCCCCCGGCCTGGCCCGAGACCGAAGACAGGTTCACGATGCGCCCCCCGCCCGTTTGCACCATGAGCCGCGCGGCTGCCTGCCCGCACAGGAACACGCCGGCCAGATTGACGCCCAGCACGCGCTGGAACTGCGCGAGCGTCGTGTCCAGGAACGGTGTGCGTTCGGCGATGCCGGCGTTGCTGACCTGCAGGTCGAGCCGCCCGTGGCGTTCGGCCACCTGCGCGTACACGCGCTCCACCGACGCCGGGTCGGCCACGTCCAGCACGGCGCCATGGGCCGGCGCGGGCGAGCCCTGCAACTGCGCCAGTGCCTGTTCGACCCGTTGCGCGTCGATGTCGGCGACGATCACGGTGGCGCCGTCCGCCGCCAGGCGCAGCGCGATGCCGCGGCCAATGCCCGCGCCCGCGCCGGTGACCAGCGCGACCTTGCCGGCAAGCGGTGCAGCAGTCGGTGTGCCGCTCATGCCGGGTTCTTGCGCCGCACCATGCGCACCATCTGGCCCTGGCACAGGGTGGTGCCGTCCTGCTTGACCAGGCGCGCGTCCCAGAACACCAGGCCGCGGTCCTTCTTGCTGACGTCGCGCTTTTCCTTGACCGATGCGACCAGGTGGACCGTGTCGCCGATGAAGCCCGGCCCGAGGAAGCGCCACTCGATGCCCGCCAGCGCCATGCCCGTTTCATCGGTGATTCCGATGCGGTTGTACAGCCCGTTGGCGATGCTGACCAGCAGCATGCCGTGCGCGACACGCTGGCCGAACACCGAGCTTTTTGCTGCCTCGGTACTGATGTGGAAGTCTGTCAGGTCGCCGGTCAGGCCGGCGAAGACGTACAGGTCGTATTCGGCGATCGTGCGTGACGGGGAGCGGAATTCCTCGCCGACCACGAGCTCTTCAAAGTATTTCGATTTTTCCATGATGGTCCTTCGTTGCGGTCCGTGCGCCGGTGGTGTCAGCGGCCTTCGTAGCGGGGCGCGCGCCGGTCCTCGAACGCGCGCGCGCCTTCCTGGGCGTCCTGCGTCATGCGCAGCACGCGGTTCTGGTGTTCGCCCACGCGCAGGCCTTCCTCGACGCCGGCCCCCATGGTGCGCCAGACGGTCTCTTTGGCGGCCTGCACGGCGAGCGTGGGCAGCGAGGCGATGCGAACCGCGATCTCCTGTGCCGCGCCCAGCAGGTCGCCGGGGTCGACCACGCGGTTCACCAGCCGCATGGCCAGCGCCTCCTGTGCATCGATGATGCGCCCGGTCAGCAGCATTTCCATCGCCAGGCCCATGCCTACCAGTCGCGGCAGCCAGTACAGGCCGCCGCTGCCGGGCACCACGCCTCGGGTCACTTCGGGCAGGCCGAAGTGCGCGCCGGTGGCGGCCACGCGGATGTCGCAGTTCAGCGCCAGCTCCAGCCCGCCACCCAGGGCCAGCCCCTGCACCGCGGCGATCACCGGCTTGTGCAGCGTGGGAGGCGGCACGTAATGGATGCGGCGCGCTTCGCCTTCGCGGCTGGACCATTCATCATCTTCAGGCACGGGTTCGCTCGCCCGGGTACGCGGGCCGAAGCCCAGGTCCGTCTCGCGCAGGTCGCGGCCCGAGCAGAAGCTGTCACCACTGGCGTGCAGGACCGCGACCTTCACCGTGCGGTCCAGCGCCACGGCCTGCCATGCGGCGGACAGGGCCCGCACCGATTGGGGCGACAACGCGTTGTGCACCGCCGGGCGGTTCAGGCAGACGTAGGCGATGCCGGCGTCGACCCGGTAGCTGACGGCGTCCTGGGTCCTGGCGGGCAGCGTCATTGCACGAAGCGGCCCGCCAGGACCTTGTCCCAGCGCGCGTGCTGGGCGCGGACGTAGGTGTCGAACTCCTGCGGCGTGCTGGACTTCGGGTCCACACCGACGTTGGCCAGCGCCTGGCGTACGTCCTCGCGCGCCAGCACCTCGCGCAGGGCAGCGCTGACGCGCGCTACCAGCTCGGGTGGCATTTTGGCCGGACCCCACAGGCCGAACCAGGTCTTGTGGTCCAGCGCGGCAAAGCCGGCTTCGCTCGCGCTGGGGACATCGGGCAGTGCGGCGCTGCGCTCGGTCTGCATGACCGCCAGCGGGCGCAGCCGGCTGGCCTTGATCATCGGCATGACCTGCGCGACGGTGCCGGCGTTCATCTCGATCTCGCCTGCCACAACCGCGGCGGTGGCAGGGCCGCCGCCCTTGTACGGCACATGGGTGAGCTTGGTCTGCGTGACCATCTGCATCAGTTCGCCGCCCAGGTGGTCGGAGCCGCCGACACCGGACGATCCGAAATTGACCTTGCCGGGGTTCTTCTTGGCGTGCTCCACCAACTCGGCCAGCGTGCGCACGGGCAGGCTGGGGTTGACCGAGATCACGTTCGATCCCTCGGCCAGCAGGCCGATCGGCGTGAACGACTTCAGCGGGTCGAACGGCATGCTTTTCTGGACATGGTGCGTCGTGACCATGGCGATGTGATAGACGAGCAGCGTGTTGCCGTCAGGCTCCGCGTTGGCCACCGATGCGGCCCCGATCGTTCCGGCAGCCCCTGCCGTGTTCACCACCACGAACTGGACGCCGAACTTCTCGGACAGCCGGGGCGCGATGGTGCGCGCAATGAAGTCCGTGGCGCCGGCCGGCGCGAACGGCACGATCAGCTTGACCGGTGTCTTGCCGAACTCGGCGGCATGGGCCGCCGGCAGGCCGCAGGTGACGGTGGCGGTGGCCAGCAGACCAAGCAGGATGCTGCGCCGCCGGGTGGCAGTGGTACGTACAGGCATGGCAATGTCTCCTTGTTTTCGCCAGAGTATGGACGAGTTTGAAACATTGTCAAAGAAAAATCCACCGAAATCGGTCAAATTCTATCGAAATGCCTGACATGGGCTTGGGCGAGCACGGCGCGCTGCACCTTGCCCAGTTCGGTCAGCGGCAGGGCCGCCTCAATGAACAGCGCCTTGGGCAGCTTGTAGCCCACCAGCCGGTGGCGCAGGCTGGCCAGGATCTCCTCTGGTTGCACATCGGCGCCCGCCTCCGGCTCGATGGCGGCGACCACGGCTTCGCCATAGTCGGGGTGCGGGACCGCGAACACCGCGGCGCGCGCGATGCCGGGCAGTTCTTCCAGCGCGATCTCGACTTCACGCGGGTAGATGTTGTAGCCGCCGCTGATGATCACCTCGCTGGTGCGGCCCACGATGCGCAGGTAGCCGTCGCCGTCGAGCACGCCGATGTCACCGGTGACCATGCGGCCGTCGCGTACGCGCGGCTGCTCGGACGGGGGCCGTTGCCAGTAGCTGCCGAAGAGTTGACTGTCTGCGAGGTGGCCGTCCGCACCGTCCGGCGCAAACCCCACCTCCAGCACGCCGGGCACGCCCGCAGCGGCAGGCTCGCCCGCCGCGTCGACCACGCGCAGCACCACGCCCGGCAGGGGTTTGCCGGCGCTGCCGGCGCGGCGCTCGCCGTGCAGCGGGTTGGCCGTGTTGGTCATGGTCTCGGACATGCCCCAGCATTCGACGATGCGGTGGCCGGCCTGCTGGGCGAACGCGTCGAACACCTCGCGCGGCAGCGGCGCCGATCCCGAAATGAACAGGCGCGCGCCGGCGGCCGCGGCCTGCAGGCCCGGCTCGTCCAGAAGGCGCCGGTACATGGTGGGCACGCCGGAAAACACCGACGCCTGCGGCAGGTGCCGCACGACCTCGGCGGTGTCGAAGCGCGGCAACAGCAGCAGCGACGCGCCCACGCTGAGCACGCAGTGCAGCGTCATGAACAGGCCGTGCGCGTGGTACAGCGGCAGGGTGTGCAGCAGCCGGTCGGCCGCGGTGTAATCCATCGCGCCCGCCAGCGCGCGCGCCTTGCCCGCCAGCAGTGCATGCTGCATCAGCACGCCCTTGGGCCGGCCGGTCGTGCCCGACGTGAAGATGATGGCGGCGGCATGGCCGGGGGGCAGGTCCGCATCGGGTTCGCCGGCGGCGGCCGCAAGGGCCGTGAGCGTGCCCCTGCCTGACTGGTCCAGCGTGTGCACGGGCGCGGCGGCGGCCAGGTGGCGTACCGTCTGTTCGAGCCCCGGATCGCACACGATCAGGCCCGGCGCTGCGTCGGCGAGTACAGGCCCGAGTTCATGCGGCGTCAACCGGGGGTTCAGCGGCACGTAGACGATGCCGGCGCGCACGCAGGCGAGGTAGAGGAAAATATTCCATTCCGAGCGTTCGACCACGGCCGCCAGACGGTCGCCGGCCACCAGGCCGGCGGTCTGAAGGCGCCGGCTCAGCCCGGCGGTCTGGGCGTCAAGGTCGGCATAAGTCCAGTAGCGCCCGTCCGCCGCCCGCAGGAACGCATTGCCGGGTAGCCAGGCCTGCTGGAACGTACAGTAGAGACTTTGCATGCGCTAAGATGCCCAATTGATCAAAATCTCTCAGAATGTACCAGACGCCATGAGTCAGATCGCCAGTCCCCGGGCCGAACGCCTGTTGCCGCGGCAGCGGCAATCCTTCATCCTCGACGTGCTCACCGAGCATGGCGTGGTGTCGCTACAGCACCTGGCCGAGCGGCTGGGCGCGTCGTTTTCCACCGTGCGGCGCGACCTGGACGACCTGGAAAGCCGCAAGCTGGTGGAGCGCACCCATGGCGGCGCGATCCTCGGCTCGCTGTCCAAGGCGCATGTCGAGACCGAGGAAACACGCGCCACGTCCGGCGCCATGAAGGGCGCCAAGGAAGCCATTGGCCGCCTGGCCGCCAGCCGCGTGCGTGAAGGCGACAGCGTGATCTTCGACAGCAGCACCACGGTGCTGGAGGCCGCCCGGGCCATTGTGCAGGCGCGCCTGCGCATCACGGCGGTGACCAACAACATCCGCATCGCGGAGCTGATGTCCACGTCGGACAACATCCGCCTGATCATCCCCGGCGGCACGCGGCGCGCCGGCACCAACCTGCTGGCCGGCGAGCCGGGTGACAGCTTCCTGAGCCATCTGCATGCCGACATCGCGCTCATCGGTGCGCAAAGCGCCAGCGGCGGCATGCTGACCGACAGCCGCCTCGAAAGCGCCAGCGCCAAGCGCCTGTTGATGAAGGCTGTGCGCACCAAGTACCTGCTGATCGATTCCTGGAAGTTCGGTGGTCCGGGCTTTTGCGATGTCGTTGCGTTGTCGGACTTCGACGAAGTTTTCACGGACGCCGGCCTGTCCGAGGAAGAGCGCAAGGATCTGGAGCGCCGGGGTGTCTATGCGCGAATCGAAGGCACTGACGGGGCGGCGGCAACGGGGGGGAGGGAGCGCGCTGCGTAGCGCCTGGCGGAAATTCCACAGGCGCGGCAACCGCCTTACCACTGCCCCGTTTCCACCCGGATCGCCACTTCACAGTCGTCAAAAATCTCCAGCTTGGCGATCTTCACACGCACGCCCAGCACGCCGGGCAGCTGCATCAGGCGCTGGGCCAGTTTGCCGATCAGGCTTTCCAGCAGGTTCACATGCTCGGCCGTGCATTCGTCAATGATGATCTGGCGCACCTTGCGGTAGTCCAGCACGTGGTTGATCTCGTCGTCGCGCGGGCGCAGGTCCTGGGTGCCCAGGTTCAGTTCGGCATCCACCAGGATGGGCTGGGGCGCCGTCTTCTCGAAGTCGAGGATGCCCAGGTTGGCGTCAAAGCGAAGCCCGGTCAGGTGGAGGATCTGGTTACCTTTAGTCAGCATGGATAGCGCTTTACATCAGTGAGAAGTCGCGGTCGAACTTCATGAGGTGCTGGCCGCCGTCCACCAGCAGCGTGGTGCCGGTGATGGACTGGTTTTCCAGCGCAAATTTCACGGTGGCCGCCACGTCGGCCGCCGTGGACGAGCGGCCCAGCGGTGACAGCTTGTGCAACGCCTCAAACTTTTCGTCGCTCAGCATATGGCTGGTGAGCGTCAGGCCCGGCGCCACGCCCACCACGCGCAGCGCGGGGGCAAAGGCTTGCGCCATCAAGGTGTTGGCCGCCTCCAGTGCGGCCTTGGACAGGGTGTAGCTGAAAAAGTCCGGGTTGGGGTTCCACAGCTTCTGGTCCAGCAGGTTCACCACGGCGCCGCTCGCGTTGCGCGCTTTCACATGCGCATGCAGCGCCTGCGCCAGCAAAACGGCTGCGCCGGTGTTGGTGCGCAGGTGAGCGTCCAGCGCGGCAAAGCTGAAAGACTTCGCGGTGTCATGCTCGAACAGCGACGCGTTGTTGACCACCGCATCCACCGCGCCCATCTGCGCGGCCACGGCGGGCAGCAGGGCGCGCACGGCGGCCTCGTCGCCCAGATCGGCCTGGAAGGTCGCGGCGCCCGGCGTCAGCGCCGCGCACTCTGCTGCCGTGGCCTGCGCGTCGGCCTGCGAGCCGCGGTAATGCACGGCCACGCGCCAGCCGCCGGCAGCCAGGGCCAGTGCGATCCCGCGGCCCAGCCGTTTGGCGGCGCCGGTCACGATCACGGTGCGGGGGGAGGCTGAAGACATTCGGGGACAATCCACGGGTGACACAACAAGACCGCAGTTTAACGAGCGCCCCGGCCAGCGCCATCCTTACCCTGATGCAACGCGTCATCAGCCAAGCGGGCGGCTGGATCCCCTTTGACCGTTTCATGGCGCTGGCGCTGTACGCGCCGGGTCTGGGCTATTACGCGAACGATTCGCGCAAGTTCGGCCTCATGCCTGAATCGGGCAGCGACTTTGTGACGGCGCCCGAACTGTCCCCCCTGTTTGGCAAGGCATTGGCCGCGCAGGTGGCGCAGGCGCTGCAGGCCACGGGCACGCGCGAGGTGTGGGAATTTGGCGCCGGCTCCGGCGCGCTGGCGCTGCAGCTGCTGGACGCTTTAGGCGACAAGGTGGACCGCTACACCATCGTGGACCTGTCGGGCACGCTGCGCGCGCGCCAGCAGCAGGTGCTGGCCGCGCACGCGCCGCGCGTGCACTGGGCTGATGAATTGCCTGAGGCGCTGAGCGGCGTGGTGGTGGGCAACGAGGTGCTGGACGCCATGCCGGCCAAGCTGCTGGTGCGCACCGCAGGTGTGTGGCACGAGCGCGGCGTGGCCTGGCATGAGGGCCGGCCCGTGTTTGCCGACACGCCTACAGACCTGCGTCCGCCGCTGGAGGCGGAAGGCCCGCACGATTACCTGACCGAAATCCACCCCCAGGCCGACGCCTTCATGCGCACGCTGGCCGACCGGCTCAAGCGCGGCGCGGCGTTCTTCATGGACTACGGCTTTGGTGAATCCGAGTACTACCACCCGCAGCGCCACATGGGCACGCTGATGTGCCACCGCGCGCACCAGTCCGACACCAACCCGCTGTTGGAAGTGGGTCTGAAGGACATCACCGTGCACGTCAACTTCACTGGCGCGGCCGTGGCCGCGCAAGAAGCCGGCCTGGGCACCATCGGTTACACCAGCCAGGCCCGTTTCCTGATGAACTGCGGCATCGTCGGCCTGATGGAGCACGCCACGCCGGCTGAGCGCACCCATGCCCTGAAGCTGCTGAACGAGCACGAGATGGGCGAGCTGTTCAAGGTCATGGCGCTGTCACCGCAGGCCGGGTGGGAGCCGCTGGGCTTTGCCACCGGCGACCGCAGCCACACCCTATGATGGCCGCATGATCCGCTGGCTCATCGTCATCTTTCTTGCGCTCATGTTCATCAGCTGGTTCACGCCGCTGCTGCAGAAGCTGGGCGTGGGCAAGCTGCCGGGGGATTTCCGCTTCCGGCTGTTTGGCCGTGAATGGTTCATACCGCTCAGCTCCACGCTGGTGTTGAGCATGGTGGCCGCGCTCATCGCGCGGTTTGTCTGAAAGGCATAGACCGGCATGCGCGTGTGCATTGACATCGGCGGGACCAAGGTAGCCGTCAGCCTGGCGCCTGACGCGCTGAGCGCAGGCGCGCCGCCACCGCTGCAGGCCCGCCGCACCGAGCCCACCGCCAAAACCGGCGACAACGGCGCGCTGGCCCGCCAGGTGCTGCGCCTGGTGGACGAGGTGTGTGCCGAAGCAGGCGTGGCACCCGGCACCATCACCGCCGCGGGCGTGTCGTCGTGCGGCCCCTTCGTACTGAATGCCGGCTGTATCGAGCTGGCCGCGCCCAACATCTGCGGCGGCCTGGCCGGCCCTGCGCGCGGCCTGCCCAATGACTGGCAGAGTGCCCCGCTGGAGGCGCCGCTGCGTGCACGGTTCAACACCCTGCGCGTGGAAAACGACTGTATTGCCGCACTGGAGGCTGAGCGCCGCTGGGGCGCACTGCAGGGGCTGGACCACTGCGCCTACGTCACCTGGAGCACGGGCATTGGCGTGGGCCTGTGTGTGGACGGGCGCGTGCTGCGCGGCAAGCATGGCAACGCGGGCCATGCCGGCCACATGTTTGTGAGCGACGACGACAGCGCAGCGCTGTGCGGCTGCGGCAATGTGGGCGACGTGGAAGGGCTGGTGGCCGGCAATGCCTTTGAGCGGCGCTTCGGCCAGGGCGCGGCCGCGCTGCTGGACGCCGCCCACGCAGGTGAGGCCACCGCCCTGGCGCGCGTGGATGAACTGTGCCGTGTGCTGGGCCGCATGCTCTACAACCTGGTGGCCACGCTGGACCTGCAGGGCATCAGCCTGGGCGGCAGTGTGTTCTGGCACCACCGTGCACTGTTGCTGCCGCGCCTGCAGGCGCAGGTGGATGGCAAGCTGCCCGCGCTGACGGCGGGTGCGCGGCTGGTGCCCGCCGGGTTGGGCCTGGGGGTGGGTGACTACGCTGCGCTTGCGCTGCTGGGTTGACGCGCGGCCCGCCTCAGTCTTCTATCTGCCACAGCCCCGCGCATTTGCGGCAGCGCACCTGCATGCGCTGGGTGCGGCGGTCTTCTTGCACCACTTCAAACCGGCCGTATTCTTCGCAACTGGGGCAACTGGCCTGGTTGGCCACCACCTCGGCATGGCCCAGCAGGAACAGGTAGCGCCGCAGCGCCCACAGGCCGATGGCGGCGCTGACCAGGATGAAGAGCACGTCCAGGAGCTTTTCTTCCATGGTGCCGCCGCGAAACGCCTCAAAGCTGCCCAGCATGGCAATGGTGGCCAGGAACGCCAGCACCATGTGCGCGTGGCTGGACAGCAGCTCGCGCTCGTACCACTTGCGAAAGCCGACCTTGCGGATGCCGTCGGCCAGCTCGTGGTTCAGGTAGTTGCGCTGCGGGGAGCCCATGGACCCATCATCGCAAAAGCCGTGCCAAACCCCGAAGGGTATTTGAGCAACCCGCGGATTCAGTCGGGCAATGCCTGCTGCACCGCTGCCACCCGCGCCCGGTGGATTTTCTCGCCCACCTGCGGTCCCTTGTCGCCTGCCTCAGCCGCCTGCTGCGCAATGGCGGCCGTGGCCACCGTCTGCGCCGCCGCCAGCGCTGCCAGCAGCCTGGGCCGCTGGGGGTACGGGCTGTCGTGCAGGCCCAGGCGGCCGCGCGCGTCGCATTCGCAGGCCAGCAGCACCTGGGCAAAGCGTTCGGGCTTGCGCAGGGCGTCGCACCGCTCCAGCAGCCGCACCAGCGCCGCTGCGTTGAATTCACCACTGCGGTGGATGTTGCCGTGCTCGCGCGCTACCACGTCGGCCAGCTCCCGGCATTCCACCGGCACGCGCAGGCGTTCGCACACGCCGCGCAGCAGCCGGGCGCTGCGTTCCTCGTGGCCGATGTGGCGCGGCAGCACGTCGGCGGGGGTGGTGCCCTTGCCCAGGTCGTGGCACAGGCAGGCAAAGCGCGTGGGCAGGGGCGCGGCCAGCTGCGCGCTCATGTCCAGCACCATCATCAGGTGCACGCCGGTGTCCACCTCGGGGTGGTAGTCGGCGCGTTGGGGCACGCCCCACAGGCGGTCCACTTCGGGCAGCAGCCGTTTCAACGCGCCGCATTCGCGCAGCACCTCGAACATGCGCGACGGGCGGGGCGCCATCAGCCCGCGCGCCAGTTCCTGCCACACGCGTTCGGCCACCAGCGCGTCCACCTCGCCGTCAGCCACCATGTGCTTCATGAGCGCCATGGTTTCGGGTGCCACGGTGAAGTCAGCAAACCGCGCGGCAAAGCGGGCCAGGCGCAGGATGCGCACCGGGTCCTCGCGAAAGGCATCGGTCACGTGCCGCAGCACGCGGGCTTTCAGGTCGCGCTGACCGCCATAGGGGTCCACCAGGCCGTCGGTACCCTTGGCGTCGGCGGCCTGGGCAATGGCATTGATGGTCAGGTCGCGCCGGGCCAGGTCCTGTTCCAGCGTGACGCCAGGGTCCGCATGGATGGCAAACCCCTGGTAGCCCGGCGCCGTCTTGCGTTCGGTGCGGGCGAGGGCGTATTCCTCTTTGGTCTGGGGGTGCAGGAAGACGGGGAAGTCTTTGCCTACCGGGAGGTACCCCTGTTGGATCAGTTCTTCGGGGGTGGCACCGACGACCACCCAGTCGTGGTCGTGGACGGGGAGGCCTAACAGGGAATCTCTGACTGCGCCGCCTACTCGGTAGATTTGCATTGGGTCAGTTTAGCTTTTGTGGGCGGTGCACCTCGTGTTTCCCCCCCCCTATCCCCCCCGCCCCTTTCCACCCCCGCCGGGGTGGAAAGGGGAGCCTTGGATTTGATTGCGTCGCTCCGGCTAACTGAAGAATCGGGGAGAGGCTGAGGTA
>CALRZF020000048.1:0-15203 GCA_943372585.1 Ramlibacter sp. 2FC | reverse complement strand
AGACGTCCAGCTTCACTGTGTCGCCGGGTGACGCCAGGCCAATGAAGGCGGGCAGGTCGCCTGAGCCCACGATGCGCTGGCCGTTGATGCCGCGGATCACGTCGCCGGGTTGAAGGCCTGCCTTTTCAGCGGCGCTGCCCTTGCTGACGCTGGCCACCAGCGCGCCTTCGGGCTTGTCCAGACCGAACGATTGCGCCAACGCCTGGTTCACCGGCTGCAGCGCCACGCCCAGCTGCGCATGCTCGACCTTGCCGTGCGCCACCAGCTGGTCGCGGATCTTGCCCGCCACGTCGATGGGGATGGCAAACGACAGGCCCTGGTAGCCGCCGGTCTGGCTGTAGATCTGCGAATTGATGCCCACCACCTCGCCGCGCGCATTGAACAGCGGGCCGCCCGAATTGCCGGGATTCACGGCCACGTCGGTCTGGATGAAGGGCACGTAGCTGTCGTCGGGCAGGCTGCGGCCCTTGGCGCTCACGACGCCGACCGTCACGGTGTTTTCAAATCCGTAGGGAGAGCCGATGGCTGCCACCCATTCGCCGACCTTCAGGTCGCTGGGCTTGCCCAGCGCCACCACCGGCAGGTCTTTCGCGTCGATCTTGAGCACGGCCACATCGGTCTTGGGGTCGGCGCCCAGCACCTTCGCGCGGAATTCGCGCCGGTCGGTCAGCTTGACGGTCACTTCGCGGGCATCGCGCACCACATGGGCATTGGTCAGGATGATGCCGTCGGCGCTGACGATGAAGCCCGAACCCTGGCCGCGCGTGGGCATTTCAGGCCCTGCACCGCTGCCGCCACGCCCGCCCTGGAAGCGGCGAAAGAACTCCTGCATCGGGTCGCCGCTGCCGTCGTTGGCGGTGCGCGTGGTACCCGTCACGCTGATGTTCACCACGGCGGGGCCATAGCGTTCGGTGATGGCTGAAAAGTCGGGCAGCGCTACGGGGGCCAGCGCGGGCTGCGCGGCTACTGCGGTCGCGACGGGCGCCGCATGGCTGGCGCGGGTCTGGATGAACGAGGCACCTGCGCCGCCGATGATGCCGGACGCCACCAGCGCCAGCATGAGGCGTGAGGTCTTGAGGGAAACGGTTTGCATATCCAGCACTCCTTGAGGGTTGATTCAGCGATGAACCAACTATGAGGACGCAGGCTTAGGCGGTGCTTAAAGCGCTGAGCGCAGCGTGGGCAGGCGCACCTGCACCCGCAGGCCACCCAGGCGTGTGGACGGTTGCAGCTGCACCGTGGCGCCGTGGCGCTGCGCGATGGCCTGCACGATGGCCAGGCCCAGCCCGCTGCCCCCGGCGTGCGCGGCGGCCTTGCTGGCGCGGTAGAAGCGGTCGAACACGCGTTCCCGGTCTTCAGGCGCGATGCCGGGGCCGCTGTCTTCCACGGCCAGCACGGCATGCGCGCCGTCCTGTTGCAGCGACACGTCCACCTGGCCGGGTGCGGGGGTGTACTTGATGGCGTTGTCGATCAGGTTGCGCAGCATCATGCGCAGGGCTTCGGCGTCGCCGTTGACGGGCAGCGGCGGCGCACCGTTGGCGTGCGCCACACCCAGGTCGATGCCGGCGGCCTGCGCCGCGGGCAGGGCGTCGCCCATGGCCAGGCGTACGACGTCCAGCAGGGCCACGGGTGTCTGGTGGGGTGCTGCGCCGCCTTCGGCGCGGGCCAGCGCCAGCAGCTGTTCCACCAGCCGGATCGCACGCTCAATGCCATGGTTGAGCCGCGTCACCGCCGCTTCGCGCGCCTGCGCGTCGGTGGCGTCGCCACGCAGGGCCTGGGCCTGCAGCTTGAGCGCGGCCAAGGGCGAGCGCAGTTCGTGCGCGGCGTCCGCCACAAAATGCTGCTGTGAATCAAAGGCTGCGCGCACCCGCGCAAACAGGCCGTTGAGCTCCTGCACCAGCGGGCGCACTTCATCGGGCAGCCCGCCGTCGGCCAGCGGGGACAGGTCGTCCGCCGCGCGCTGCGCCACCTGGCGGCGCATGCGCTCCACCGGCGCCAGCGACCGGCTCACCACCCAGCCCACTACCAGCATCAGCAGCGGCGCCATCAGCACCACGGGCAAGACGGCGCGGGCGGCAAGCGCGCGGGCGCGGTCATTGCGCGCTGTCATGTCCTGTGCGATCTGCACGGTTTGCAGCGGCGTCTGCACCGTGTACACGCGGTAGGGCTGGCCCTGCACCGTCACATCTGAAAAGCCCAGCACCGCGCTTTGCGGCAGTGCCGAGCGGGGCGAGCGGAACAGCTGAACGCCGTCGGGCCCCCAGATCTGCACCAGAAAATCGGCATCTTCATCCAGCGCCGCGCCCGGCGGCAACTGTCGCAGCGCGCCCGCGCGCATCGAATGGGCCATCTGCTGCAGGTGGTAGTCGAACATGGCGTCGGCCTGCTGCAGCGCGCCGCGGTAGGCGCTCGCGCCCTGGATAGCGGCAAACAGCGCAATGGCGCCGAGCAACAGCAGCAGCAGACGCCTGCGCAGCGAATGGCTGCCGGTGTTGGCCTGCGTCATGACCGCGGCACCAGGTAGCCCAGGCCGCGCACGGTCTGGATGAGTTCGGCGCCCAGCTTCTTGCGCACGCCGTGGATGTACACCTCCACCGCGTTGCTGGAGACTTCGTCTTTCCAGCTGAAGAGTTTTTCTTCCAGCTGCGCGCGCGAGAACACCACGCCGGGCCGCGCGATCATGGGCTCCAGCACCGCCCATTCGCGCGCGGACAGCGTGACGGGCTCGCCGTTGACGGTGGCCTCGCGCGTGGCCGGGTTCAGGCTCACGCCGCTGTGGGTGAAGGCCGGGCCGGCCTGGCCCGCACCGCGGCGCAGCAGTGCGCGGATGCGCGCCTGCAGTTCGTCGATGTCATAGGGTTTGACGATGTAATCGTCGGCGCCCGCGTCCAGCCCGGCGATGCGGTCGCCCACCGCGTCGCGCGCCGTGGCCACCAGCACGGGCACCTTGGCCCCACGTGTGCGCAGGCCACGCAGCACGTCCAGGCCATCGCGTTGCGGCAGGCCCAGGTCCAGCAGCACCAGGTCGTAAGTCTGTGACGCCAGCGCCGTGTCGGCCATGACGCCGTCGCGCACCCAGTCCACGGCGTAGTGGGCGCCGCGCAGCGCGTCCAGCACGGCTTCACCGATCATGGTGTCGTCTTCGACCAGCAGCAGTCGCATGGGTTCGTTCCTCTTGAAACGATGATACGGCGCTGGGCGCAGGCGTGGCTTAGGCCACGCTTAAACGGCCCCGTTCAGGGGTACAAGCCGCGCAGTTCGCGCGTGTGCAATATGCGCTTGCAGGCCACGATGAATGTGGCCGTGCGCAGCGTCACCTTGTGGTCCTGCGCCACCTGCCAGATGCTGGCAAACGCCGCGCGCATGATGCGCACCAGGCGAGCGTTGATTTCTTCTTCGTCCCAGAAGAAGCTCGAGAAATCCTGCACCCATTCGAAGTAGCTCACCGTCACGCCGCCAGCGTTGGCGATCACGTCGGGCAGCACCAGGATGTTGCGTTCTTTCAGGATGTCGTCGGCCTCAGGCGTAGTGGGCCCGTTGGCGCCTTCGATCACCATGCGGGCCTTGATGCGCCCGGCGTTGTCCTTGGTGATCTGCGCTTCCAGCGCGGCGGGGATCAGGATGTCGCATTCCACGTCCCAGAACTGGTCGTTCTTGATCGTCTCTGCGCCTGCAAAGCCGGCCACGGTGCGGTGCTCGGCCACGTGGCGCAGCAGTTCGGGCACGTTGAAGCCGGCTTCGCGGTAAATGGTGCCGCCATGGTCCTGCACGGCCACCACACGCGCGCCGGTTTCGGCAAACAGCTTCGCCGCGATGCCGCCCACGTTGCCAAAGCCCTGTACGGCCACCTTGGCCTGCGACACATCCAGGCCGATGTGTTTGGCGGCTTCAACGCCCACGGTGAATACACCGCGGCCCGTGGCTTCCACACGGCCCAGCGAGCCACCCAGGTCGATGGGTTTGCCCGTGACCACGCCGGTGGCGGTGGACCCCTGGTTCATGGAATAGGTGTCCATCATCCAGGCCATGATCTGGCCGTCGGTGTTGACGTCAGGCGCGGGGATGTCCTTGTTGGGCCCGATGATGATGCCGATCTCGCTGGTGTAGCGGCGTGTGATGCGCTCCAGCTCGCCGCGCGACAGCGTGCGCGGGTCCACGCGGATGCCGCCCTTGGCGCCGCCGTATGGCACGTTCACGGCAGCGTTCTTGATGGACATCCAGGCCGACAGGGCCATCACTTCAGACAGCGTCACGTCCTGGTGAAACCGCACGCCGCCCTTGCCGGGGCCGCGCGACGTGTTGTGCTGCACGCGGTAGCCCTCGTAATGGGCCACGGTGCCGTCGTCCAGATGAATGGGCACGTCAACGATCAGCGCGCGCTTGGGGCGCTTGAGCGTTTCAACCCAGCGCGACAGGTGGCCCAGGTACGGCGTGACGCGGTCCACCTGCTGCAGGTAGATACCCCAGGGCCCGAGGTTGCCCGCGTCCAGGTAGGACGGCAGGGCGTTGGGGGACGGGGCGGCGGTGGATGTGGTGCCGTTGGATGTGGACATGGAAGCTCCTGAGCTCTTGGTAACGGGTGGGTACCCAATGACCGAAGCGTAGGCGCAGGGCCCGCCAATGTCCAAGGCCGGGTTGGCTCAGGGTTATGCGGCGTTTGCATAACCCTGCAAAATGCCTCAGGCCAGCCGCTGACGGTGCCGCGCAATCTGCGCGCGCACCTGGGCGGGCGCCGTGCCGCCCAAGGTGTTGCGGGCGTTCAATGAGCCGCGCAGGCTCAGGGCCTCGTACACGTCTTTCTCGATGGCCGGGTTGAATTCCTTCAACACCGTCAGCGGCAACTCCGACAGATCCACGTTGTGCGAGATCGCGGCCTTCACTGCATGGGCCACGGTCTCGTGCGCGTCGCGGAAGGGCAGGCCTTTTTTGACCAGGTAGTCGGCCAGGTCGGTGGCGGTGGCGTAGCCGCGCAGCGCGGCGCGCTCCATGGCCTCGGGCTTCACGGTGATGCCGCCCACCATCTCGGCAAAGATGCGCAGCGTGTCTTTGAGCGTATCCACCGTGTCGAACAGCGGCTCCTTGTCTTCCTGGTTGTCCTTGTTGTAGGCCAGTGGCTGGCCCTTCATCAGGGTGATCAGGCCCATCAGGTGGCCCACCACGCGGCCTGTCTTGCCCCGGGCCAGCTCGGGCACGTCGGGGTTTTTCTTCTGCGGCATGATGGAACTGCCGGTCGTGAAGCGGTCCGCAATCTGGATGAAGCCGAAGTTCTGGCTCATCCACAGGATCAGTTCTTCGCTGAAGCGGCTGATGTGCACCATGCACAGGCTGGCAGCGGCGGTGAACTCAATCGCAAAGTCGCGGTCGCTCACGGCGTCCAGGCTGTTCTGGCAGACCCCTTCCATACCCAGCGCCTGCGCCACGGCCTCGCGGTCCAGCGGGTAGCTGGTGCCGGCCAGCGCGGCAGCGCCCAGCGGCAGGCGGTTGACGCGTTTGCGCACGTCGCCCAGGCGTTCGGCGTCGCGCGCAAACATTTCCACGTAGGCCAGCATGTGGTGGCCAAAGCTCACGGGCTGGGCCACCTGCAAATGCGTGAAGCCCGGCAGGATGACCTCCACGTTCTTGTCGGCAATGTCCACCAGCGCCTTTTGCAGGTCGCCCAGCAGGCCGTCGATCAGGTCGATCTCGCCACGCAGCCACAGGCGCACGTCGGTGGCGACCTGGTCGTTACGGCTGCGGCCCGTGTGCAGGCGCTTGCCCGCGTCGCCCACCAGCTGGGTCAGGCGCGCCTCGATGTTCAGGTGCACGTCTTCCAGGTCGAGCTTCCATTCAAACGCGCCGGACTCGATCTCGGACGTGATCTGTGCCATGCCCTTCTGGATGGAGGCCAGGTCGTCTTTGGAAATGATGCCCTGCGCGGCCAGCATGCCGGCGTGGGCCAGCGAGCCTGCAATGTCGGCCTGCCACATGCGCTTGTCAAAGAAAACGCTGGAGGTATAGCGTTTGACCAGGTCGCTCATGGGCTCGGAGAAGAGCGCGGACCACGCCTGGGATTTTTTGTCGAATTGGTTCTGGGACATGGGTAGGACAATAATCGGGTTCTGACCCCGATTGCCTTATTGGATGCAGGACTCGCAAATTTTATCGACCTTCCAGGAGTTGCCCGCGGCGGCGCCGGCCAGGCGGCCTGCGCGCGTGCTGGTGTTTGACGCCTGCCAGACGGGTGTGATCCTGCGCGCGGTGCTGTTTGTCGAAGGCGTGATGGCTGTGGGGGCGATGTTTGGTGCGGTGGGGTTCATGGACTGGCTTGCCCGGCTGGCCATGCTGACCGGCGGGGCGTTGCCAGCCACATTGGTCTGGTTGATCGCAGCCTGCAGTGCCAAGAAATTGCTGGCCCGGCTGCCCAGGCCGGGGCAGTACCTTTGCGGCGTGCTGCTGGGTGTGCTGGCGGGCTTGTACGGTTGCGGCCTGTTGGCGATGGTGGGTTATGTGGGCGCGGTGCCGTGGACGGCGTCGGCGTTTGCCGGTGCTTTGCTGGCGGGCGTGCTGGTGGCGGCGCTGGTCTGGCGGGCCAAGGCGCGCACCCCGGCGGACACCACGGCGCGCCTGACCGAGCTGCAGGCACGTATCCGCCCGCACTTCCTGTTCAACACCCTCAACAGCGCCATTGCCCTGGTGCGCGAAGACCCAGCGCGTGCCGAGGCGCTGCTGGAGGACCTGAGCGACCTGTTCCGCCACGCACTGATGGACCAGGGCGAATCGGTCACGCTGACAGAGGAGATCACGCTGGCCGAGCGCTACCTGGCCATTGAACAGGTGCGCTTTGGCGAGAGACTGCAGGTGGAGTGGGCGCTGGACCCGCTCGCAAACGACGCCCGGCTGCCGCCGCTGCTGCTGCAGCCCCTGGTGGAAAACGCCGTTAAACACGGTGTCGAGCCCAGCGCCAGCGGTGCGCAGATTCGCATCAGCACGCAGCGCCGGGGCAGTACCGTGGTGGTCAAGGTCACCAACACGGTGCCCGGCGGCCAGGGCCGCCCCGGCAATGGCCTGGCGCTGGACAATGTGCGCGATCGCCTGCGGTTGCTGCATGACGTGCAGTCGCAGTTCCAGACCGTGCTGAAAGACGGCGTGTACCAGGCACGCATCGAGATTCCGGCGGGGTGACCATGGTGCTCAAGGTCCTGATCGTGGACGACGAAAAACTGGCGCGCTCGCGCATGCGCACGCTGCTGGGCGACTGCACCACGCCGCCGGTGCAGGTGGGCGCCGAGGCGGCCAACGCCGCTCAGGCCATGCAGCTGATCCAGCACGAGCACTTTGACGCCGTGCTGCTGGACGTGCACATGCCCGGCGCCGACGGCATTGCGCTGGCGCGCGCGCTGCAGGCCCTGCCCCGCAGGCCCGCCGTGGTGTTCGTCACCGCCCACGCGGAACACGCGGTGCAGGCCTTTGAAATCGAGGCCGCCGATTACCTGACCAAACCCGTGCGGCTGGAGCGGCTGCAGCTGGCGCTGCAAAAGGTGCAGCGTCTGGCGGGTGCCACGGCGGGTGCATCGGCGCCGGCCGTGCAGGAGTCGCTGTTGATCCAGGACAGAGGCCGCACCGAGCGCGTGCCGCTGGCCGAGGTGCTGTACTTCAAGGCCGAGCTCAAGTACATCACCGTGCGCACCGCCGCGCGCAGTTACATCCTGGACGGCTCGCTCAATGAGCTGGAGGAACGCTACGCCGCGCAGTACCTGCGCGTGCACCGCAACGCGCTGGTGCTGCGCCACGCCATGCGCGCGCTGGAGCGCCACCACGACCCGGAAGAGGGCGAAGGCTGGGCGGTGCGCCTTAACGGCGTGGACGACCTGCTGGCCGTGTCGCGCCGCCAGCTGGCTGCCGTGCGTGAGGCGCTCACGGCCTGAAAACGCAACCTGAAACGGCACCGCACGGGCACAATGCCCCGATGCCCGAACAGGACCCCAACGAACCCGCTGAGCGCAGCGAACCCGACGCCCCCCAGGCGTTGCTGCACATGCCCGTGGGCGTGCGCAGCCTGTCGCTGGCGGTACTGGCCGTGCTGGCGGCACTGGCGGCCCTCAAATGGGCCAGCGCGGTGCTGATTCCGCTGACGCTGGGGGTGATGCTGAGCTACGCCGTGACGCCGGCGGTCAACTGGCTGGAGCGCCGGCGCCTGCCACGCCATGCCGGGGCCGCGCTGGTGCTGGTCGCGCTGGTCATGGGCGGGGCCGGCACGGTGTATTCGCTGGCCGACGATGCGGCACGGGTGATCGATTCATTGCCGCTGGCAGCCCAAAAACTGCGCGACGCCGTGCGAAACCAGCGCGGCCAGCCCAGCGCGCTGGACCAGGTGCAAAAGGCCGCGACCCGCATCGAAGAGGCCGCCGCGCCACCTCTGGCCACGCGCGGCGTCACGCGCGTGGTGGTGGAAAAGCCGCGCTTTGACATCAAGGACTACCTGGTCGTGGGCACGCTGGGCCTGGCGGGGGCGGTGGGGCAACTGGTGGTGGTGCTGTTCCTGGGGTACTTCCTGGCGGCATCGGGCAATACATTCCGGCGCAAGCTGGTCAAGATCGCCGGCCCTACGCTGAGCAAGAAAAAGCTCACCGTGCAGGCGCTGGATGAAATCTCCGAACAGGTGCAGCGCTACCTGCTGGTGCAACTGTTGCTTAGTGTGCTGGTGGGCGTGTCCACCGGGCTGGTGTTCTGGGTGATGGGGGTCGAGTACGCGGCGGTGTGGGGCGCGGCGGCGGCTGTACTGAACCTGGTGCCGTACGTGGGGTCCATCGCGGTCACCCTGGGCGCCGCGCTCGTGGCGTTTTTGCAGTTCGGCACGCTCAACATGGCGTTGGCGGTGGGCGGCGTGTCCATGCTCATCAACGTCATTGAAGGCAACCTGCTCATGCCCTGGCTGACGGGGCGTGCCAGCCGCATGAGCCCGGTGGTGATCTTTGTGGGCGTGCTGTTCTGGGGCTGGCTGTGGGGCGTGTGGGGCCTGCTGCTGGGCATCCCCATCATGATGGCCATCAAGGCCGTGTGCGACCGGGTTGATGACCTCAAACCGGTGGGTGAGCTGCTGGGGTCCTAGAATCCGCGCATGGACGCCACGTTGCAAAGTCACCTTTCCGAGATACCGGCCCTGTGTACCCGGTATGGCGTGGCCCATCTGGAGTTGTTTGGATCGGCTGCGAGCAATGACCCCGGCGTAGAGCCCAATGACTATGACTTCCTGGTAGAACTGGATCCACACGGAGTCGAATCCCGGGCGCGCCGCTGGCTGGGCCTGGCGGATGCGCTGGAACAATTGCTGGGCCGACACGTTGATCTTGTCAATCCGAACTACATTCGCAACCCCTATTTCAGGGAAGCCGTCAATCGCAGCCGCGTGGTGATTTATGACCGACAGAACGCCCAAGCTGCTGGTTGACGCGATCCAGGCCATTGATTGCGCACTGGAGTTTGTTGCGGACCGATCATTGCCCGAGTACCTGGCGGACAAAATGTGCCGATCGGCGGTGGAGCGGCAGCTTGAGATTTTGGGTGAGGCATGTGCACGTCTGGCCAGACTCCAGCCTGACCTCGTTGAACAGATCGAGTCGCTCAAGCTGGCCATCGGCCTGCGCAACCGCATCATCCACGGATATGACGCAGTGGACGACGAAGTGGTCTACCAGACTGTTCATGAAGACCTCAACGGGTTGAGGTCGGATTTGAGCCGGCATTTGATTGACGCAACCCGCGGGCCACGCCGCTGACCTGCAGCAGCCCCGCCGGGGGCAGCGTCCCCAGCCCAATCCATTCTCCCCACTCCAGCCAGGTTTGAGTGCCAACCCCGGTCATCGCCGCCGTCGGGACGCGGCTCCACTGCAGGGTCAAATCATGGCCGCGCAGCTTCAGCTGTATCGTGAAATGGTCCCAGTGCGTGGGCACGCGTGGCGACACGGACAGCCTGTCGCCCTGCACTTGCAGCCCCAGCATCGTTTCCACCGCCGCGCGATACAGCCATGCAGCGGATCCCGTGTACCAGCTCCAGCCGCCGCGGCCCAAGTAAGGCTCTGCACCGTAGATGTCGCCGGCCATGACATAGGGCTCCAGTTCGTAGGCGGCGGCGCGCAGCGGGTGGCGGCTGCGGTGGGCGGGGCTCAGCGCCTCAAAGCTGGCCCAGGCGCCGTCCACATCGCCGCTTTGCGCCTGCGCCATCAGGGCCCAGACCGCGCCATGGTTGTACTGGCCGCCGTTTTCGCGCACACCGCGCGGGTAGGCCTGGATGTAGCCGGGGTTGTTGGCGGACTCTTTCAGGGGCGGTGCCAGCAGCTTGACCAGGCCCATGTCGGCGTCCACCAGTTGCTGCTTCATCTCGCGCATGGCGCTGTCTGTGTAGGCGGTGCTGGACGCACCCGACAGCACGGCCCAGGCCTGTGCGATCAGGTCGATGCGGCACTCGGCGTTGGCAGCCGACCCCAGCGGTTCGCCGTTGTCAAAGAACGCGCGGCGAAACCAGGCGCCGTCCCAGCCGGCATCGTGCAGGGCCGTGACCCAGCCGGTGCGGGCGTCCTGCCAGCGCTGCACATGGAGCACATCGCCACGCGCCTGCGCCAGCGGCGCAAACTGGTCCACCACGCTGCACAGGAACCAGCCCAGCCACACCGATTCGCCCCGGCCTTCGTGGCCCACGCGGTTCATGCCGTCGTTCCAGTCGCCCGCGCCCATGAGCGGCAGGCCATGCGTGCCCACGGCCAGGCTGCGGTCGATGGCGCGTGCGCAGTGGTCGTAGACGCTTGCGGTATGGGTGGTGGGTTGCGGCGCATAGTAAGCGTCTTCAGCACCTTCAGGGATGGCCGGTCCGTCAATGAAGGGCACCTGTTCGTCCAGCACGCCCACGTCGCCCGTGACGCTGACGTAGTACGCGCACGCATAGGGCAGCCACAGCAGGTCATCTGAAAAATGCGTGCGCACGCCCGCGCCGCCGGGCTGGTGCCACCAGTGCTGGACGTCGCCCTCGGGGAACTGGCGCGATGCGTGCAACACAATCTGCGCTCGCAGCGCTGCGGGGTCAGCCAGCGCCAGCGCCATGGCGTCCTGCAGCTGGTCGCGATAGCCGTAGGCGCCACCAGCCTGGTAAAAGCCCGCCTTGGACCACATGCGGCAGGCCACCGTCTGGTACATCAGCCAGCGGTTGACCAGCGCATCAAAGAGCGGGTCGGGCGTGGCCACCTGCAACTGGCCCAGCAAGCCGTCCCACGATGCGCGCACGGCGGCCAGTGCCGCCGCAGTGTCGCGACCGATCCAGGCGCGTGCCAGGTCCAGCGCCTCTTGCGCGCTGTTGGCGTGCCCCAGTACAAAGGCGATGGTGGTCGATTCGCCGGGCGCCAGCACCACATCCACCGCCAGCGCCGCGCAAGGGTCCAGCCCCGCGCCGGCGCGCTGCGCCAGCACGGGCGGCACCACCATCCGGCCGTGCGTATCAAAAAACTCGCTGCGGTCACAGGTCCATTGCACCGGGTGGGTGGCCGCCGTCGGTTGGGCCAGCGCCAGAAATGCCGTGGCGCCGCCCATACCTGCGCGCTGTTCGCGCTGGGTGGCCAGCACGGCAGCAAGCCCGTCATGCTTGGCAGTGTGCAGGGTCCGCCGGTCGCCGCGCGCACCGCCCAGCTGCCATTCGGCCAGCGCCACGGCACGCAGGCGGCGGCGCTGCGGCCCATTGTTGCGCACGCGGATCTGCACGACCTTCCCGGCTTGCACCGTGTCGGCGAACAGCGTGGTCTCAAGCGCCAGACCCTGTGTGGTGGTGTCAAACACCGTGTAGCCCTGGCCGTGGCGCACGGTGCAGGGGGCTGCCCCCGCCGCGGCGGTGCCGGGCAGCAGCGCCAGCGGCTGTTGTGTGTCCAGGTCGTGCAGCAGCCAGTGTTCGCTGGGCGGGTCCCGCACCGCGTCGTTGGACCAGTGCGTGAGCTGGTGCAGGCGGCTGTTCACGGCCCAGGTAAAGCCCGCGCCGGTTTCGGACACCTGAAAGCCGAACTGCGGATTGGCGATCACGTTGACCCAGGGTCGCGGCGTGGTCTGGCCGGGTGCCAGTTCAAAACAGAATTCACCGCTGGCCGCGTCAAAGCGCCCGGGCGGTGCCTGGGTGTTTGGCGCATGCGCTGCGGCCGGGGCACGCAGCGGCAGGGGTGCCGGGGCCGAACGGCCCGGTGAAGCCGGGGCTGCCTGGCGGGCATTCCAGCTGTCGCGCAGGGCCGTCACCTGCACATCCAGCGGGCGCCCGTCGGCGGTCAGCACCACGCGCGCCAGCCCGGCCAGCGCCGCGCGCTCCGAGGGCTGGACTTCCTGCTCGCGCAGCAGGTGAAGGCCGGCACCCGGATGCGCTGCAAAGCTGTGCTGGGCCTGCTGGCGCAGCCGGTCGCGCAGCGTGGTGATGTCGCGCTGCAAGGGCATGAGGTAAGAGTTGGGCTCGCCGTTGAGCACCACGATGTCCACCGCCAGGCCGCCAAAGTGCCACCATGGCGCTGCACGCAGCAGTGCATGCACCAGCGGCAGCCCGTTGGACGAATGGATGCGCACCAGCACGATGGGCCTGTCGCCCGAGATGCCAAAGCGCCACAGCTGGCGCTGGTCCACCGGCGTTGTCTCGACGCCGGGGCGCGCTGTGGTGTACATCAGCGCAGTGGTCAGGTCCTGCAGCGCGGTGTTTTCGTCGGGGCTGATGCCCAGGTCGCGCAGGCGCACCTGCGCCAGCGTGGCCGCCATGCGGGCGGCGCGCTGCACATGCACGGGTTGCAGCCAGGTGTCGATGCGCTCGGTCAGTTCGCTTTCGTCCTTGGCCGCTGCGGTGGCAAAGCCCAGGCGTGCGATCGCACCGGGCTCCAGCACCAGCTTCACGCCCAGGCTGCCCACCGGGTCCAGCCCGTTGGCGGGTGTGCCGCCGGCGTCTGCGGCCTGCCGGTCAAAGGCGGGGTGGGCTGCGTCACGCCCGCGGCCGTACAGTGCGCGGCGCGACGTTGTGCAGCGGATGGCGCTGCCGTCAGCCGGCAGGTTGGCGTCTGCTTCGGCCAGAAAGTGTGCGACGGTCATGGTGGGGTCGTTTGCCAGGCGCGGCGTGCGCGACATGACCAGCGCGCGCCATTCGGGCCGCCAGGTGCTGTTGATGAACAGGCCCGAAAACGCGGGGTGTGCCTCGTCGGCCCGGGCATCGGCCAGCACCGGCTCAAAACAGGAAACTACTTCACAGCTGATGGTGGTGTCGCCCGTGTTGTGCACGGTCACCACGCGCAGTTCGGTGTCGTCCTCGGGGCTGACCAGCACCGTCACCGTGGTGGTGATGTCCTCGCCCTGTGCGTCGTACTGCACCCGGTCGGCCAGGAAGCGCGCGCGGTAACGCCACAGCGCTCCAGGCGCGGGGGCGGCGGTCAGCGACACCGGCGCGCGGCCCGGTCGGCGCAGGTAAAAGAAGGTGCCGTAGCCGTCGCGCAATAGATCATCGCGCCAGCGCGACACCAGCGCGCCATTCCAGCGGCTGGTGCCGGCGCCGTTGGCCCGCAGCGCCACGGCATAGCGTCCGTTGGACAGCAGGTGCGTAGGCTGCCAGCCGGCGCGCGCCGGGTTCACGTCGCGCGGCTGGAACGGCAGCAAGGCCTCGCCCTGCAGCTGCGGCGGCTGGCGCGGGTCGGGGCTGCGGATGATCTGGCGCGGCGTGCGTTCATGCAGAAGCGATGCATGCGCGCTTACCAGCGCATCGGCGCCAAACCAGCGCCGCGGCGCCTGATCGCACAGCAGGTTGCACAGGGATGCCAATGTCATGCCCTGGTGGTGGGCCATGAAGGCTTCGACCAGGCTGAACGCCTGGGCCTCGGGCTGGCGCAGCGTGGTGAAGTCCACCGCTTCGTAGAACCCCATGTCGCCGCGCGCGCCCAGCGTTTCCAGGCGGCGCAGGTTGTCGCTGGCCGCCTGCGCATCAAACATCAGTGCCATGGCGGTGGCATAGGGCGCCACCACGCGGTCGGCCGGTGGTGTGCGGCGCAGCGCCAGGCGCGGCACACCAAAGGGCGAGTACTGGAAGGCCAACGAGTGGTCCTGCGCAAAGTAGGCTGATTCAGACACGCCCCAAGGCAGACCTTGCTGCTGGCCGAACGCGCGCTGCTCGGCCACGGCCGCCCGGCACGCCTCGGCCAGCAAGCCGTGGGCGGGTTCGGGCATCAGCAGCGCGGGCATGAGGTACTCGAACATCGAGCCCGACCATGACTTCAGGCCCGGAACCACGCCAGCGCTCAGGAACGGACGGCCCAGCGCCTGCCAGTGGCGTTGTGGCACGTCACCCTTGGCGATGGCCAGCAGGCTGGTCAGCCGCGACTCAGACGCCAGCAGGTCGTAATGGCTCGCGTCCAGCACGTTTTCTTCCACGCGCAGGCCGATGTGAAACAGGTGACGGCGCCGGTCATACAGGCCGCTGAAGTCCATGTCTGCAAACAGCGTGCGGCAACGCGCTGCCAGCGCCACCAGCGTGTGCTGCTGCGCCTGGCTGTGGCCCGCCTGTGTGGCCAGGTCCTTGCAGGCCTGGGCCACGGCCAGCAGCAGGCCCGCCAGGTTGCCGCTGTCCACGGTGGACACATAAGCCGGGGCCAGGATCTGCAGCGTCTGGGTGTCGTACCAGTTCAGCAGGTGGCCCCGGTGTTTAGGCAGGCGCTCCATGGTGGTGAGCGTGGCATCCAGGCGGGCGGTCAGCTCGTCGGTGCTGATCCAGCCGAATTCGCGTGCACAGGCCGCGCCCAGCAGGTACAGCCCGATGTTGGTGGGCGACGTGCGGTGGGCCAGGGTGGGCTCGGGCACCATCTGCAGGTTGTCGGGCGGCAGGTGGTTGTCCTGCGCGGTCACGCAGCGTTCAAAGTACCGCCAGGTGTCGCGCGCCAGGGCCAGCAGGTGCGCCTGGTCGGCCCCGCCCAGGCCGGCCGCGGCCTCGGCCTGCGGCGCAAGGCTGGCGCGCCAGGCGATCAGCGGCGCCAGCGCCCACAGTGCAAACAGGGCAAAGCCCGCGACGGGGTGCGGCCCCGCCAGTGACGCGATGGCCAGCAGGGCGCAGACGCCGGCCGTGCGGGCGTGCCCGCGCAGGAATGCGACGGGGCCCTGCCATGCGCCGGCCTGGGCTTGCGCGGCGGTGGTCCACTCCAGCAGGCCGCGCCCGCTGCGCAGCCGCGCGAGTGTGACGGCCA
>CALRZF020000047.1:0-15349 GCA_943372585.1 Ramlibacter sp. 2FC | reverse complement strand
CCGGCCTGCAGCGCCTTTTGCGCGGCGTCGCCAAACATGGCCTTGGTGATCTGGTAGACGGTTTCGGTGTCGACCTTGGCGTTGGTGACCAGCTGCGCGCCCACGGCCAGCGTCTGCACGGCAGGCACGTCCTTGTAAGTGTTGGCGGCAATGGTGTCCACGGCAAAGTAGGGGTTGGCCATGCGCAGGCCGTCAGCCGACGAGCCCGTCAGGGGCACCAGTTCGATGCCCGTGCCACCCGAGGCCAGCTCGGCAATGGCGCCAGCCGGTGCACCGCCCACAAAGAAGAACGCGTCCAGCGCGCCGTCTTTCAGCTTGTCGCCGGCCTGGTTGGGCTTGATGTATTCGGGCTTGATGTCGGCTTCTTTCACGCCGTAGGCGGCCAACACCATGCGGGCGTTGATCAGCGTGCCCGAACCCGGCTCGTCCAGCGCCACGCGCTTGCCCTTGAGGTCGGCCACGGTCTTGATGCCCGAGCCCTTCTTGACGACCAGGTGGATGCTTTCGGGGTACAGGTTGGCGATCATGCGCAGGTCGGTGACCTTGGGCTTGCCTTCAAAGGCGCCCGTGCCGGTGAAGGCCCAGGTGGCCACGTCAGACTGCGAGAAGCCGGCCTCCATGGCGCCGCCGGCCACGGCGTTCACGTTGGCCAGCGAGCCATTGCTGGCCTGCGCGGTGGCCACGATCTTGCCCGGCTGGGACACCGCGTTGGCGATCATGCCGCCCACGGGGTAATAGGTGCCGGCGGTGCCGCCCGTGCCGATGCGAAAGAACTGCTGGGCCTGTGCGGCGCCGGTCAGTGCGACGGCGGCCACCAGGGCGGTTGCCAGATGCTTCAGTTTCATGGGGTTCTCCAAAAAAGTCCAAGGATGGAATGCAGCCTTGCAGTACACCACAGCGGTGCGCAGTCTTGCCTAGTGAAAGCCCCCATGCACGACGCGTGCCCGCTGCTGCGCATCCTGGTGCCTGATCAGCGCCGCCCGCGCGGCGCACCCGGCTCGATGGACGCGCTCCAGCGTTCGTCCCAGCCCTTGGCGCCGTCCAGCTCACGCCGCTCGCGTTTGGTGGGGCGGCCGTGCTCGATGCTCAGGGCGGGCTCGGGTGCGTAGCGGCGCTGTTCGGCGGCCTGCTCGCGGGCTTTCAGGCTGTCGGGCGTTTCTTCATACAGCTGCTGGGCCACCGGCGCCGGGCCGCGCGTGCCGCTCAAGGCCCTCACCGCCACTACCCGAGTCACCGGCCCCTGGCGCAATGTCACGGTGTCGCCAGACTTGACCTCGCGCGACGGCTTGGCGTCCGCGCCGTTGACCTGCACGCGGCCCTTGTTGATTTCTTCAGTGGCCAGCGACCGCGTTTTGTAAAAGCGCGCAGCCCACAGCCATTTGTCGATCCGCAATTTGTCCATCAGCCAAGATTCTGCCCCGGATCAGGCGCCGGTGGGGGCGCCAGCGGCAGCCGCACCGTGGCGTCCAGCCCGGTGACGCGGCCGTGGGTTTCGCGGTTGTCCAGCGCAATGCTGCCGCCTAAAGCGGCGGTGATCTCGTGGCAGATGGCCAGGCCCAGGCCCGAGCCGCTGCGCACGTCGCCGGCGGCAAACGGCTGGAACAGCCGGGTGCGCAGGTCGGCGCTGATGCCCGGGCCGCTGTCGGCGATGGTCAGCGCAGCGTAATGCGCATCCGCCACCACGCGAACGGACAGGCTGCACCCCGGCGGCGTGTGCTTGATGGCGTTGTGGAGCAGGTTGCGTGACAGCTCACGCAGCATCCAGTCGTGCGCGCGCACCGGCGCGGGCACGGTCGCAATGTCAAAGTCAATGTCCTTGTCGGCCAGCAGCGCCGACAGGTCCAGCGCCACGGCGCGCACCACGTCTGCCAGGTCCATCACGTCGTCGCCGGCCTGCTGGCGCAACTGTTCCACCTTGGCCAATGCCAGCATCTGGTTGGCCAGCTGCGTGGCGCGGTCCACGGTGGCGTTGATCTCGCCCAATGCCTGGCGCGCGTCCACGTCGCCGCGCAGGGCTGACTGCACCTGGGTCTTCAGCACCGCCAGCGGCGTGCGCAGCTGGTGCGAGGCATCGCGCACAAAGCGCTTCTGGTGGTCCAGCAGATGCTGCAGGCGCTCCATCACCTGGTTGGTGGCGTCCACCAGCGGCAGCAGCTCGCGCGGCGCGTCGGGCGCTTCAATGCGGCTCAGGTCGCCCTCGGGGCGGGCCTGCAGCTCGGCGCTGATGCGCCGCACCGGGCGGGTGGCTCGCTGCACCACCACCACGGCCACCAGCGCAATCACGGCCACCAGCACGGCCTGGCGCCACAGCGTGTCGATCAATATGCGCCGCGCCAGCGCCTCGCGCAGCTCCAGCGTTTCGGCCACCTGCACCACGGCCATGCCCCGGCCGTTGGCGCTGGCCACTGGCTGCAGCAGCACGGCCACGCGCACCGGGTCGTCGCGAAAGCGCGCGTCATAAAAGTGCACCAGCGCGGCGTAGGTGTTGCGCTCGGGCAGGGCGCCGCGCCACACCGGCAGCTCGGCAAAGCCCGACACCATCTCGCCGCCCAGTGTGGACACGCGGTAGACCATGCGGCTCTGGTTGTCAGCCTCAAACGCCTCCAGTGCGGCGTAGGGCACGGTCACCCGCAGCTGGGCCGCATCGTCATAGCCTTCCACGTCCAGCAGCTCGCCGATGGATTTGGCCGAGGCCAGCAGCGTGCGGTCGTACGCCACGTTCACCGCGTCCAGCGCCTGCTGGTACAGGCTCACGGTGTTGATGAACACGAACAGGCCGATGGGCAGCAGGATGCCCAGCAGCAGATAGCGCCGAAGCGACAGCGGTCGCGCCGTGGCCTGGCCCGTCAAGCCGACACCTTCAGCAAGTAACCCAACCCGCGCAGCGTCATCAGCGTCACGCCGGTGTGGGCCAGCTTTTTGCGCAGGCGGTACACCACCACTTCAATCGCTTCGTACTGCACGTCGGCCTCGCCGGGGAAGACCAGCTCAAACAGCTTTTCCTTGGACACCGCGTGGCCCGGCTTGGCCATCAGCGCATGCATCAGGGCCAGCTCGCGCGGGGTCAGCTCCATGACCTGGTCGCGGTGGTACACGGCGCCGCTGTCACGGTCGTAGCGCAGGGCGCCCACGGCCAGGCTGCCCGTGGCGGGGGCAGGCGTGCCACCTGCATCCTGCGCGCGGCGGCGGGCCAGCGCGCGCAGGCGCGCCTCCAGCTCGTCCAGGTCAAAGGGCTTGGGCAGGTAGTCGTCTGCGCCGGTGTTCAGGCCTATGATGCGGTCGCCCACCGTTCCGCGCGCCGTCAATATCAGCACCGGGGTGGTCAGGCCCCCGCGGCGGGCCTGCTCCAGCACCTGCAGCCCGTCCAGCCCCGGCAGGGTCAGGTCCAGCATGACGACGTCTGGCTTGCTGGTCTGCCAGGCGGCCAGGGCCAGGCGGCCGTCTGCGCAGCAGGTCACGTCCATGCCGCGGCGGCTCAGCGTGCGCTGCAGCGTGGCCTGCATGGAGGGGTCGTCTTCAACCAGAAGCAGTTTCATGGACCCTGCACTTTAGTACTTTCCCCAATACGCCGGACAGCCGAATGACAGCCAGCGGGCGCATGATGGCGGGGTTCTGAAAAAACCCCAGGAGACCTTTCCCATGCGTCGCGATACCTTCCTCAAATCCATGGCAGCACTGGCGGCCGCCGGTGCCCTGCCGCTGACCGCCCATGCGGCAGCCAATATCAAGATGATGATCCCCGCCAACCCCGGTGGCGGCTGGGACACCACGGGCCGTGCCCTGGGCAAGGCCCTGCAGGACGCCAAGGCGGCTGACAGCGTCACCTATGAAAACAAGGGCGGCGCCGCCGGCGCACTGGGCCTGGCCCAGTTCCTGAACCAGAAGGGCGACCCGAACGCCATGATGGTCATGGGCGCTGTGATGCTGGGCGGCATCATCACCGGCCGCCAGCCGGTCACGCTCACGCAGTGCACGCCGCTGGCGCGCCTGACCAGCGAATACAACGTGTTCGTGCTGCCGGCCAATTCGCCATTCAAGACCATGGCCGACGTGGTGGCCCAGCTCAAGAAGGACCCGGGCAGCGTCAAGTGGGGCGGCGGTTCGCGCGGCTCCACTGAGCACATTGCCGCGGCCATGATCGCCCGCGAAGTGGGTGTGGACCCGGCCAAGATCAACTACGTGGCCTTCCGTGGGGGCGGTGAAGCCACCGCAGCCATCCTGGGCGGCAACGTCACGGTGGGCGGCAGCGGCTATAGCGAATTTGCTGAATACATCAGCAGCGGCAAGATGCGCGCCGTGGCCGTGACCTCGGCCACCCGCCTGAAGGGCGTTGATGTGCCCACGCTGAAAGAGCAGGGCATCAATGTCGAGATCGGCAACTGGCGCGGCGTGTATGGCGCCCCCGGCATCACCCCGGCGCAGCGCAAGGAGCTGATCGACCAGATCAACAAGGCCATCAAGAGCAAGGCCTGGGCTGAAGCCATGGAAAAGAACAGCTGGACGCCCGCCGTGCTGACCGGCGACGCCTTCACCGAGTTCGTGGACCGAGACTTTGCCAGCCTGCGCGCCACGATGGTCAAGTCCGGCATGATCTGACCTGAGTGCTGAACCTGCCGCGCCAGCCCCGTCACGGGCAGCGCGGCATTTTTCATTGGCCTCTTGCAACGGCAAACCAAGGCAAAAACCATGACACAACAAGCCCTGAACCCGTGGCCGCAGACGCTGGTAGGCGCCGGCGTGCTGCTGATCGGCCTGGCCCTGGCGGCCGGTGCGCTCTCCATCCCCGGTGACGCCGGCTACGGCGGCGTCGGCCCCAACTTCCTGCCCTGGGTCGTGTCGGTGGTGCTCACGCTGTGCGGTGCCATGATCATCTGGGAAGCCCGCACCGGTGGCTTTCGCGAGATGGACGAACCCACGGGTGACGCAGCCTATTGGCCTGCCTTCATCTGGGTCTCGGCAGGCTTGCTGGCCAATGCGGCGCTGATCACCACGCTGGGCTTCATCCTGAGTTGCACGCTGTGCTATGTGCTGGCGGTGCAGGGCCTGCGCCGCGCGGCCCACCAGCCAGGCGCCAACAGCCCCCGGGCCTGGGCCACGGATGTATTCACGGGCGCGCTCATCTCGGCGCCGGTGTTCTGGATGTTCACGCAGTTCCTGGCGATCAATTTGCCTGGCCTGACTTCGACGGGATGGCTCTAAAAATGATGCCCCCACGCTCACTTTGTTCGCTGCCCCCCGAGGGGGCCTCAGCCTCCTTGAGGCGGCTCTGCGGAGGCTGATATGGAAACCGTCAATGCATTGATGCAGGGCTTTGCCACTGCCATTACCGTCAGCAACCTGCTGTGGTGTTTTGTCGGCTGCGCGCTGGGCACGGCCGTGGGCGTATTGCCCGGCATCGGCCCCGCGGTGGCGGTGGCCATGCTGCTGCCGATCACGGCCAAGGTGGACATCACCGCGTCGATGATCTTCTTCGCCGGCATCTACTACGGCGCCATGTACGGCGGCTCCACCACGTCCATCCTGCTGAACACGCCCGGCGAGACCGCCAGCATGGTCACCGCCATGGAGGGCAACAAGATGGCCAAGAGCGGGCGCGCGGGCGCCGCGCTGGCCACCGCGGCCATCGGCTCGTTCGTGGCGGGCACGATTGCCACAGTGATCGTGACGCTGTTTGCCCCCTGGGTGGCTGAATTCGCCGTCAAACTGGGCCCGCCGGAATACTTCATGCTGATGGTGCTGGCCTTTACCACCGTGAGCGCGGTGCTGGGCAAGAGCACGCTGCGCGGCATGACGGCGCTGTTCCTGGGCCTGGCCATCGGCTGCATCGGGCTGGACCAGATCTCGGGCCAGCCGCGCTACACCATGGGCAAGGCCGAACTCATGGACGGCATCGAAATCGTGTTGGTCGCTGTGGGCCTGTTTGCCGTGGCCGAGGTGCTCTACGCCGCGCTGTTTGAAGGCCGCGTGGTCGAAAGCCAGAACAAGATGAGCAAGGTCTACATGACCAAGCGCGACTGGAAGCGCTCTGTGCCCGCCTGGCTGCGCGGCACGGCCATCGGCACGCCGTTTGGCTGCATCCCCGCAGGCGGCACCGAGATTCCGACCTTTCTGAGCTACGCGGCGGAGAAGAAGCTCGCCAAGCCCGAAGACCGCGAAGAGTTCGGCAAGGCCGGCGCCATTGAAGGCGTGGCTGGCCCCGAGGCCGCCAACAACGCCACGGTGACGGCGGCGCTCATCCCGCTCTTGACGCTGGGCATTCCCACGTCCAACACCACAGCCATCCTGCTGGGCGCGTTCCAGAACTACGGCATCCAGCCCGGGCCGCAACTGTTCACCACGTCGGCCGCGCTGGTGTGGGCGCTGATCGCGTCGCTGTACATCGGCAACCTGATGCTGCTGGTGCTGAACCTGCCCATGGTGGGCCTGTGGGTCAAGCTGCTGAAGATCCCCAAGCCGCAGCTGTACGCGGGCATCCTGATTTTTGCCACCGTGGGTGCCTACGGCATGCGCCAGAGCGCGTTTGACCTGGTGCTGCTGTACGGCATTGGCGTGCTGGGCGTGCTGATGCGCCGGTTTGACTTCCCGACCGCACCGGTTGTGGTGGGCATGATTCTGGGCCCGCTGGCCGAGGCGCAGATGCGCAACGCCGTGTCGATCGGCGAGGGCAGCTTTGCCGTCTTTGTGCAGCGGCCCATGTCGCTCACACTGATCATCATCGTGCTGGCTGTGCTGATCCTGCCGCGTGTGATGAAGCGGCGCGCGGCCAAGCTGGCGGCGGGCTGAAGACAAGGCCCGCGCGCTACTATTGGCGCATGGAGCAAGACAACACACTGCCGCGCGACGGAGAGGCCATCCTGGCGCTGGCCGCGCGGTCGATGTTCCAGCTGTTCTCCAGCGTCAGCCAGGGCATGTTCCTGGTCAACCGCAGCGGGCGCATCGTCTGGGTCAATGAGGGGTACCAGCGCTTTTTGCCCGACCTTGGGTTTTCGTCCGTGGACCAGTTTGTGGGCCACATGGTCGAGGATGTGATCCCCAACACCCAGATGCGGCGCGTGCTGGAGACCGGCCAGGCTGTGCTGATTGACCTGCTGACCAACAAGGCCGGCACCTTTGTGGTCAGCCGCATTCCGCTGCGCGACGACGACACCAACGATGTGATCGGCGCCATCGGCATCGTGCTGTTTGACCACCCCGAGACCACGCTACAGCCGCTGATCAGCAAATTCGCCCACTTGCAGCGCGACCTGGACGATGCCCGGCGCGAACTGGCCACGCAGCGGCGCACCAAATACACCTTTGCCAGCTTTGTGGGTGCCAGCCCCCCGGCGGTCGAGGTCAAGCGCCAGGCGCGCCGCGCTGCGCAATCCTCCAGCCCTGTGCTGCTGCTGGGCGAGACGGGAACCGGCAAGGAGCTGCTGGCGCATGCGATCCATGCTGCATCCGCCCGTGCGCGTGGGCCGCTGGTCAGCGTGAACATCGCTGCCGTGCCCGATACGTTGCTGGAAGCTGAATTCTTTGGCGTGGCCCCTGGCGCCTACACCGGTGCTGACCGCAAGGGCCGCGACGGCAAGTTCAAGCTGGCCGACGGCGGCACGCTGTTTCTGGATGAAATTGGCGACATGCCGCAGGCGCTGCAGGCCAAGCTGCTGCGCGCGCTGCAAGAGGGCGAAATCGAACCACTGGGTTCCAACAAGCTGGTGCCGTTTGACGCGCGGCTGATCGCAGCCACCTCGCGTGACCTGGGTGCGCTGGTGCGCGAAGGCAAGTTCCGCGAAGACCTGTACTACCGCCTGAACGTGCTGCCCATCCGCGTGCCGCCGCTGCGCGAGCGGCGCAGCGACATCCCCGCGTTGGTGGAGGTGCTGGGTGAGGACATGTCGCACCGCAGCGGCTCGGCCCCGCCCGAACTGAGCCCCGAGGCACTGGCCCTGCTGTCCGGCCAGGTCTGGCGCGGCAACATCCGCGAGCTGCGCAACGTGCTGGAGCAGGCCGCCATGCGCAGCGATTCGCAGCACATTGAAACCGCGGTGCTGGAAGAGGTGCTGCGTGAATCGGGCGTGAAGCAGATCGCCCCGGCGCGCTGGCTGGCGATGGCTGGCACGCAGGGCGCCGATGCCTCGCCCGAGGCTGCGTTGCGCCCGTTGGCCGAGCAGGTGGCCGAGCTGGAGCAGCGCGCCATTGAAGCCGCCATGGCCGCTACCAGCGGCAACAAGGTGGCTGCGGCCAAGCTGCTGGGCATCTCGCGTGCCAAGCTCTACGAGCGGCTGGAAATACTGTCTGAAAATTAGACGTTGTCTGATAATCAGTCAATTTGGAGTGTTTGATTTTCAGGCATTTCCGCGTAAGGCCGTGAAAAACACAAGGTAAATCAACGGCTTACGATCTGGCACGGCCTGTGCAATAGTGGTGCGATCGTTTTGCGTTCCCATTACAACAGGAGACTTCCATGCATCGTCGCACTTGGGTAGCCATGGCCGCACTGGCTGCCACCACCTTTGCAGCCCCCCTTGTCCAGGCCCAGGCCAAGGACATCAAGATCGCCATCATTGCCAGCAAGACCGGCCCGCTGGAGGCCTATGCCAAGCAGACCATCGTGGGCTTCAACATGGGCCTGGCCTATGCCACCGGCGGCACCATGGCCGTCAACGGCAAGAAGCTCGTGGTCATCGAAAAAGACGACCAGGGCAAGCCTGACGTGGGCAAGGCCGCATTGGCCGCCGCTTATGCAGACGACAAGGTCGACATCGCCGTTGGCCCCACCGCTTCGCCCGTGGCCCTGGCCATGCTGCCGGTGGCTGAGGAATACAAGAAGGTCCTGCTGGTCGAGCCCGCCGTGGCCGACAGCATCACCGGTGACAAGTGGAACAAGTACATCTTCCGCACCGGCCGCAATTCGTCGCAGGACGCCGCCGCCAACGCCGCCGCGCTGGACCAGCCGGGCAACGTGGTGGCCGTGCTGGCCAACGACAACGCGTTCGGCCGTGACGGCGTGAAGGCCGCCAAGGAATTCACCAAGAAGGCCAAGATCGTTCACGAGGAATACCTGCCCGTGGGCACGACCGACTTCACCGCAGGCCTGCAGCGCATCATCGACAAGCTCAAGGACCAGCCGGGCAACAAGTACCTGTCGGTGGGCTGGTCGGGCAGCCCCACGCCGTTTCCCAAGATCGCCGACCTGGACCTGGAAAAGCGCTACGGCATCAAGCTGGCCACCGGCGGCAACATCCTGCCGGCCATGGTGGCGTACAAGAACTTCCCCGGCATGGAAGGCGCGCTGTACTACTACTTCGGCATCCCCAAGAACCCGGTGAACGAGGCCATGGTGGCCGCGCATTACAAGGAGTTCAAGGCGCCGCCGGACTTCTTCACCGCGGGTGGCTTCTCGGCCGCCATGGCCATCGTCACCGCGCTGAAAAAGACCAACGGTGACACCAACACCGACAAGCTCATCACCACCATGGAAGGCATGAGCTTTGACACCCCCAAGGGCAAGATGACCTTCCGCAAGGAAGACCACCAGGCCATGCAGAGCATGTTCCATTTCCGCATCAAGGCTGACCCGGCATTCGCCTGGGGCGTGCCCGAGCTGGTCCGCGAGATCAAGCCCGAGGAAATGAACATCCCGATCCGCAACAAGCGCTGACCGGTTGGGGGCAGCCCCGGCGCAAACAGCGCCTGGGGTGTGCCTCGCGGGGCGGCCGCCCCTCTTTTTGTGCCCGTTACATGAGGTACCCCCGGATACACGGGGGCAGGTGATGTTTTTTGTCAAAAACTCTCCAGGAGACAACTCAATGACGTTCAAATTGATCCGTACTTTCGCCGCGGTTGCGGCGCTTTCATCCGGCGCGGCCATGGCCGCCATCAACCTGCCCGCCTACAACGTGGACACCAGCCAGACAACAGTGTCGGGCCTGTCCGCGGGCGGCTTCATGGCCAACCAGCTGGGCATTGCCTACTCGACCCTGTTCAAGGGCGTGGGCGTGTTTGCGGCGGGGCCGTACATGTGTGCCGGTTTGTACAACTACACCTCGTGCATGTACAACGCCAGCATCAGCAGCACCCAGCTGACCAACATGCAGAACAGCCTGAACAGCTACAGCACCAGCGGCGCGATCGACAACAAGTCGAACATTGCCAACCAGAAGGTGTACCTGTTCATCGGCACCAGCGACACCACCGTGGGCCAGAACCCGGTGACGGCGCTGAAGACGCAGTACACCAACAACGGCGTGACGGCAGCCAACATGGAGCACGTGGTGCGCAGCGGCGCATCGCACACCTTCCCGACCGACTTTGACAGCACGGGCAACAACGGCTGCGGCAGCGCTGCATCGCCCTACATCAGCAACTGCAGCTACGACGGCGCCAAGGCCGTGCTGCAGAAGTTCTACGGCACGCTGAACCCGCGCAACAACGCGCCGGCCGCGGGCAACTACATCGAGTTCAACCAGAGCGAATTCGTCAGCAACCCGGGCATGGCGACGAACGGCTGGGTTTATGTGCCCGCCAACTGCGCCAGCGGCAGCCAGTGCAAGGTGCACGTGGCGCTGCATGGCTGCCAGCAAAGCACCGACAAGATCGGCGACAAGTTCGTGAAGAACACGGGCTACAGCCGCTGGGCCGACACCAACAGCATCATTGTGCTGTTCCCCCAGACCAAGACCGACAACACCAGCCGCCAGACGTCAGCCAGCAGTTCGCTGCCCAACCCCAACGCCTGCTGGGACTGGGTGGGCTGGTACGGCAACAACTTTGCCCAGAAGGCCGGCACGCAGATGGCGGCGATCAAGGCGATGGTGGACCGCGTGTCATCAGGCACCGGCTCGGGCGGCGGCGGTGGCGGCACCACGACGCTGGCTGCACCCACTGGCGTGAGCACCTCCAACGCGACCACGACCACCATGAAGATCAACTGGAGCGCCGTCAGCGGCGCTGCCAGCTACAACGTGTACCGCAACGCCAACAAGACCAACGCACTGCCTGTCACGGCCACCAACTTCACCGACACCGGCCTGGCAGCCGCTACCCAGTACAGCTGGACGGTGCGCGCAGCGGACAGCGCGGGCGTTGAAGGCGCAGTGTCTGCAGCGGCCACCGGCACCACCACGGGCAGCGCACCGCCGCCTGCCACCTGCTACACGTCCAGCAACTATGCGCACACCACGGCGGGCCGCGCCACACAGTCGGGCGGCTACACCTATGCCAAGGGCTCCAACCAGAACATGGGCCTGTGGAACACCTTCACCACCACCACGCTCAAGATGACGGGCACCAATTACTACGTGATTGGCACCTGCCCCTGAGGCACTGAGCACGCAAAGGAGATCATGAGTCTGTTAGCCACCCAGGACTTGACCATCCGCTTCGGCGGCCACGTGGCGGTCAACAACGTGACCTGCGCTTTCGAGCCGGGCACGCTGACCGCCATCGTGGGCCCCAACGGCGCGGGCAAGACGACCTACTTCAACCTGATCTCCGGCCAGCTCAAGGCGTCCAGCGGCAGCGTGTCGCTGGACGGCCGCGACCTGTCGGGCCTGACCCCGTCGGCGCGCACGCGCGCCGGGCTGGGCCGGGCCTTCCAGCTGACCAACCTGTTCCCCAACCTCACGGTGCTGGAAAACGTGCGCCTGGCGGTGCAGGCCACGAAAGAGGGCAAACATCGCCGCGGCCTGAACCTGTGGAGCATCTGGAGCGACCACACGGCGTTGACCCACCGGGCGCTGGAAATCCTGGACGCTGTGTCCATGGCCGACCGGCAGCAGGCCACGGTGGCCGGCTTGCCGCATGGCGACCAGCGCAAGCTGGAAGTGGCACTGCTGATGGCGCTGGAGTCACAGGTGTTCATGTTTGACGAACCCACGGCCGGCATGAACGCCGCCGAGGCACCGGTGATCCTGAACCTGATCCGCCAATTGAAGAACGACAAGACCAAGACCATCCTGCTCGTGGAGCACAAGATGGACGTGGTGCGCGAGCTGGCCGACCGCATCATCGTGCTGCACAACGGCACGCTGGTGGCCGACGGCGACCCGGCCACGGTGATTGCATCGCCTGTGGTGCAAGAGGCCTACCTGGGCATTGCCAAGGAGGCCGCATGAGCACCAACCTTCTGGAGCTGTCTGGCGTACACACGCACATCGGCGCGTACCACATCCTGCATGGTGTGGACCTGGTGGTGCCGCGCGGGCAACTGACCATGCTGCTGGGCCGCAACGGCGCCGGCAAGACGACCACGCTGCGCACCATCATGGGCCTGTGGCAGGCGTCGCAGGGCAGCGTGAAATTCAACGGCAACGACATCACGAAGCTGAACACGCCGCAGATCGCGGGCATGAACATCGCCTATGTGCCCGAGGCCATGGGCATCTTCTCGGACCTGACGGTCAAGGAGAACATGCTGCTGGCCGCGCGCAGCGCCAAGAACGCCAGCCAGATGGACGACGCGCGGCTGAAGTGGATTTTTGGCCTGTTCCCGGCGGTTGAGAAATTCTGGAACCACCCGGCGGGCAAGCTGTCGGGCGGGCAAAAGCAGATGCTGGCCGTATCGCGCGCCATTGTGGAGCCGCGTGAACTGCTGATCATCGACGAGCCCAGCAAGGGCCTGGCGCCCGCGATCATCAACAACATGATCGACGCCTTCGGCCAGCTCAAGGCCAGCGGCGTCACGATCCTGCTCGTCGAGCAGAACTTCAACTTCGCCAAACGCCTGGGCGACACCGTTGCCGTCATGGACAACGGCACGGTGGTGCATGCGGGCGCCATGAAAGAACTCGCTGAAGACGAAGCCCTTCAGACCTCGCTGCTGGGGCTCGCACTATGAAAAACCTTGACTTCGACTGGAAGCCGCTGGCCCTGGTGCCGGCACTGGCGCTGCTGGCGTTCCCCCTGATCGGCTCTGGCTCCACCTGGCTCACGCTGACCGTGGCGGGCCTGGCCATGGGCATGATCATCTTCATCATTGCCTCGGGCCTCACTTTGGTATTCGGCCTGATGGACGTGCTGAACTTCGGCCACGGCGTGTTCATCGCGCTGGGTGCGTATGTTGCAACGTCTGTGCTGGCCGGCATGGGCGACTGGACGACGTCTGCCGAGCTGTGGCGCAACCTGGTGGCGCTGCTGCTGGCCATGACGGTGGGCATGATGGTGGCCGGCGCGGTGGGCGTGGCCTTTGAACGCGTGATCGTGCGGCCGGTGTACGGCCAGCATCTGAAGCAGATCCTGATCACCATGGGCGGCATGATCATTGGTGAAGAACTTATCAAGGTCATCTGGGGCCCGCAGCAGATTGCGCTGCCCATGCCCGAGGCCCTGCGCGGCTCACTGCTGTTGGGCGACGCATCCATCGAGCGCTACCGCGTGGTGGCGGTGCTGGTGGGCGTGGCGGTGTTTGCGCTGCTGGCCTGGACGCTGTCGCGCACCAAGATCGGTTTGCTCATCCGCGCCGGTGTGCAGGACCGTGAGATGGTGGAGTCGCTGGGCTACCGCATCCGGCGCCTGTTTGTGGGCGTGTTTGTGGTGGGCCGTGCGCTGGCCGGCCTGGGCGGCGTGATGTGGGGTCTGTACCAGCAAAGCGTGACGCCTCAGATGGGCGCACAGGTCAATATCCTGATCTTCATCGTCATCATCATTGGCGGGCTGGGCTCGACCGGGGGCGCCTTGATCGGCGCGCTGCTGGTGGGGCTGATGGCCAACTACACCGGCTTTCTGGCGCCCAAGGTGGCGCTGTTTTCCAACATCGCGCTGATGGTGGCCGTGCTGTTGTGGCGCCCGCAGGGCGTGTACCCCGTGACCAACCGCTAGGGGATACAGACATGCTCAACCGAATCCTTTCCAACGACTACCCCCGCAGTAAATTCCTGGCCGTCATCCTGGTCGTGCTGCTGCTGGGCCTGGCGTTCGCACCGTTCATCTTCCCGGGCGTCAAGGCGCTGTCGGTGGCCGCCAAGGTGCTGGTGTTCATCGTGCTCGTCGCCAGCTTTGACCTGCTGCTGGGCTACACCGGCATCGTGAGCTTTGCGCACACCATGTTCTTCGGCATTGGCGCGTATGGCATTGCCATCACCAGCTCGCGCATGGGCGCCACCTGGGAGGCCCTGGCCGTCGGGCTGTTGGCGTCGCTGGCCGTGTCGTTCCTGCTGTCGCTGGCTGTGGGCTTGTTTTCATTGCGGGTGCGGGCCATCTTCTTTGCCATGATCACGCTGGCGGTGGCGGCGGCGTTCCAGACGCTGGCGTCGCAGCTGTCGGACCTGACGGGCGGTGAAGACGGCCTGAGTTTCAAGCTGCCCGCGTTGCTGATGCCCAGCACGCAGTTCCTGGAGCAACCCCTGATGGGTGTGAGCGTGGACGGACGGCTGCTCACGTACTACCTGCTGTTCTTCACGGCGCTGGGGCTGTTGCTGGCGTTGCTGCGCATCGTCAATTCACCCTTCGGCCGTGTGCTACAGGCCATCCGCGAGAACGAATTCCGCGCCGAGGCCATTGGCTACCGCGTGGTGGTGTACCGCACCACGTCCAGCGTGCTGTCGGCGCTGTTTGCCTGCGCTGCCGGCGCCATGCTGGCGCTCTGGCTGCGCTACAACGGGCCCGACACGTCGCTCAGCTTTGAAATCATGATCGACGTGCTGCTGATCGTGGTGATCGGCGGCATGGGCACCATGTACGGCGCGGCCATCGGCGCGGTGGTGTTCCTGGTGGCCCAAAGCTACCTGCAGGATCTGCTCAAGCTGGGCAGTGAGGCTGCCTCCGGCATCCCCATGCTGTCGGCCTTGCTGTCGCCCGACCGCTGGCTGCTGTGGCTGGGCCTGCTGTTTGTCCTCTCTGTTTACTACTTCCCCACCGGCGTTGTGGGGCGGCTTCGTGCCGCGACTGCCAGGGATTCATTGAAGAAATAACTGGAGACAACCATGACATTCTGGAAATCGTGGGGACGGTACGCGCTGCTGGCGCTGGCCTGTGCGGCGCCTGCCGCCAAGGCGCAGGACATTGTCATCGGCCAGGTGGCGCCGCTGTCGGGCGTGCTGGCCAGCACGGGCGCGCAGATGGTGCTGGGCGGCAAGATCTATTTCGACCACATCAACAGCAAGGGCGGCATCCACGGTGCCAGGATCAAGCAGGTGGTGGTGGACGACGGCTACAAGGTAGACGAGACCGTGCGCCTGACGCAAGAGCTGCTGGCGCGGCCCGAATTGGTAGCACTGTACGGTTTTGCGGGCACGGCCAATGTGGGCAAGCTGCTGACCGACGGCGTGCTGGAGCAGGGCGGGGCGGCGCTGGTGGCACCGTACACGGGCGGCGAGCCGCTGCGCTCGCCGTTCAACCCCTGGATCTACCATGTGCGCGCCGGCTATGC
>CALRZF020000046.1:0-15375 GCA_943372585.1 Ramlibacter sp. 2FC | reverse complement strand
TCCTTGGGCTCCTTGCGTTCCACCAGGCCGAAGGCCACGTTGTCCCACACGGTCATGTGCGGCCACAGCGCATAGTTCTGGAACACCATGCCCACGTTGCGCAGGTGCGGTGGTGTGCCGGTGATGTCCTTGCCGTCGATCAGCAGTTCACCACGCTGGTGCTGGTTGAAGCCGGCAATCAGGCGCAGCAGCGTGGACTTGCCCGAGCCCGACGGCCCCAGCAGGGCAAAGAACTCGCCCGGCTCGATGCGGATGTTCACGTCCTTGAGCACTTCGACCGGGCCGTAGCTCAGGCTGATGTGGCGGGCTTCCAGGGATACTTTGTTGAGGTTCATTTGTATTGCGTCCTTCATTCTTGACTTGCACGCACGGGTTCACGCGACTTCTCGATCACGCGGTGCGACAGGTAGGTTCCGATGGCAACCACCACCACGGCGATCACGCCTAAAGCAGCACCCGGCCCGCGGCTGGACGCGCTTTGCATGTACAGGTAGATGCCGTAGCTCATGGGCGCCTGGCTGTCGGCAGACGTCAGCAGGATGGTGGCCGACAGCTCCACCGCGGCGGTGATGAAGCTGGTGACAAAGCCCGCCAATATGCCGCCCATCATCAGCGGCACCATCACGCGCCGCGCGGTGCTGATCTTGCCCGCGCCCAGGCTGTTGGCGGCTTCTTCCAGCGAGATGTGCACCTGCTGCAGCGCCGCCATGCACGATCGCAGCGCATAGGGCAGGCGCCGCACGGCATAGGCAATCATGATCAGGAACCAGGTGGCCACCATGGGGGTGTCGGTAAAGGGCACGTTCACGCCCTTGAACAGGCGCAGGTAGCCGATGGCCAGCACCAGCCCGGGGATGGCCAGCGCAATGGAGGCGATGTAGTCCAGCCACTGGCGCGCCGGCAGTTGCGTGCGGTAGATCAGGTAGGCAATGGCCGTGCCCAGGATGATGTCGATCCCCGCCGCCATCAGGCAGTACTTGAGCGTGTTGAAGATCATGAGCTTGGAGTCGGTGAACACCGTGCCGTAATGGGCGATGGTGTAGCTGTCGGGCAGCACCGAGAAGCTCCACACCTTGCTGAACGACATCAACAAAATGCCGATGTGCGGGGCCAGCGTGACCAGCAGCACAAAGATCACCCAGCCATAGGCCAGCACCGATTCCCAGCCGCGCAGCTGGCGGCGCTGCAATGAGTTGCCGCCCTTTTGCAGCGTGGAATAGTCCTTGCCCTTCATCACCCGCGCGGCCATCCACAGCGCGAGGATGGAGAACGCAATCATGATCACGCTGATGACATAACCCAGCGGGTCTTCAATGCCCACCGACGTGATGCGCAGGTACGCCTGGGGCGCCAGCATGTTGGTCACGCCCATGACCAGCGGCGTGCCCAGGTCGTCAAACACCTTCACGAACACCAGGGCCGCACCGGCCAGGTAGCCCGGCAGCGACAGCGGGAAGATGATGCGCCAGAACAGGCGCCAGCCCCGCGCGCCCAGGTTCATGGCGGATTCCTCCATGGCGCCGTCGATGTTGCGCATGGCGGCCACCAGGTTCAGCAGGATGAACGGGAAGTAATGGATGCTTTCCACGAAGGTCACGCCCACCAGACCGTCCATGATGGGCACGGTGAAGCCGAACCAGTCGCTCAGCAGCAGGTTGACCGAGCCGCTGCGCCCGAAGATCAGCTGCAGCGCCACGGCGCCCACAAACGGCGGCATGATCAGCGGCAGCACACCCAGCGTCTGGATCAAGAGCGCCCCGCGGAACTCGAAACGCACAGTCAGGTACGCCAGCGGTATGGCAATGACGGACGCGAAAAACACGGAGGCCAGCGCCACCATCAGGCTGTTCATGAACGATTCACGCAGCAGCGACTGGCCGAAGAAATTCTGGAAGTGCCCCAGCGTGGGCGCGCCCGTTTCAGTGACGAACGCAGTGTAGATCACCTGCCCCACGGGCAGCAGCAAAAACACACCCAGGAAGGCCAGCACGATGGCGGCCAATGCCCAATGGCCCCAGGCAATGCGTTGGCGCGGCGGTGCCTTTCCCTGCGGGATGGGCGTGACGGGTTCTGTCAATACAGCAGACATATACAAACTTTCATGGAGGCCGGCGCGCCATCGTGGCGCGCCGGTAGGTACGGCTTTACTTGATCAGCGCAGATGCCTGCTGGGCCAGCTCGCGGGCCTTGTCGTAGTTGGACTTGGCCTTGGTGCTCCACAGGTCTTCCAGGCCGGTGAGCTGCTTGGCCACCGCCACGTCTTTCTTGTTCTTGCGGAACAGCTCCAGAAACGCCTGGTCCTTGATCATGGTGTCGGACACCAGCGGCGAATAGGCATAGCTGCGCGCCTGCTTGAGCAGGTCCGCTGCCTGGGCATTGGGCTTGCCCTTGAGCTTGCGCTCGGCCTCGTGGATGGCCTTGGTGGCGGCCTGCAGGTCCTTCAGGCGGAAGGTCACCATCTGGTCGAACAGGCTCACCACCACCTGGTAGCGGTCGCTGGACAGGTGCGAGTCAAACTGCACCTTGGCGCGCTTGGAGATTTCAATCGCGTCGGGGTAGCCCGCGGGCACCTTGTTGCCAAAGCTCGCATTGGGCAGGATGGGCAGGCGGCTGATCTTGGGGTCGAACAGCAGTTCCTGCCCTTCGCGCGACAGCGTGAAGCTGACGAACTTTTTGGCCTCTTCATTGTTCTTGCCACCGGCCACCAGCCCGATGTTGGCGGGCACCACGGCCGTGACCGACGGGTAATGAAACTCCACCGGAAAGCCCGAGTACTTGCCCGCCAGGCCGAAGAAGTCGATCACGATGCCCACGCCGTACTGGCCGTTGTTCACGCCATCGGGCACGGCAAAGCTGCGGTCGGTCACGGCCGCGCAGTTGCCGGCGATCTGCAGCATCTGCGCCCAGCCTTTTTCCCAGCCCTCGCCCTGCAAAATGGTCTCTACTGTCAGGTGGGTGGTGCCCGAGCGCGACGGCGACGAGATCGACACATGACCGAAGTAGTCGGGCTTGATGAGGTCGGCCCATTCACGCGGGGCAGGCACCTTGTGCGCGGCCAGGTAGCGCGTATTCCACATCAGGCCGTAGCCGGCCAGCGCCTGGCCGTAGTACATGTTCTCGGGGTCGTTCAGCGGGTAGTTGCCGATCTTGGCCGGGGCCTGCGGGTTCTTGACCTCGGGCGCGGGCTGCAGCAGCTTGTCGCGCGCCAGCACTTCAAACGCGTCGGGGGCAGAGGCCCACATGATGTCGGGGCGCTGGCCTGCGGGCAGTTCCTTGATGTAGGCAATGCTGGCCGTGGTGTTCTTGTTGAGGATCTCGATCTTGATGGTCGGGTTGCGGGCCTCGAATGCCTTCTTGTAGGCGTCGGTCAGCTCCTTGGGGAACGAGGTGACCACAGACACGGTGCCGGCGTGGGCGGCGGCAAACGCGGTCATGAGGCTCAGCGTCAGGGCCCGGATGGCGTGGCGGTTCGGCATGCTTGTCTCCTTCAGGTTCGTTGTACGGACCGATGCAATGTACCGCCCTGCCCCCTACTCAGCCAATCATGGTTTTTGATAGGGCGGATAAACCCGGCAACCTCTCGGGTTAACCCTTGTGGTGTGCTTCTTCGCTCGGGTTTCATGCCTGCGCCTCTTCTGGATAAGGCGTGCGGGGTACTCTGCTCCGCGAATGTCCCCCGGGGGCTTCGCCCCCTCCTCCTTTATTTCGCTGCGCAGAGCACCCCACCCACCTTATCTAGCCAACACAGCGGCACGCCACCGTCAGCGCCAACCCGCGGGGCCAAAAAACAAACACTCAGCCCAAAGACTTGAAGCGCTCTTCCTCGCGCAACCGCAACACCCGCCGCTGCACCTTGCCCGTGGTCGTCATGGGCAAAGAGTCGATGAACTCGATCTCCTTGGGGTATTCATAAGGCGCGAGCTTGCCCTTCACGTGAGCTTGCAAGACGGTAATCAACGCATCGCTGGCCTCAAAACCTGCCGCCAGCACCACGTAGGCCTTCACCAATGCACCGCGTTCCCGGTCCGGCTTGGGCACCACGGCGGCGTTCGCCACGGCCGGGTGCTTGACCAGGCAGTTCTCGATTTCTCCGGGGCCGATGCGGTAGCCCGCGGCCTTGAACACGTCGTCGGCGCGGCCCTGGTACCAGAGGTAGCCGTCGGCGTCGCGCACGGCCACGTCACCGGTGCGGCACCAGTCGCCGGTGTATTTGCCTTCGGTGGCGGCGGGGTTCTTCCAATAGCCCAGAAAGAAGATCGGGTCAGGGTCGCCGTGCACGTCAAAGCGGTTCACGGCCACATCGCCCGGCGTTCCCACGGGGCATTCGTTGCCCTCGTCGTCAATGACCTTGACGTTGTGGCCCGGGTAGCCCTTGCCCATGCTGCCGGGTTTGGCGGGCCAGTACCTGGTGCAGTTGCCCACCACATAGTTGATCTCGGTCTGGCCGAACATTTCATTGACCAGCACGCCCAGCTCGTCGCGGCAGTAGGCAAACACGGCATCGCCCACCGCCTCGCCCGCGCTCATCATGGCGCGCAGCTTGAGCTTGAACTGTTTGCGCGGCCGGGGGTAGGCCTTCATCATGGCCTTGAGCGCGGTGGGGAACAAAAAGGTGTGGGTCACGCCGTGCTGCTGCATCAGCGTATAGGCCAGTTCAGGGCTGAAGCGGCCGTTGTAGCCAATGATGGGGCGGCCAAAATACAGCGTGGGCAGCAGTGCGTCCATCAGCCCGCCGGTCCAGGCCCAGTCCGCAGGGCTCCAGAACACGGCGTCGGACGTTTCATTGCGCGCACCGTCAAAGCCAAACCAGTTCTGGCTGCAGACAAAGCCGCTCAGGTTGCCGATCAGCGCACGGTGCGGGATCAGCGCGCCCTTGGGGTTGCCGGTGGTGCCGCTGGTGTAGATCAGCACGGCGGCTTCATCGGCGTGGGTGTGCACCAGGTCAAACTGACCGGACTCCTGCGCCAGCGCGAGGTCGAATTCCAGGTCGGCCCGGCGGCCGGCGTCGTCCACACCGATCACCACTTCCAGCAACGGGCAGTCGTCGCGGACCTCGTTGATGGCGTCGATGCAGGCGCCGTCGCAAATGGCCACGCGGGCCTCGCTGTCCTGCAAGCGGTATTCCAGTGCCTCGGGCCCAAACAGCGTGGACAGCGGCATGCCCACCGCCCCCATCTGCAGCACGGCCATGTAGGCCACGGCAGTTTCAAACCGCTGCGGCAGCACGATGGCCACGCGGTCGCCGCGCTGCACACCCAGCACCTTGAGCACGGCCGACAGGCGGTTGGCGCCGTCCTGCAACTGGGCATAGGTGTACTGCGGGCCCTGCCCGTCTGGATGGTGCGAATAGATGGCGATGCGCTCGTCGGCATCGGGGCGCTCGGCCCAGCGGCGGCAGCACACCTCGGCCATGTTGAAATGTTCCGGCACCGCCCAGCGAAAGCCCTGGTGCAGCGCGGCGTAGTTGTCCTGGACTTGACTGACGGACATGCCCTGTCTCCTGAATAATCCGTCCAATGTACCAAGCCCGAAGATCCTCACGCAGCGAGTTTGTCCCTGTTCGCAACCTGCAGTACCACGTTCGCAGCTGGGGCGAACCCACCGCCGGCCGCCCGCCACTGGTGATGGTGCATGGCTGGATGGACGTGGGCGCGTCGTACCAGTTTGTGGTGGACGCGCTGGCGCAGGACCGCTGGGTGGTCGCGCCCGACTGGCGCGGCTACGGCCTGACCAGCGGCGGCGGGGCCGACAACTACTGGTTTGCCGACTACATGGCCGACCTGGACTTTTTGCTGGACCACTACAGCCCCGGTGCGCCAGTAGACCTGGTGGGCCACAGCATGGGGGGCAATGTGGTGATGCTGTATGCGGGGGTGCGGCCCGAGCGCATCCGCCGCCTGATCAACCTGGAAGGCTTTGGCATGCCCGCCACGCGGCCCGCCCAGGCCCCGGGGCGCTATGCGAAGTGGATGGACGAGGTCAAGGCGCTGCACCGCGGCGAGATGGCGCTCAAGCCCTATGACGACGCCGCCGGCGTGGCCCGCCGCCTCATGAAGACCAACCCGCGCCTGACGCAGGACAAGGCCGACTGGCTGGCCCAGCACTGGGCCGCGCCCAATGCGCAGGGGCAATGGGTCATCCTGGGCGAGCCGGCGCACAAGATCGTCAACGCCAACCTGTACCAGGTGGATGAGGCGCTGGCGCTGTACGCGCGCATCACAGCGCCCACGCTGTCGGTGGTGGCCGGCGACTGCCAGCTGGAGCAGTGGTGGCAGGGCCGCTACAGCCTGGCCGATTACCACGAACGGTTGAAGTCCGTGCCGAATCTGCAGCACGCCGTGGTAGCCGACGCAGCCCATATGCTGCACCACGACCAGCCGCAGGCGCTGGCCCGGCTGATTGAGGACTTCACGGCCTGAAACGGGCTGCGGGCGCAGGCGCGGACAAGGACCGCCATCACCCCATGAACTTGCGGATTTAAGGCACACTGCGCGGTTACTTTTTGTAAGGCCAGCCGCATGACTTCTGCGCCCAGCACCATCGACCAGACTACTTTTCGCCGCATTCTGGCGCGCAACGTAGGGCTTCCCCTCGCAGTCAGCCTGCTGGGCTCCCTGCTGTTCCTGGCCCTGCTGCTGTACCTGCTGTCGGTCATGAAATGGGTGGAGCACAGCGACCAGGTGATTGCCGAGGGCCGTGAGCTGTCGGCCCTGAGCCTGGAGATGGAGTCCGGCATGCGCGGCTTCCTGAACACCGGCAACGAGGCCAACCTGGAGCCGTACCGCAACGCCCGCACGCGCCTGGACGGCGAGCTGGCCGGCCTGCGCCGCCTGACCGAGGACAACCCTGCCCAGAATGGCCGTCTTCGCACGATTGGCGAGCTGCAGTCGCAATGGCTGGTGCACGCGGACGACCTGATTGCCAAGCGCCGCCAGGGCGTGGACCTGGCCGAGCTGCTGGCCATTGGCAACGCGCGACGCGCGCGCGAGCAGATCCGCCTCGAATTCGACCGCTTTTTTGCCGCCGAGCAGCAGCTGCGCCGCGAGCGCAGCGACTACGCCAATGCCGCGGTGCCGCTGGCCGGCGGCCTGTACTTGCTGTTTACCCTGGCCGTGGGCGGCCTGCTGGCGTACTTTGGCCGGCGCGAGCTGATCCGCCTGTCGTCCACCTACGCCGAAATCACCGCGCGCCAGGCCGCCGACAACGCGCTGCTGCAGGAACAGGCCTGGCTGCGCACGGGGCAAAACGAGCTGGCTTCACTGTTGGTGGGCCAGCAGGCGCTGGAAAACCTGGGCCGCAATGTGCTGGAATTTGCCGCGCGCTACACCGGCAGCGTCGTGGGGGCGATGTATGTGCGCGAAGACCACGGCAGCCTGCGCCGCGTGGCGGCCTATGGCCTGTCGCCCGAGGCGGTGAAGGCAGGGCAGGCCTTCACCGGCACCCAGAGCCTGGTGGGCGAAGCCGCCACCCAGCGGCGCACGCTGCGCCTGGACAGCCCGCCCGCGCACTACCTGCGCGTGAACTCCGGCCTGGGCGACAGTGCGCCCGCGGGTGTGGTGCTGGTGCCGATTGAAAACGAAGGCCTGGTCAACGGTGTGCTGGAGCTGGGCTTTCTGCGGCCACTGGCCCAGCGCGATGTCGCCCTGCTGGAGCTGGCCGCGCCGGCGCTGGGCGCCACCATCGAGGCCGCCCGCTACCGGTTGCGGCTGCAGGAGGTGCTCAACGAGACCCAGCAGCTCAACGAGGAGCTGCAGGTACAGCAGGAAGAGCTGCGCACCGCCAACGAGGAGCTGGAGGAACAGTCGCGCGCGCTCAAGGAGTCGCAGGCCCACCTGGAAAGCCAGCAGGCCGAGCTGGAGCAGACCAACGAGCAGCTGTCCGAGCAGGCCGAGGCCCTGGCCAGCCAGCGCGACGCGCTGGACGTGGCGCGGCGCGACCTGCAGGAGCGCGCGCGCGATCTGGAGCGCGCCAGCCAGTACAAGTCGGAATTCCTGGCCAATATGTCGCACGAGCTGCGCACGCCGCTGAACAGCTCGCTGATCCTGGCCAAGCTGCTGGCCGACAACCCGCAGGGCAATCTGTCGGGCGAGCAGGTGAAGTTTGCCGAGTCCATCTATTCAGCCGGCAACGACCTGCTGAACTTGATCAACGACATCCTGGACATCTCCAAGGTCGAGGCCGGCAAGCTGGAGGTACGCCCCGAGACCGTGCCCGTGCCAAGCCTGGCCGCGGGCCTGCGCGACCTGTTCATGCCGCTGGCCGGGCAAAAAGGCCTGGCGTTTTCTGTTGAGGTGCTGCCGGGCACACCGGCCACGCTGTACACCGACCGCCAGCGCGTGGAGCAGGTGCTGAAAAACCTGCTGTCCAACGCCGTGAAGTTCACTGACACGGGCGCAGTCAGCCTGAAGATCGGACCGGCCGATGGCGGCAGCATTGCGTTTGCCGTGCGCGACTCGGGCATTGGCATTGCCGGCAACCAGCAGGAGCTGATCTTTGAGGCCTTCCGCCAGGCCGACGGCACCACCAGCCGGCGCCATGGCGGCACGGGCCTGGGCCTGTCGATCTCGCGCGATCTGGCCCACCTGCTGGGCGGCGCCATCACCGTGGCCAGCCAGCCGGGCCAGGGCAGCCTGTTCACGCTGGTGCTGCCGGCGCAGTACGTGGCCGCGCCGTCGCAGGCATCTGCACCGGCCCCGGCGCCGCGCACCAGCCTTGCACCGATGGCAGCACCGGCGCCCGTGCCCACAGTGCCCGCCACCCCTGAAGCATCCACGGCCAGCTTTGCCGACGACCGCCACAAGGCGCCGTTCAGTGGCCGCTGCATCCTGGTGGTGGAAGACGAAATCCGCTTTGCCGGCATCCTGTACGACCTGGCCCACGAGCTGGGCTACAGCTGCCTGGTGGGCCTGGGCGCCAACGAGGGGCTGGCCCTGGCGCGCCAGTACCGCCCCGACGCTGTGCTGCTGGACATCCGCCTGCCTGACGAGTCCGGCCTGACGGTGCTGCAGCGGCTGAAGGAAAACCCCCACACAAGGCACATCCCCGTGCACATGGTGTCGGTGGAAGACCGCGCCGAAGCCGCCATGCTGCTGGGCGCCATCGGCTACGCCGTTAAGCCCGCCACGCGCGACCAGCTGAAAGACGTGTTCGCCAAGCTGGAGGCCAAGCTGGCCCAGAAGCTCAAGCGCGTGCTGCTGGTGGAAGACGACGAACTGCAGCGCGACAGCATTGCCCGCCTGATCGGCGACGCCGACACCGAGATCGTGGCCGTGCCCACCGGCACCGAGGCGCTGGAGCACCTGCACGCGTCGGTGTTTGACTGCATGGTGATCGACCTGAAGCTGCCCGACATGCAGGGCAACGAGCTGCTGCGGCGCATGTCGGGTGAGCACATCCAGTCGTTCCCGCCGGTGATCGTGTACACGGGGCGCAACCTGACGCGCGACGAAGAAGCCGAGCTGCTGAAGTATTCACGCTCCATCATCATCAAGGGCGCACGCTCGCCCGAGCGGCTGCTGGACGAGGTGACGCTGTTCCTGCACAAGGTCGAATCTGACCTGTCCAGCGAACGCCAGACCATGCTGCGCAACGCGCGCAGCCGCGACAAGGTGTTCGAGGGCCGGCGCATCCTGGTGGTGGACGACGACGTGCGCAACATCTTCGCGCTGACCAGTGCGCTGGAACAAAAGGGCGCGATCATCGAGATCGCCCGCCACGGCCAGGAGGCGGTGGACAAGGTCAACCAGGTCAGCGACATCGACCTGGTACTGATGGACGTGATGATGCCGGGCATGGACGGCCACGAAGCCACGCGCCAGATCCGCCGTAACCCGCGCTTTGCCAGACTGCCGATCATTGCCGTGACGGCCAGGGCCATGAAGGACGACCAGGACCGCTGCCTGGAGGCCGGTGCCAACGACTACCTGGCCAAGCCCATCGACCTGGACCGGCTGCTGTCGCTCATGCGGGTGTGGATGCCCAAAATGGAGCGCCTGTGACGCTACCCGGGGCCAACAGCCGCGCCGCCCCCCCCGCCGACAACAGCCCCGACATCGAACTGCGGCTGCTGGTGGAGGCGATCTACCTGAAGTACAGCTACGACTTCCGGGACTATTCAGGCGCTTCGCTGCGCCGGCGCGTGCTGCATGCGGTGCAGCAGTTTGGCGTGGCCACCATCTCGGCGCTGCAAGACCGTGTGCTGCACGACCCGGCTGCCTTCAGCCGCCTGCTGCAGTACCTGACGGTGCCGGTCAGCGAGATGTTCCGCGACCCGGCGTACTTCCTGGCGCTGCGCCGCGACGTGGTGCCGGTGCTGCGCACCTACCCGTCCATCAAGGTCTGGGTGGCCGGCTGCAGCACGGGTGAGGAAGCCTGGTCCATGGCCATCCTGCTGCACGAAGAAGGCCTGCTGGACAAGGCGCTGATCTACGCCACCGACATCAACCCCCAGTCGCTGGAAAAGGCCGCGCGCGGCGTGTTCCCGCTGGAGACCATGCAGGCCTACACGCGAAACTACCAGCGCGCGGGCGGCAAGGCGGCTTTTTCAGACTATTACGCGGCCGGCTACGGCGCGGCGCTGTTTGACAAGGCGCTGGGCCACAACATGACCTTTGCCGACCACAGCCTGTCCACCGACAGCGTGTTCGCCGAGACGCACCTGGTGTCGTGCCGCAACGTGCTGATCTACTTCAACCGCACGCTGCAGGACCGGGCCTTGGGGCTGTTCCATGAATCGCTGTGCCACCGCGGGTTTCTGGGCCTGGGCTCCAAGGAAAGTATTGATTTTTCAGCGTATGCCGGCAGGTTTGAAACACTGGCCCGCGCGGAACGCCTGTTTCGCAAGAAGTAACCGCTGGCAACCCCACCCTTGTATCCATGACCCACGCCCCCATGACCCCCACCCTGCCGCAGCGCCCGCTGGCGGCTGTGGTGATCGGCGCGTCTGCGGGTGGCGTGGAAGCGCTGCTGGCGATACTGACCGGCCTGCCGCGCGGCTACCGGCTGCCGGTGCTGGTGGTGCTGCACATGCCCGACGACCGCAACAGCGTGCTGGTCGATGTGCTGGCGCAACGCCTGGCCGTGCCGGTCGTCGAAGCTGTAGACAAGCTGCCGGTGACCCCGGGCACGGTGCATGTGGCCCCGCCTGGCTACCACCTGCTGGTGGAACGCGGCGGCACGCTGGCGCTGAACTGCGACGCGCCGGTGCACTTCTCGCGCCCGTCGATCAACCTGCTGTTTGAAACCGCGTCTGATGCATGGGGCCCGGCCCTGGCAGGCATACTGCTGACGGGCGCCAACGAGGACGGCGCCCTGGGCCTGGCGCGCATCCACCGCGCCGGCGGCTACACCGTGGTGCAGGACCCGGCGCAGGCGCAGGCCACCGCCATGCCACTGGCGGCCCTTGCCGCCCACACCCCTCATGCGGTCCTGCCCCTGGCAGGTATCCGCGCTCTGATTTGCGAACTGGACCCCTCCCATGCTGGATGACATTGAAGCCAAACTCCTGATCGTTGATGATCTCGCCGAAAACCTGCTGGCGCTGGAGGCGCTGATCCGCGGGCCGGGGCGCACCATTTACCAGGCCCGCTCGGGCGAACAGGCGCTGGCGCTGCTGCTGGAGCACGACTTTGCGATGGCCATCCTGGACGTGCAGATGCCCGGCATGAACGGCTTCGAGCTGGCCGAAATGATGCGCAGCACGGCCCGCACGCGCCACATCCCCATCGTGTTCGTCAGCGCCGCCGGCAGCGAGCTGAATTACGCCTTCAAGGGCTATGAAAGCGGCGCGGTCGACTTCCTGCAAAAGCCGCTGGATGTGCACGCCGTCAAGAGCAAGGTCAATGTTTTTGTGGAACTGCACCGCCAGGGCAATCTGGTGCGCCGTCAGCTGCAGGCACTGGAACGCGCCCGCCGCGAACAGGACGAGTTGCTGGTGCAGCTGCAGTCCGCGCGTGACGAGCTGCAGCGCGCCGTGGCCATGCGCGACGAGTTCATGTCGGTGGTGTCACAGGAATTGCGCTCGCCGTTGCACACGCTGTTTTTGCAGGCGCAGATGCGCAAGATGCACATCCCCTCGGGCGACTCGCCCAGCTTTGCCGCCAACGGCGCGCGCGACATGGTTGAGCGCGACGAGCGCCAGATCGGCGCCATGCTGGAGCTGATCGACCACATGCTGGACGTGTCGCGCCTGCGCACGGGCACGCTGGCCATCCATCCCAAACCCGCGGACCTGGCCGTGCTGGTGCGCCGCGCGGTGCGCGACAACGCCGCCCGCCTGGAGGCAGCCGGCTGCACGGTGCAGGTGGACGCCCCCGACAGCCTGCCGGGCGTGTGGGACGAATTCCGCATCGAACAGGTGGTGACCAACCTGCTGGTCAACGCCGCGCAGTACGCGCCGGGCAAGCCGGTGTCGCTGCAGCTGTCGGCGGTGGAAGGCGGGGCGCGGCTGGTGGTGCGCGACCAGGGGCCTGGCGTGCCGGTTGCCGAGCGCGAACGCATGTTCCGCCAGTTTGAGCGCGGCCCGGGCAGCGACGCCGTGCCGGGCCTGGGCCTGGGCCTGTATCTGGCCGAACAGGCCCTGAAGGCCCATGGCGGCGGCATCACGCTGGACGGTGAACCGGGCCACGGCGCGGTGCTTACCGTCTGGTTGCCTACGGAGTCCACGCCTGCCGTGAGAAAATAGCGGGTTATCCCCAAGCACACCGCAGGACCGCACATCATGGACGCAGAACACATCAATGCCATTGGCACCACGCTCACCGACCTGAGCGCCCGTACGGAAGATTTACGGAGGTATCTTTGACTACGATGCCAAAGCTGAACGGCTGAGGACGGTTACCGCGTCCCTTGAAGACCCGGGTGTCTGGAATGACCCCAAGAAAGCCCAGGAACTGGGCAAGGAGAAAAAAGCGCTGGACGACGTTGTCCTGACGCTGCAAAACCTCACGCGCGAGCTGGCCGACAACCTTGAACTCTATGAAATGAGCAAGGAAGAAGGCGATGAAGCCGGCCTGCAGACCATTGAGGCCGAATCGGCCAAGCTGGCCAAGGACGTCGAGGGGCTGGAATTCCGCCGCATGTTCAACAACCCGGCCGACCCCCTGCCCGCTTTCCTGGACATCCAGGCCGGCGCCGGCGGCACCGAGGCCTGCGACTGGGCCAGCATGCTGCTGCGCCAGTACCTGAAATACGCCGAGCGCAAGGGCTTCAAGGCCACGGTGGAAGATGAAACCGCGGGCGACGTGGCCGGCATCAAGAGCGCCACCATCCGCGTGGACGGCGAATACGCCTTCGGCCTGCTGCGCACTGAAACCGGCGTGCACCGTCTGGTGCGCAAGAGCCCGTTTGACAGCTCGGGCGGGCGCCACACCAGCTTTGCCAGCGTGTTTGTCTACCCCGAGATTGATGACTCGATCGAGATCAACATCAACCCGGCGGACGTGCGCACCGACACCTTCCGCGCCAGCGGCGCGGGCGGCCAGCACATCAACAAGACCGACTCGGCCGTGCGCCTGACACACATCCCCACGGGCATCGTGGTGCAGTGCCAGGACGGGCGCAGCCAGCACAGCAACAAGGACGTGGCGTGGCAGCGCCTGCGCAGCCGCCTGTATGACTTTGAAATGCGCAAGCGCATGGAAGAGCAGCAGAAGCTGGAAGACACCAAGACCGACGTGGGCTGGGGCCACCAGATCCGCAGCTACGTGCTGGACAACAGCCGCATCAAGGACCTGCGCACCGGCGTGGAAATATCGGCCACGCAAAAGGTGCTGGACGGCGACCTGGACGCGTTCATTGAAGCGTCGCTCAAGCAGGGCGTTTGATGAAAACCAGCGCGCTGATCTTTGACATGGACGGCACCATGATCGACTCCATGCCGTTCCATGGCAAAAGCTGGGCCGAATTCACCCGCCGCCACGGCGTGGACATGACGCCCGAGGAAATCCTGCGCCGCACCACCGGGCGCAATGGCGCCGAGTGCATGCAGGTGCTGTTTGGCCGTGACTTCGCCCCCGGCGAGCTGCAGGCGTTGATCGACGAGAAAGAGTCGATCTACCGCGAGCTGTTTGCGCCGGTGTTTGCCGAGGTCGGTGGCTTTCGCCACTTTGCAGGCCAGGCCCGCGCGCGGGGTCTGAAGATCGGCGTGGGCACGGCGGGCGACCGCCACAACATCGCGTTCGCTTTCACCCACCTGGCCATGGCCGATGCGCCGCATGCCGTGGTGGGTGGTGACGAGGGCCTGCCCGGCAAGCCCGAGCCCGCGATCTTTCTGGAGGCTGCGCGGCGCATGGGCGCCCCGGCCATTGAATGCATCGTGTTTGAAGATGCTCCCTTTGGCATCGAAGCCGCCCGGCGCGCCGGCATGCGCGCCGTGGCGGTGTGCACCAGCCACAGCCCGCAGGAGCTGGCCGGCCCCCACGTGGTCGCGCAGGTGCGGGACTACAACGAACTCATTTCATCCGAATTCCTGGAGAAGCTTCATGCGTGAAGGACAAGCCACCGTGATCCACCGGGCCGACTACCAGGCGCCGGCGTACTGGATCGACACGGTCGAACTCACCTTCGACCTGGACCCGGCCAAGACCCGTGTGCTCAACCGGATGACCCTGCGCCGCAACCCGGCCCAGCCGGCCCAGGCGCTGCGCCTGGACGGCGAGGAGCTGAACCTGGCGCGCGTGCTGGTCAACGGCCAGGGCACCAGCTTCAAGATGGACGGCAGCCAGCTGGTGCTGGAGAACCTGCCCGAGGGCGACGAGCCCTTTGCGCTGGAGATCTTCACCACCTGCGCACCGGCCAAGAACACCAAGCTCATGGGCCTGTACGTGAGCAACGACTCTTTCTTCACGCAGTGCGAGGCCGAGGGCTTTCGCCGCATCACCTACTTCCTGGACCGCCCGGACGTGATGGCGATGTACACCGTGACGCTGCGCGCCGACAAGGCCCGCTACCCGGTTCTGCTGTCCAACGGCAACCTGGTGGAGCAAGGTGACCTGGAGGACGGACGCCACTTCGCCAAATGGGTGGACCCGCACAAAAAGCCCAGCTACCTGTTTGCGCTGGTGGCCGGCCAGCTGGTGTGCCGCGAGCAGCGCATTCTGTCCCGCGCGGGCAACGACCACCTGCTGCAGGTGTACGTGCGCCCCGGTGACCTGGACAAGACCGAACACGCCATGAATTCCCTGATGGCCAGCGTGGCCTGGGACGAGGCCCGCTTCGGCCTGAGCCTGGATCTGGAGCGCTTCATGATCGTCGCCACCAGCGACTTCAACATGGGCGCCATGGAGAACAAGGGCCTGAACATCTTCAACACCAAGTACGTGCTGGCCAGCCAGGCCACCGCCACCGACACCGTCTTTTCCAACATCGAATCTGTCG
>CALRZF020000045.1:0-15569 GCA_943372585.1 Ramlibacter sp. 2FC | reverse complement strand
CACGGCGCCAGGCCTGTGAACATCTCTTCACTGAGCTTGGTGCGAAACAGGATTTCGCCCATCCAGATGAACAGCGGCAGCGCCGCCAGCTCCCAGCTCGCAGTGCTTTCCCAGAAGGCCGAGAACAGGTTCAGCCCCGGCTGGCTGGTGGTGAAGAACGCTTGGCCCACCCAGCCACAGATGGCCAGCGTCATGGCAATCCACACGCCGCCCGAGAGCATGAACAGCATCAGCACCAGAAGAATCGCACCAACAGCCAGGATGTCCATGGTCGTGCCCTTTCAGAGATCAGAAGAAAAATCGCCCTTGGCATGGCGCTCTTGCACCAGGCGCACAAAGGTCGGCACACCACCACGGGCCACGATCACCAGTTCGTCCAGCACAGCCACCAGGAACAGGATGGAGCCCAGCGCAAAGCTCATCTGCGGAATCCAGATCGGGATCGCCCACAGGCCTTGCGCCAGTTCGTTGAACTGCCAGCTCTCAAACGTGAACCGGCAGGCCCACCAGGCCAGGTAGCCCACCGCCACCGCGGCCACCACCAGACAGGCCAGCTCCAGCGTGCGCCGCACGGGTGCGGATACCTTCTCCAGCACCAGCGTTACCCGCACAAAATCGCCATGCTTGAAGGCATGCGCCATCGTCAGGAAGGCCGCCGCCGCGCACAGCCAGGACACCACATCGTTGATGGCACCTGTGGGAAAGCCGAACTGGCGCCCCAGGGTCTGCGCGATCATCAGCACGCAGATCAGCGCGATGCACGCCGCGCCCAGTGCGCCCGCCACCAGGTAAGCGCGGTCCAGCGCTCGCCGCAGCAGGCTGGCCTGGGCCGTGGGGACAGTCACGTTGTTCATGGTGGCAGCGGCGCTGGTGGTCATGCCCGACTCACTTGCGGTTGTAGGCGTCGATCACGGCCTTGCCGTCGTCACCGGCCAGCTTGATCCAGTCGGCCGTCATGCGCTCACCGATGGCCTTGAGTTCCTTCTTCAGGTTCTCGGCGCCGGTGTCCACGTTCATGCCCTTGGCCTTGAGCTCGGCGATGTATTCGCCGTCTTTTTGCTCGCTGAGCTTCCAGCCACGCTGCTCGGATGCGGCGGCCTGCTGCAGCACCGTATCCTGCGTGGGCTTGTCAAGCGCGTCAAAGGCCTTCTGGTTCACCACCACGGCATTGCGCGGCAGCCAGGCAGCCACGCCGTAGAAGTACTTGACGCTTTCATACAGCTTGCTGTCCACACCGCTGGCGCTGGAGGTCAGGAAGTTGTCCACACCGCCGGTCGCCAGCGCGGCGGGCAACTCGGCCAGCTGGATGGTGACTGGCTGCGCGCCCACAGCCGTGGCAATGAACGACGTGGCCGGGTTGTAGGCGCGCATCTTGGTACGGTTCAGGTCCTTCAGCGCTGCCACGGGCTTGGCCGAGTACAGGCTTTGCGGCGGCCACGGTACGGTGTACAGCAGCTTCATGCCCTGGGCGGCCAGCGTCTTGACCAGCAGCGGTCGGGTTGCTTCGTCCAGCCGTTTGGAGTCGGCATAGCTGGTGGCCAGGAAGGGGATGGAATCCACGCCGAAAACGGGCGCCTCGTTGGCCGCGCCCGACAAAATGAACTCACCCGCCGACACCTGGGCCGACTGCACGGCCCGCTTGATCTCGTTGGCTTTGAACAGCGACGCATTGGGGTGCACTGCGATCTTCAGCTTGCCTGCGGTTGCCTTGTCGACATCCGTCGCAAACTGCTGCAGGTTCTGCACCTGGAAGGTGTTGGCCCCATAGCCCGAAGGCAGGTCCCACTTGGTCTGGGCCGAGGCCGCACAGGCGATCGCGAGGGCGGACAGGCTGAACATGAACTTTTTCATCAGTAAGGCTCCTTGACTTAGAAACTGGCAAGCTGGGTGTTGAGAAGGTCGGTAATCAGCATCGCGCCAGGGGCGTGGGTGATGCAGAACGCGGGGCGGGCCTGGCGGATCGCGGCTTGCGGCGTGACGCCACAGGCCCAGAACACCGGCAGTTCATCGGGCATCACTTCCACCGCGTCGCCGTAGTCGGGCGCGGACAGGTCGGCAATGCCGATCAGTGACGGGTCGCCGATATGGACCGGCGCACCATGCACATCTGGAAAACGGGATGTCACCTGGACCGCGCGGATCACGGCGGCGGCCTTCATGGGCCGCATGGACACCACCATGGGGCCGTGAAACACACCGGCAGGCTGCGTCGCCATGTTGGTGCGGTACATGGCCACATTGCGGCCCTGCTGCACGTGACGCAGCGGCAGTCCGGCCTCCATCAGCGCCTGCTCGAAGCTGAATGAGCAGCCGATGACAAACGTCACCAGATCATTGCGCCACAGGCCAGTGATGTCACAGGGCTCTTCCACCAGCTCGCCTTCGCGCCACACGCGGTAGCGCGGCACGTCGGTGCAGATGTTGATGTCTTTGCCCAGCGTGGGCAGCAACGCGTGGCCGGGCTCGGACACCGCCAGCAGCGGGCAGGGCTTGGGGTTGCGCTGGCAGTAACGCAGGAAGTCATTGGCCTGCGCCTCGGGCAGGATTACCACGTTACCCTGCACGTGCTCGTCGGCCAGGCCGCTGGTGTGGTGCGTCCACAGGCCCTGGCGGATCAGGGCGCGCACATGCGCTGCGTTCTGCGTGCCGTCGCCGCCAAACACTGTCTTAGCCAAATCCAGAGCTGATCCCACCGCACGTCCTTTGTTTCAAATCATGTCAATTGCATGACGATGGGCGGATTGTGGTGGGCGGCTACAGCTTGTTCAAATTCAAAATTTTCCGCTTACCTCATCGATTTTTTCGATGCTTCATAACAGGGCGTCAGCGCGACGCCGCGCGCTTTGCCGGTGCACGCTTGCCGCCGGACTGCGCGTCAATAAAGGCAAATGCCGACTTGATCACCGTCTCCACCGCCAGTGAAGTGGGGTCGGTTCTGTAGCTCGCATGGATGGGCAGCGGTTGCAGCACGGTGTCGCACGCCAGCTGCTTCAAGTTGGGGAATGTGAGCAGCCGCTGGACCGCGCGGCTGGGCAATGTGGCCACACCAAACCCGCCCTGCACCAATTGCACCATCGCCGAAATGGAAGAAATCGTGTGCACGCGCTTGGGTTCCACCGCGGCCTGGCGAAACAGATCCACCAGCGCCACGTGCGGGTGCGAGCCGCGCTGGAAGGTCAATATCTCCTGTTCGCCCAGCTCGGCGAGTGTGTAGCGGCGCTTGCGGTGCAACTGGGTATTGCCCATGAAAACCATCTCCATGGGCGGCAACGCCCGGCTGCGCACACCATCGGCGGACGCAGGCAGCGCAGCAAACACCAGGTCCTGCGTGCCGCGCTGCACCTGCTCGACCAGGATGGGCGTGGTTTCAACCGTCAGCTCCAGCTCCAGCGTGGGGTGGTCGGCGCGCAGCTTTTCAATCCACGGGATCAGCCATGAGTGCAACACCGATTCAATCGCGCCGATGCGCATGGACACCGCCAATGGCGCGCCTGAGCCCATCTCGGCCTTGACCTCGCGTTGCAGTTCCAGCAGGCGCTGTGAGTAGGTGAAAAAACGTGTGCCCGCCACCGTCAGGCGAAACTGCTTGTCGCGCCGGTCCAGCAGCAGCACGCCCAGCTCTTCTTCCAGCGCGGCGATGCGGCTGGACATGGCTGATTGCGTGAGGAACAGCTTTTCTGCGGCGCGGGTCACGCTCTTGAGCGAGGCGACCCAGTAAAACGCTTCAACAAATCTGAGATTCATGCCGGCTCCTGTGGCGCCGCCGCATAGGGCTTGAGCGCGGGCAGATCGCGCAGCGAAAGCACGTCCAGACCCGTTACGTCCCGAATCTGCTGGGCATATGGCGGCATGTTGGTGCATTCCAGCACCACGGTGCGCAGTTGCGGCGCGCGGGCCTTCAGCGCGACGGCCGCGGCCACCACATCAGCGCCTGCGCGCTGCAGGTCCATCTGCGCCAGGTTGCCCAGGATGGCGGTGGCAAATTCGCCCTTGGGGTCCACGCCCTGTACCAGCACGTCTTTCACGCGGTCGCGCGACACACCGGCGCTGCGCAGGTGCTCATCGCCCAGCGCGCTGGCGCTGATGGTCAGCACCCCCACCTGTGTTTGCTCTTTCAGCAGGCGGGGCAACAGCAGCAGGCTGGACGTGACGACCGGTACCTTGCAAGCGGCCTGTAGTTCTTTTTGCAGCAGCACCAGAAAGCCGCAGCTGGTGGTGATGGCGGCTACACCCGCGCGCTCCAGATTGCGCACTACAGTGACGAACGCAGGCGTCACCCGGCCGGCCCGCAAGCCCTTGGCGGAGCGCACCACCTTGTCGGGCCAGATGCCCCGCACGACGTTGAAATTGACCGGCACACCCCAGGTGGCCGGATGGCCCACGTCCCCAGGCGGACGCGGAAACCGGGTGTCCAGCATGACGATGCCCAGCACGGGCTGGGGGGTGGAAGGCACCTCGGGGACAGGGCTCGGGGGAAATACCGTAGCGGTTGGCCCGCTATTTGCATTTATGCTGCTGCTCTCGTTCATCCACCTCATTGTCCCGGAGAGATCATGAAATACAAACTCGGACTGATCGCCGCCGCCCTGACCCTGGGCACCTCGGCCTTTGCCCAAACCAAGTGGGACCTGCCCGCCGCCTACCCGGCCACCAACTTCCACACCGAAAACCTCGTCCAGTTCGCCAACGACGTGGACAAAGCCACCGGCGGCAAGCTCAAGATCCAGGTGCACGCCAACGCATCGCTGTTCAAGGCGCCCGAAATCAAGCGCGCCGTGCAGGGCGGGCAAGCCCAGATCGGCGAGATCCTGCTGGTCAACTACGAGAACGAAAACGCCCTGTTCGGTATGGACGGCGTGCCCTTCCTGGCCACCGGCTATGCCGACTCCATGAAGCTGTACAAGGCGCAAAAGCCCGCGCTGGACAAGCTGCTGGGCGCGCAGAACATGCGCCTGCTGTTCACCGTGGCATGGCCGCCCCAGGGCATTTATGCCAACAAGCAGCTCAACAGCGTGGCCGACATGAAGGGCCTGAAGTGGCGCGCCTACAGCCCCGCCACCGCCAAGATCGCCGAGCTGGTGGGCGCGCAGCCGGTGCAGATCCAGGCCGCGGAACTCAGCCAGGCGCTGGCCACCGGCGTCGTGGACTCCTACATGTCGTCCGGCTCCACCGGCTTTGACTCCAAGACCTACGAGCACATCAAGAACTGGTACAACACCCAGGCCTGGTTGCCCAAGAATGCCGTCATCGTGAACAACGGTGCCTTCAACGCGCTGGACAAGGCTACCCAGGACGCTGTGCTCAAGGCCGCCGCCGACGCCGAAGAGCGCGGCTGGAAGGTCAGCCAGGAAAAGAACGGCTGGTACCTGGACCAGCTCAGGTCCAAGGGCATGAACATCGTGACACCCACGCCCCAGCTCATGACAGACCTGAAGAAAGTCGGCGACGTCATGCTTAACGAATGGGTCGCCAAGGCCGGTGCGGACGGCAAGGCCGCCGTCGACGCGTTCCGCAAATAAGCCGCTGAATGCGCCGCACGCTGGACTTCATCTTTGACTCTGCTGGCCGGCTGGCGGCGCTGTTCATCCTGGCGATCTTCGTCCTGATGATCCTGGCGTCCATCGGCCGCTGGGCCGGCTGGCGCGTGGGCGGGGCCAACGACCTGGTCGCCTGGTTCTGCGCGGCGGCGTCATTCCTGGCCATGGCCCATGCCTTCAAGCATGGCGACTTCGTCCGCGTGACGCTGCTGCTGGAAGCCATGCCGGCCAGGCTTCGGCGCTGGTTTGAAATCATCTCGCTGTCCATCGCCGCGCTGGCCGTGGGCTACCTGGCCTGGTGGGCCGTGCGCTTCACCTACGAAAGCTGGGAATTCAAGGATATGGCCAGCGGCATGGTGGTCATCCCCATCTGGGTGCCCCAGCTTAGTTTTGTGCTGGGCGCACTGCTGTTCCTGGCGGCGGTGCTGGACGAACTGGTGATCGTGCTGCGCGGCGGCAAACCCACCTATGTGCGCATGGTCGAAGAACGCCATGCGCGCGGCGATTTCTCCGAAGACATCTAACAACACGGAGCTGCCTTGAGCCTGCTTGCCATCGGAGGGCTGTTGCTCTTCATCATGCTGATGCTGCTGTCCGGCGGCGTCTGGATCGCCATGACGCTGGCCATTGTGGGCTGGATCGGACAGGCTTTCTTCACCTCCACCCTGCCCGGCAAGAACCTGTTCTCGGCCTTCTGGGAAAGCAATGCCAGCTGGGAGCTGGCCGCGCTGCCGCTGTTCATCTGGATGGGCGAAATTCTGTTTCGCACCCGCCTGAGTGAGCAGATGTTCACCGGCCTGGCGCCCTGGCTTAACCGCATCCCCGGGCGGCTGATGCACACCACCATTCTGGGCTGCGGCATTTTTGGTTCGGTGTCGGGCTCATCCGCGGCCACTTGCGCCACCATCTCCAAGGTGGCCCTGCCCGAACTGGTGCGCCGCGGCTATGACGAAAAGCTGGCCCTGGGCGCGCTGGCCACGGCCGGCACGCTGGGCATCCTGATCCCGCCCTCCATCACCATGGTGGTGTATGCGGTGGCGGCCGATGCCTCCATCATCCGCATCTTTCTGGCGGGCTTTCTGCCGGGCTTTTTGCTGATGCTGCTGTTCTCGGTCTACATCGGCTGGTGGAGCCTGCGCAACCCCGACAAGGTGCCCGCGGGTGAGCCGCCCATGAGCTTTGCCGAGAAGGTGCGCCGCTCGGGCAGCCTGATTCCCTGCGGCCTGCTCATCATCTTCATCGTATGGGTGCTGGTGGCCGGCTGGGCAACTGCGACCGAATGCGCAGCCTATGGTGTGCTGGGCTCGCTGGCCATTGCCGGCGCCGGTGGCTCCCTGACCTGGAAGAACTTCTGGGAAGGCCTGATGGGCACCACCCGCACCAGCTGCATGATCATGTTCATCCTGGCCGGCGCCGCATTCCTGACCAAGACCATGGCGTTCACCGGCATCCCGCGCGAGCTGGCCGAATGGGTCAGCGCCATGCAGTTGTCCCCGTACGCGCTGATCAGTGCGCTGGTGGTCATTTACCTCGTACTGGGAACCGCACTGGACGGCATCAGCATGATCGTGCTGACCAGTGCCGTGGTGCTGCCCATGATCCAGAAGGCGGGCTTTGACCTGATCTGGTTCGGCATCTTCATCGTGCTGCTGGTCGAGATCGCCGAAGTCACGCCGCCCGTGGGTTTCAACCTGTTTGTGTTGCAGAACATGACCGGCAAGGACAGCAACACCATTGCGCGCGCCGCGATCCCCTTCTTCCTGTGCCTGGTGGTGTGCATTGCGCTGATCACGCTGTTTCCGCAGATCGTCACCTTCCTGCCTGATCTGGTCATGGGCAAGGAAAAATGATTCCGGTGCTGGCCATCTGCGTGGGCGCTTGCGTCGGCGCACTGGCCCGCTGGGGCCTGGCGCTGTGGCTCAACCCCGGCGCGCTCATTCCCTGGGGCACGCTAGCGGCCAACCTGGTGGGAGGCTACCTGGTGGGCGTGTGTGTGGCCGTCTTCCACGCGCTGCCCCAGATCGACCCGGTGTGGCGCCTGGCGCTGGTCACCGGCTTTCTGGGTGCGCTGACCACGTTTTCGTCGTTCAGCGCCGAGGTGGTGGGCATGCTGATGCAGCAACGCTACCTGCTGGCCGGATGTACGGCGTTGTTACACTTGGCGGGTTCGTTGGTGCTGACTGTGGCCGGCATACGGTCTGCGGGGTACCTGCTGGCACTACGCGGAGTTTGATTGAAGACGGTTCTGTTCCTGTTGTGTCTGTTGGCGGCCCAAGCCCACGCCCAGTCCGGTGCCAACTGGTTCACCGTGCTGGGTGACCGCTCGGACGAGCAGCTCAACACCATCGAAGTGGACCCTGCCCCGCTGGAAGTCAGCGACGCCGGACGCACCATGCGCATCCGCGTCAGCCGCTCCACCGTACGCACCAGTTGGGACAACGTACCCTACCGCTCGTACTACGCCACGGTGCTGTTCAATTGCGCCGAGGGCAAAGCGCATTACCTGTCGCTCAGGTTCTACAACGAGCCCCTGTGGAAGGGCACGTCGCACAAGACGTCTACCTACACCCGCGACAACCCGCGTCCCATGCTGTTCCTGGACGTGGAGCCCAACCCTACGCAGCGGATCATCAAAGCCGCCTGCATCTAGGCTCGCGGTTCAGCGCGCCGTGCGCGGCACGCTGCAGACCAGATCGCCAGGGTCGTTGGCCGGCACGGCGCGGTCGTTCTTGGCCTGGGCCACGTCCATGTCGCGCGGCAGCGTCACACCATTCTTCACCGCCAGGATCTCGGCCATGACGCTCACCGCGATCTCCGGCGGTGTCTTGCTGCCGATGTAGATGCCAATGGGCCCGCGCAGGCGCTTCAGATCGTCATCGGTCTGCTCGAAGTGCTCGACCATCCGGGCATGGCGCGCTTCGTTGTTGCGGCGGCTGCCGATGGCGCCTACGTAAAACGCATCGGTCTTCAGCGCCTCCAGCAGTGCCAGGTCGTCCAGCTTGGGGTCGTGCGTCAATGCCACCACGCAGCTGCGCCGGTCGGGCTTGAAAGCCGTCACCACGTCGTCAGGCATGTCGGCCACCACCTTGGCGCCCGCCACGCTCCAGGCGCCGCGGTATTCCTCGCGCGGGTCGCACACCGTCACGGCAAAGCCGCTGAAAAGCGCCATGGTGGCCAGGTATTCGGTGAGTTGCCCCGCGCCGATGAGCAGCATGCGGTATTCGGGGCCAAAGGTATTGACGAGCGCAGTGTCGGACACCGTGAGCTCTTCAGGCGCGGACGTTTGCGCCAGCGCCACCGCGCCGTCGCTCAGGCGCACTGTGCGTTGCATGAGCTGGCCAGCTTCCAGCGCCGTCACCAGTTCGGCCAGGCGCGTGGCGTCGGGGTCGTATTCCAGCAGCAGTTCCAGCGTGCCGCCACACGGCAGGCCGAAGCGGTGGGCTTCGTCGGCCGAAATGCCGTACTTCACAAAGCCCGGCGCGCCGCTGGGAATCTGCTTGTCTTCGCCCTGGCCCGAGTAGGCTTGCGTGAAGCGGTAAATCAGGTCGTCCTCAATGCAGCCGCCCGACACCGAGCCCACCACAGCGCCCGTCTCGCTGAGCGCCATGATGGAGCCGATGGGCCGCGGTGATGAACCCCAGGTGCGCACCACCGTGGCCAGCAGCGCGCGCTGGCCGGCCGCACGCCAGTCGCGCAGCGTGCGCAGCACCATGACATCAAGGTTTTCCATGGCAGCTCCTTTCAGGCGGGCTCAGCGCAGCAGCCAGATGGCAGCCAGCACCACCACGGCGCCGGCCACCCAGGCCCACACCGGGATTTTGCCGCTGCTGCTGGCGCCCTGCGCGGGTACGACGGCAGGTGTTGCCGCTGCCGCGGCGTAGGCGCCGGGGTACTGGCGCTGCATTTCGTCGTCAAACCGCTTGAAGAAATCCTCGGCCATGGACTTGGCCACGCCGTCGATCAACCGCTGACCCATCTGCGCGATCTTGCCGCCCACCGAGGCATGAACGGTGTAGCTGAGCACGCAGCCCTGGCCTTCTTCGGGCGGCGACAGCTTCACCTGCGCGTTGCCCTTGCCAAAACCGGCCGCCCCGCCCTGCCCGTCAAAGGTGATGGTGTAGCTGTTGGGCGGGTTGATCTCCGACAGCGTGATCTTGCCGTTGAACTTGGCCGACACGGGGCCGATCTTCACGGCCACGCCGACGGCGTACTGGTTTTCGCCGGTGGGCTCGACCTTGTCGCAGCCGGGGATGCAGGTCTTGAGCACCTCGGGGTTGTTCAGCGTGTCCCAGGCTTGTTGCTGGGTAATGGCCAGCGCGCGGCTTCCTTGCATTTCCATGGTGTTTTCCTTCTAGTTTTTCATCAGAGCGGCCAGACTGCCCGCCAGTTCCTCAAGCTTGGTGACGTTGTGTACCGCCAGCATGCCATGCGCATGGCGGTGCAGCACCGCGGCGCCGCGCGCCAGCGGCGAATAGCCGTCAAAGCGCAGCAGCGGGTTAAGCCACAGCAAACGGCGGCTGCGCCTGCGCAGCCAGGCCAGCTCGGCGTCCAGCTCAGCCGGCTCGCCGGTGTCCAGGCCGTCGCTGATCACCAGCACCAGTGTGCGCCGGCCCACCAGGCGGCGCGCGTGCTGCTCGCGCAGCGTGGCCAGCGATTCGCCCAGGCGCGTGCCGCCGGCAAAGTCGTCTATCAGCGCGCTGGCAGCGGCCAGCATGGCGTCGGTGTCGGCCAGGCGAAAGGCCGGCGTCAAATCCGTCAGGTGCGTGCCGAAGGCAAACACGTCGCGCCGCGCCCTGTGACCGTCGGCGTTGCGCGTAGCCGCATGCAAAAACGCCAGCAGCAGCCGCGCATAGCGTTCCATGGAGCCCGACACGTCCACCAGCACCATCAGCGGCAGCGGCTGGCGTTGCCGTTGCAGGTGGCGCAGCTGCATGATCTCGCCGCCGGTGCGGGCCGCGCGCTGCATCACGCCCGACCAGTGCATGCGGTGGCCGCGCGTGCCCGGGCGCACCCGGCGCGACGGCACCTGCGGCACGGGCAGCGCCACGTCGCGCGCCAGCCGCTCGACCAGGTGGTATTCGCTGGCGCTCAAGGCACTGAAATCGGCGTGCTTCAGGCGTTGCAGGTCGCTGGCCGTCATGGCCGCGTCAAATTCGACTTTCTGATCTTCTTTTTTGGGTGACGCCTGCTGGCCGAAGGCTTTTTGCGGCTGCAATGCCTCACGCACCCGCGGGCGGCGCTTGCTGGGCTCGGCCTTGCCCTCAGCACTGGGCAGCAGCTGCGACAGCAGCTTGTTGGCCACCTCGGGGTTGCGAAAGTAAACGTCAAACAGCTCACGAAACACCATGCGGTCCTGTTCGCGGCTGACCATCACGGCTTCCATCGCAGCGCCCAGGTCTGGCTTGCTGTCCACGCCCACCAGCAATGCCGCTTGTTGTGCAAGTGCAATGCGGGCGCTGTCCATTCGCACGCCGGCCCTGCGCAAGGCTCTGCCAAAGCCTGCGATGTTGTTGGCCAGCTTTCCTGTGCGGGAATCGCCTAGCTGCATTTTTTTTCCTGCTGTTGTGGCGCGCGTGCTTCGCGGCAGGCGGCGTGCGCCCAAGTGTGACTTTGCCGCGCGGAGCAACGAGCAAACATCTTCAAGCGTCCGCAGGCTCCGGCCGCAACAGATCAGCCACAAGGTCTTGTGTCAGTGCAGCCACGTCTTCGCGCTGCTTGAACAGAATGCCCGCCGTATCGGCAACAACCTCAGGATCGACAGCAAGAGTATCCAGAGCCACCAGGGCTTTGGCCCACTCCACACTCTCGGCAATCCCCGGCGCCCGCTGGAACGCATTGGTAAACGGCTGGCTGCGCAAGCGGCCCACAAACTGCGCCACCTGCTGCGCCAGCGCCGCGCTGGCCTGCGGCACCTGGGCCTGCACTATTGCCAGCTCCCGGTCACGCTCGGGGTAGTCCAGCCAGTGGTACAGGCAGCGGCGCTTGACGGCGTCGTTCAGCTCACGCGTGCGGTTGCTGGTCAGGATGGTCACCGGCGTGTACTGCGCGCGGATCGTGCCCATTTCGGGGATGCTCACCTGGTACTCACCCAGGTACTCCAGCAAAAAAGCCTCGAAAGGCTCGTCAGCGCGGTCCACTTCGTCAATCAGCAGCACCGCGCCGGGCTCGGGCGCCTGAAGGGCCTGCAACAGCGGGCGGCGAATCAGGTAGCGGGCCTGGTAAACCTCGCGCTCGACCTCTTCGGCGCTGTCCCGGCCCTCTGCGGCGCGCATGTGCAGCAGCTGCGCGGCATAGTTCCATTCGTACAGCGCTTCGCGCTGCTCCAGGCCGTCATAACACTGCAGGCGCAGCAGCTCGCGCGACAGCGCCTGCGACAGCGCCTTGGCCAGCTCGGTCTTGCCCACGCCGGGCTCGCCTTCCAGCAGCAGCGGGCGCTGCAGCTTGAGCGCCAGGTACACCGCCGTGGCCAGGCGCCGGTCGGCGAAGTAGCCCACGCCCTGCAGCGCATCGGTCAGGGCATCAATGGAAGCAAACGCCGTGGTATGGGCCGGAACAATCATGGAAACAGACTTTGTAGAAAAAAAGGCCCCGCGCCTTGGTGCACGGGGCCTTGGCGTGCGGTTGGAAAACTGCCCCTAGGCCAGCGCCTTGGCTACAGCACGCTGTGTCATCACGCTGATGAGGTTGGCGCGATAGACAGCACTGGCATGCAGGTCGCTGGACAGCTCGCCAGCGTCAATTTTGACAGCCGCGGCGGCTTCCGGGGTAAAGCTCTTGCTCAACGCATCTTCCAGCCCCTTGTGGCGGAACACACCGTTGCCGCCACCGGTCACAGCCACGCGCACGCCGCTGTCCGTCTGCGCCACAAACACACCGATCAGCGCAAAGCGTGACGCAGGCTGCTTGAACTTCATGTAGGCCGCGCGTTTGGCCACCGGGTAGCTGATGGCGGTGATGAGTTCGCCGTCTTTCAGCGCCGTGGTGAACATGCCCTGGAAGTAGTCGTCCGCGGCGATCTTGCGCTGGTTGGTGTGCACGGTGGCACCCAATGCGAGCACGGCACTGGGATAGCAGGCAGAAGGGTCGTTGTTGGCGACCGAGCCGCCCATCGTTCCCATGGCGCGGACCTGCCGGTCGCCGATGCCGTTGGCCAGGTCGGCCAGCGCGGGGATGGCGGCTTTCACGTCGGCGTTCTTTGCGACATCGGCGTGGCGCGTCATGGCGCCGATCACAACACTGTTGCCGTCTTTCTTCACACCCGCCAGCTCGGCAATGCCGCCCAGGTCCACGACCTGTTCGGCGCTTGTCAGGCGCAGCTTCATGGAGGCCAGCAGGGTCTGTCCGCCGGCCAGCAGCTTGCCGCCGGCTGCTGCCAGCTTGGCGGCATCGGCTGCGGAGGCGGGACGCTCAAAGGTAAATGCGTACATGGTGTTGTCTCCTCAGGCCTTGGCCGATTGAATGGCTTCCCACACGCGGCTGGGCGATGCGGGCATGTCAAATTCCCTGACGCCCAGATCCTTCAGCGCGTCCAGCACCGCGTTGATCACCGCCGGCGGCGAGCCGATGGCGCCCGCCTCACCGCAGCCCTTGGTGCCCAGCGGGTTGTGCGTGCACGGCGTGCACACGGTGCCGATGCTGAATTGCGGGAAGTCGTCTGCGCGCGGCATGGCGTAGTCCATGAAGCTGCCGGTCAGCAGCTGGCCGGTCTCCTTGTCGTACACGCAGTTTTCCATCAGCGCCTGGCCGATGCCCTGCACCAGGCCACCATGCACCTGGCCTTCGACGATCATCGGGTTGATGATGGTGCCGAAGTCGTCCACGGCGGTGAACTTGTCCACGCGCGTGACGCCGGTGGCCGGGTCGATTTCCACCTCGCAGATGTAGGTGCCTGCAGGGAAGGTGAAGTTGGTCGGGTCGTAAAACGCGGTTTCGTTCAGGCCGGGCTCCAGCTTGTCCAGCGGGTAGTTGTGCGGCACGTAGGCCGCCAGAGACACCTGGCCGAAGGCCACCTTCTTGTCGGTGCCCTTGACGGTGAATTCACCGTTGGCAAACTCGATGTCGGCGTCGCTGGCCTCCATCAGATGCGCGGCGATTTTCTTGGCCTTGGTCTCGATCTTGTCCAGCGCCTTCATGATGGCCGCGCCACCCACGCTGATGGAGCGCGAGCCATAGGTGCCCATGCCGAACGGCACGCGGCCCGTGTCGCCGTGCACCACGTCCACGTTGTCCACCGGAATGCCCAGGCGCGCTGCTACCACCTGGGCGAACGTCGTCTCATGGCCCTGGCCGTGGCTGTGCGAGCCAGTGAACACCGTCACGCTGCCGGTGGGGTGCACGCGGATTTCGCCGCATTCAAACAGGCCGGCGCGTGCGCCCAGGGCGCCCGCGATGTTGGACGGCGCAATGCCACAGGCCTCGATGTAGCTGCTGTAACCGATGCCGCGCTTCAGACCCTTGGCGGCGCTGGCGGCCTTGCGTGCGGCAAAGCCTTTCACGTCGGCCATGTCCTCGGCCTTGGTCATGCAGGCCAGGTAATCGCCCACGTCGTATTGCAGCGCTACCGGCGTCTGGTAGGGCCAGCTGCTGATGAAGTTGCGTTTGCGGATCTCGTCCTGCGTCAGGCCCATGTCCCAGCCGCAGCGCGACACCAGCCGCTCCAGCAAATATGTCGCCTCGGGCCGGCCGGCGCCGCGGTAGGCATCCACCGGCGCGGTGTTGGTGAACCAGGCGTCCACCTCCACGTAAATCTGCGGGCAGGTGTACTGGCCGGCCAGCAGCGTGGCGTACAGGATGGTCGGTACGGCGGTAGAGAACGTGGACAGGTACGCACCCATGTTGGCGTCGGTGTGCACCCGCATCGCCAGGAACTTGCCGTCCTTGTCCATGGCCATTTCGGCGTGGCTCACATGGTCGCGCCCATGCGCGTCGCTCAGGAAGGCCTCGCTACGGTCGGCCACCCACTTGATGCTGCAGTTGAGCTGCTTGGCGGCCCAGGTCAGCGCCACGTCTTCGGCGTACAGGAAGATCTTGGAGCCAAAACCGCCGCCCACGTCGGGCGCGATCACGCGCACCTTGTGCTCGGGCAGGCCCAGCACAAATGCGGTCATCAGCAGCCGCTCGACGTGCGGGTTCTGGTTGGACACGTACAGCGTGTACTCGTCGCTGGCGCGGTTGTAGCTGCCGATGGCCGCGCGCGGCTCCATGGCGTTGGGCACCAGGCGGTTGTTGGTCAGGTCCAGCCTGGTCACGTGAGCGGCCTTGGCAAAGGCGGCGTCCACCTGGCCCTTGTCGCCAATGGCCCACTTGTAGCAATGGTTGTCGGGCGCGGCATCGTGCAGCGCCGTGGCCTTGGCGGCGTCCGTCACGCCCACGACGGCCGGCAACACGTCATAGTCCACCACCACCGCCTCGGCGGCATTTTTGGCCTGCTCCAGCGTGTCGGCCACGACCATGGCCACGTGGTCGCCCACGTAGCGGACCTTGCCCTGGGCCAGGATCGGGTGCGGCGGCTCCTTCATCGGCGTGCCGTCGGTGCTGGTGATGAGCCAGCCGCAGGGCAGCCCGCCCATCTTGCCTTCCACGTCCTTGCCGCTGAAGACCTTGGCCACACCGGGCATGGCCTCGGCGGCAGCCACGTCCACGCTCTTGATCAGGGCATGCGCGTGCGGCGAACGCACGAACACGGCCACGCGCTGGTTGGCCAGGTTGATGTCGTCGGTGTAATTGCCCGCGCCGGTGAGAAAGCGGTAGTCCTCCTTGCGGCGGACGGATTCACCGATGTGGGGGAGGTTCGAGAAATCGGATGCACCCATGTCGTTCCCCTTTCAGGCCGAAGCCATGGCGGCCTGGCCCTGCTGCACGGCCTTGACGATGTTCTGGTAGCCCGTGCAGCGGCACAGGTTGCCTTCGAGCAGCTCGCGGATTTCGCCTTCGCTGGCCTTGGGGTGGTTCTTGCACAGGTCCACCGAGCTCATCACCATGCCGGGGGTGCAAAAGCCGCATTGCAGGCCGTGGCATTCCTTGAAGGCGGCC
>CALRZF020000044.1:0-15773 GCA_943372585.1 Ramlibacter sp. 2FC | reverse complement strand
CATGAGTTTGCGGTGAACGTGCCACAGGCCATGGCCCGCGTGCGCGGCCAGACGTATGCGGACTATGCGTGGCCGCCCGCGTTGGGCGCGCTGTATGCGCGCAACGGCCTGGCCGTTGCGCTGGCACTGGCGGCGGGGCTGGCGCTGTTCCTGCTGCTGGCGGTGGCGCGCACCGGCGGGCTGGGTATCGCACCTGCGGGCGGCAATTTCTACGCGGTGTTCCCGCACAACCTGCTGGTAGGTCTGTTTGCGCCGGTATTTTTGTTTGTGGTGTTGGCACTGACGCTGGGTGTGCGCCGATTCTGGCGCGACGTGTCGCCACCGCAAGAGTTGACCCAGCCACCGGGCGCACTACCCGAGGCCACAGCCAACGCCCTGACCCTGCGCTACCTGGACGGCGGCCACGGCGAGGGCTGCCACAACGAGGACGACCGCTGGACGCTGGCGCGCCGCCGGGCGCACCACCTCACGTTCTATGGCTTCATGCTGTGCTTTGCCTCCACCAGCGTGGCCACGCTGTACCACTACGCCTTCGGCTGGGTGGCCCCGTACGACCTGCCCAGCGTGCCGAAGCTGCTGGGCGCCGTGGGCGGCGTGGCGCTGCTGCTGGGCACGGTGCAACTGCTGCGGCTGAACCTGGCGCGCAACCCGGCGCAGGGTGATGTGGCCCAGCGGCCCATGGACCTGGGCTTCATCGCGCTGTTGTTCCTGACCAGCCTGACGGGCCTGGGCCTGTGGTTTGCGCGCGGTCACGCGGGCCAGACGGCCTGGCTCGCGGTGCACCTGGGCGTGGTGATGGCGCTGTTTGTGACGCTGCCCTACGGCAAGTTCGCGCACGGCGTGTTCCGCTGCGCGGCGCTGCTCAAGTACCAGATCGAGCGGCGCCAGCCCGACCGGCTGCGCCTGAAGGCTGATTAGGTCGTAGCCGGCCCGGGGCCGTATACCGTGGGTTCGGTATAGACCATGTCCAGCGGCGCGCGCTGGCCGCGCAGGTAATCCTCCATGCAGCGCAACACCAGCGGGCTGCGGTGCCGGGCTGTGGTGGCGCGGATTTCGTCGGGCGTCATCCACAGCGTACGCACGATGCCCTCGTCCAGCGCCTGGCCCGGCACCTCGTCGCCCAGCGTGCCGCAAAACGCAAAGCGCAGGTAGGTGATGTCGGCGCCGTCGGCCGTGCGCGTAAAGCGCGACAGGTAAATGCCCACCAGCGCCGTGGGCGTGAAATGCCAGGCGGCTTCTTCCAGCGCCTCGCGTGCGCAACCCTGCGCGGGCGACTCGCCCGGGTCCAGGTGGCCGGCCGGGTTGTTCAGCATCAGCCCGCGGGCCGTGTGTTCCTCAATCAGCAGGAAGCGGCCCTCGCGTTCAATGATGGCGGCGACGGTGACGCTTGGTTTCCAGCGGGGTGCGTTCATGACCGGCATTATGGATTTGGACTGGCCTGCCCGCGTGATTCACAATGGGCCCAAGTCACTTTGCGTTCAATCCATGCCCAAAATGAATTTGCTATCGATGTTCTGCCGTGTTGCGGCCCTGTTGCTGCTGGCCACCGGCGCCGCGCTGGCCCAGGCGCCCGCCCCTGCGGGCGATGCGGCGTCCAGCCCGTCGCTGGCGGCGTCGCCCACGTTGGCCGCACCCGCAACCGCCAAACCCCCGGTCATGGCGCCGGTGCCCCCCGTGCAGGCCAACCCCTATGGCCTGCGCGCACTGTGGGAGCAAGGCGACCTGGTGGCGCGCGCCACGCTGGTGGTGCTGGTCATCATGTCGCTGGCCAGCTGGTATGTGCTGATCACGCGACTGGTGGCACAGTCACGCATGGGCGGGCAGGGCAAAGCCGCCGCTGCCAATTTCTGGTCAGCCGACACCGTGCGCCAGGGCGCCGACAAGCTGGACAAAGCCAGCCCCTACCGCTTCATTGCCGAATCGGCACTGGAGGCCACCCGCAAGCACGAGGGCCTGATCGGCCAGGTGGACCTGAACACCTGGGTGACGCAAAGCATTGAACGCGCGGTCAACACCGTGCACAGCCGCACGCAGGACGGGCTGGCCGTGCTGGCCACGGTGGGCTCCACCGCACCGTTCGTCGGCCTGTTCGGAACGGTGTGGGGCATCTACAACGCGCTGGTCAAGATCGGCGTGTCGGGCCAGGCCAGCATCGACCGCGTGGCTGGCCCCGTGGGCGAGGCGCTGATCATGACCGCCATCGGCCTGGCTGTGGCGGTGCCCGCCGTGCTGGGCTACAACTGGCTGGTGCGGCGCAACAAGATCGTGATGGACGAGGTGCGCGGCTTTGGTTCGGACCTGCACACGGTGCTGCTGGCAGCGGGCGCCAAGGCTGCGTAGCGGGATGGCCATCCAGTGGAAGAACAGCGACAGGGAAGATTCCCTGATCGCCAGCATCAACACCACGCCGCTGGTGGACGTGATGCTGGTGCTGTTGATCATCTTCCTCATCACCATTCCCGTGGTGAACAGCTCCATTGCCGTGACGCTGCCGCGCGAAGCGGTGGCCGGCGGGCAGGCCAGGCCCGACAACGTGATTATCTCGGTGGATGCACAGGGCGCGGTGTACTGGTTTGACACCCGGCTGCCCGACCAGGCGGCGCTGATGGAGCTGCTGGGCAAGGTGTCGGTGATGAGCCCGCAGCCCGAGGTCCACATCCGCGGCGATGCGCGATCCGACTACGAGCCCATCGGCCGCGTGGTGTACGCCTGCCAGGAAATGGGCATTGCGCGCATCGGTTTTGTGACCGAGCCGCCGGCAGGGAACTAGCATGGGCATCAACATCCGCGCGGGCGACGACAGCGAACCTGAGGTGATGGTGGACATCAACACCACGCCGCTGGTGGATGTGCTGCTGGTGTTGCTGGTCATGCTGATCATCACCATCCCGATCCAGCTGCATTCGGTGGCGATCGAGATGCCCGGCGGCACCCCGCCGCCCCAGGCCACGCCGCCCGAGGTGGTGAAGATCGACATCACGCCCGGCGGCCAGCTGCTGTGGAACGGCGAGCCGCTGGCCGGCCGCGCCGCGCTGGAGCAGCGGCTGCAGGCCGCAGCAGGCCAGGCCGTACAGCCCGAAATCCACATCCGCCCCGACAAGGCTGCCAAATACGACGCGGTGGCCGGTGTGCTGGCCGCGTCGCAGCGCCTGCGCCTGGACAAGATCGGCGTGGTGGGCGCAGAGCAGTTCGCGCCATGAATCCCTATATGCCCAAATGATCGATAAGCGCCTCTAATATTGCTCGCAAACTCATGTAAGCTAACGTTCAGCTTTCAAATCAACAAGTCGAGGAGACGTCCATGCTGATTGGCGTACCTGCCGAAACCACGGTGGGTGAAACCCGTGTTGCCGTCACCCCGGAGACGGCCAAAAAACTCAAAGCCCAAGGCCACACGCTACGCATCCAGTCGGGTGCTGGTGTGCCCGCCAGCGCCACAGACGAGGCCTATGTCGCCGCCGGTGCCGAGATCACCGACGCGGCCGGCGCATTCGGCTGCGAGCTGGTGTTGAAGGTACGCAACGCCTTTGACAACGAAGTCGGGCTCATGCAGCCCGGCGCCACGCTGGTGGGCATGCTCAATCCGTTCGATGCGCCCGGTCTGCAACGTCTGGCTGCCGCCAACGTCACGGGCTTTGCGCTGGAGGCAGCTCCCCGCACCACCCGCGCGCAGAGCATGGACGTGCTCAGCTCGCAGGCCAACATCGCCGGCTACAAGGCCGTGATGATCGCGGCGGACAAATACCAGCGTTTCTTTCCCATGCTCATGACGGCAGCGGGCACCGTGAAAGCGGCGCGCGTGGTGATCCTGGGCGTGGGTGTGGCGGGCCTGCAGGCCATTGCCACGGCCAAGCGCCTGGGCGCGGTGATCGAGGCGTCGGACGTGCGACCCTCGGTCAAGGAACAGGTTGAGTCGCTGGGCGCCAAGTTCATCGACGTGCCCTACGAAACCCAGGAAGAAAAAGACGCCGCCGAAGGCGTGGGTGGCTATGCCCGGCCCATGCCGCAAAGCTGGCTGGACCGTCAGAAGGCCGAAGTGGCCAAGCGCGTGGCGCAGGCTGACATCGTGATCACCACGGCGCTGATCCCCGGCCGCGCAGCGCCTGTGCTGGTGACCGAGGACATGGTCAAGTCCATGAAGCCCGGATCGGTGATTGTGGACCTGGCCGCGCCGCAAGGCGGCAACTGCCCGCTGACCGAAGGCGGCCAGACGGTGGTGAAGCACGGCGTCACGCTGGTGGGTGAAACCAACCTGCCCGCGCTGGTGGCGGCGGATTCGAGCAGCCTGTATGCACGCAACGTGCTGGACTTCCTGAAGCTCGTCCTGCCCAAAGACGCCACTGCAGTGAAGGTCGATCTGGAAGACGACATCGTGGCCGCGTGCCTGATGACGCAAAACGGCGAAGTACGCAGGAAGTAAATCATGGACATCGTCTCTCCCACCATCCTCAACCTCATCATCTTCGTGCTGGCCATTTACGTGGGCTACCACGTGGTGTGGACCGTCACGCCCGCGCTGCACACGCCGCTGATGGCCGTGACCAACGCCATCTCCGCCATCGTCATCGTGGGCGCCATGCTGGCCGCCGCGCTGACCGAGACCAACCTGGGCAAGACCATGGGCGTGCTGGCCGTAGCGCTGGCAGCCGTGAACGTGTTCGGCGGCTTTTTGGTGACCCGGCGCATGCTGGAGATGTTCAAGAAGAAAGAGAAAAAGGCACCGGCTGCTGGAGACAAAGCATGAGCATGAACCTCGTCACGCTGCTGTACCTGGTGGCGTCCATCTGTTTCATCCAGGCGCTCAAGGGCCTGAGCCACCCCACCACGTCCATCCGCGGCAACCTGTTCGGCATGATCGGCATGGCCATTGCCGTGCTGACCACCGTGGGCCTGATCTGGACGCAGGCCGGCGCCCTGATGAAGAACCCGGTCGAAGGCCTGGGCTATGTGCTGCTGGGCCTGCTGCTGGGCGGCACCGCCGGCGCCATCATGGCCAAGCGGGTCGAGATGACCAAGATGCCCGAGCTCGTGGCTTTCATGCACAGCATGATCGGCCTGGCGGCGGTGTTCATCGCGGTAGCTGCCGCTGTTGAGCCCTGGGCCTTTGGCATCACGGCCAAGGGCGGTGCCATTCCCCACGGCAACCGGCTGGAGCTGGCGCTGGGTGCGGCCATCGGCGCCATCACTTTCAGCGGCTCGGTCATTGCGTTTGGCAAGCTGTCGGGCAAGTACAAGTTCCGCCTGTTCCAGGGCGCGCCGGTGCAGTTCAAGGGCCAGCACATCCTGAACCTGGTGCTGGGCCTGGCCACGCTGTTCTTCATTGTGGGCTACACGATCAGCGAGGCACGCGTGGACTTCTGGCTGTTGCTGGCGCTGGCCTTTGTGCTGGGCGTGCTGATCATCATCCCGATCGGCGGCGCCGACATGCCGGTGGTGGTGTCCATGCTCAACAGCTATTCGGGCTGGGCGGCCGCGGGCATTGGCTTCAGCCTGAACAACAGCATGCTGATCATTGCCGGCTCGCTGGTGGGCAGCTCGGGCGCGATCCTGAGCTACATCATGTGCAAGGCCATGAACCGCAGCTTCTTCAACGTGATCCTGGGCGGCTTTGGCGGCGAGGCCACCACGGCCGCTGCCGGCGGCGCGGTGCAGCGCACCGTCAAGAGCGGCAGCGCCGATGACGCGGCCTTTGTGTTGAGCAATGCCGAGACCGTGGTGATCGTGCCCGGCTATGGCCTGGCGGTGGCGCGCGCGCAGCATGCGGTCAAGGAGCTGGCTGCCAAGCTGACCGAAAAGGGCATCACCGTCAAATACGCCATCCATCCCGTGGCCGGACGCATGCCGGGCCACATGAACGTGTTGCTGGCCGAGGCCGAGGTGCCGTATGACCAGGTGTTCGAGATGGAAGACATCAACGGCGAGTTCGGACAGGCCGACGTGGCCATCATCCTGGGCGCCAACGACGTGGTGAACCCCGCCGCGCATGTGAAGGGCAGCGCCATCTACGGCATGCCCATTCTCGAGGCCTACAAGGCCAAGACCGTGATCGTGAACAAGCGTTCCATGGCCGCAGGCTATGCGGGCCTGGACAACGAGCTGTTCTACATGGACAAGACCATGATGGTTTTCGGCGACGCCAAGAAGGTCGTTGAAGACATGGGCAAGGCCATCGAGTAACACTGAACCGAGATTGACTGGAGACAAAAAAATGAGTGATCGTCCCTGGCTCAGCGCCTACCCCCCCGGCGTGCCCGCCGACATCGACCCTTCGGCCTACCCGTCGCTAGTGGGGCTGATGGAAGAGAGCTTCCAGAAGTACGCCAGCCGCGTGGCCTACAGCTTCATGGGCAAGGACGTCACGTTCGGTCAGACCGACTCCCTCAGCCGCGCACTGGCCGCCTACCTGCAGGGCCTGGGCCTGGTCAAGGGCGACCGCGTGGCCATCATGATGCCCAACGTGCCGCAGTACCCGGTGGCCGTGGCTGCCATCCTGCGCGCGGGCTTTGTGGTGGTGAACGTGAACCCGCTGTACACGCCGCGCGAGCTGGAGCACCAGCTCAAGGACTCGGGCTCCAAGGCGATCATCATCATCGAGAACTTCGCCAACACGCTGGAGCAGTGCATTGCCGCCACGCCGGTCAAGCACGTGGTGCTGGCCGCCATGGGCGACCAGTTGGGCCTGCTCAAGGGTGCACTGGTCAACTACGTGGTGCGCAACGTCAAGAAGATGGTGCCCGCCTACAACCTGCCCGGCGCCGTGCGTTTCAACGACGCCGTGGCCCAGGGCACGCGCGGCACGCTCAAGAAGCCGGTCATCACGGCTGACGACGTGGCCGTGCTGCAGTACACCGGTGGCACCACGGGCGTGAGCAAGGGCGCCGTGCTGCTGCACCGCAACGTGATCGCCAACGTGCTGCAGTCCGAGGCCTGGAACGAGCCGGTGATGAAAAAGGTGCCGGCGGGCGAGCAGTCCACCAGCGTCTGCGCGTTGCCGCTGTACCACATCTTTGCGTTCACGGTCGGCATGATGCTGTCCATGCGCACGGGCGGCAAGCTCATCCTCATACCCAACCCGCGCGACCTGCCGGCTGTGCTCAAGGAACTGTCCAAGCACACCATCCACAGCTTCCCGGCGGTCAACACGCTGTTCAACGGCCTGGCCAACCATCCTGACTTCAACACCGTCAACTGGAGCAACCTCAAGATCTCGGTGGGCGGCGGCATGGCGGTGCAGGGCGCCGTGGCCAAGCTGTGGCTGGAAAAAACCGGTTGTCCCATCTGCGAAGGCTACGGCCTGAGCGAGACCAGCCCGTCAGCCAGCTGCAACCCCACCACCAGCACCGAGTACACAGGCACGATTGGTGTGCCCATCCCCAGCACGTACTTCAAGCTGCTGGACGACGACGGCAACGAAGTGCCGCCCGGCCAACCCGGCGAAATCGCCATCAAGGGCCCGCAAGTCATGGCCGGTTACTGGCAGCGCCCGGACGAGACCGCCAAGGTCATGACGCCGGACGGCTACTTCAAGTCGGGCGACATCGGCACGGTGGACGAGCGCGGCTTCTTCAAGATCGTGGACCGCAAGAAGGACATGATCCTGGTCAGCGGCTTCAACGTCTATCCCAACGAGGTTGAAGATGTCGTGGCCAAGCTGGACGGCGTGCTCGAATGCGCGGCGGTCGGCGTGGTGGACGACAAGTCCGGTGAGGCCGTCAAACTGGTCATCGTCAAGAAGAACCCCGAGCTGACCGAAGCCCAGGTGCGCGATTTCTGCAAGGCCAACATGACCGGCTACAAGCAGCCCAAGATTGTGGAGTTCCGCACCGACCTGCCCAAGACGCCGGTAGGCAAGATCCTGCGGCGGGAACTGCGCGACAAAAAGTGACGCGCATCGCTGTCGTCTCGGCCATGCATGAGGAGCTGGCCGCCGTGCTGGCCCTCATGCCTGACGAGCACAAGACGATGGCGGCGGGCCGCGAGTTCTGGGTGGGCCACCTGCACGGGCAGGATGTCGTGGCTGTGCTGTCGCGCATCGGCAAGGTGGCAGCGGCCACGACCGCTGCGGCGCTCATCGAACGCTTCAACGTGCGCGAGATCATCTTCACCGGCGTGGCCGGCGGCTTGGGGCCGGGCGTGAATGTGGGTGACGTGGTGGTGGCTGACAGTTTCCTGCAGCACGACCTGGATGCATCCCCGATCTTTCCGAAATACGAAGTGCCTTTGTACGGGGCCAGCCGCTTTGTTGCGGACGGGGCACTCACGCAGCAGCTCGCGCGGGCGGCAGCTGTTGCCTTGCCCGGCGTGCCGGTGCACCGGGGCCTGGTGATCAGCGGCGACCGCTTTGTGTCCACCACTGCCGAGGCGATTGCGCTACAGGTCGCGTTGCCCGATGCGTTGGCGGTGGAGATGGAAGGCGCCGCCATCGCCCAGGTCTGCCATGACTACGGCGTGCCGTTTGCCGCAGTGCGCACCGTGTCCGACCGCGCCGACGACGCAGCCCACGGCGATTTCATGAAGTTTGTGCAGGAGGTGGCCAGCGCGCACAGCGCGGCCATCGTGAATGCCTTCCTGCGCGCGCGGCCTACTTCAACCAACCCCGTTTTCTGAAGTACCACATTGGGACGACTGCGCTGGCCACCATCAAGGCCAGCGCATAGGGGTAGCCCCACTGCTGAGCCAATTCGGGCATGTACTGGAAATTCATGCCGTAGATGCTGGCGATCAGCGTGGGCGGCAGCAGCGCCACGCTGGCCACCGAGAAGATCTTGATGATCTTGTTCTGGTTGATGTTGATGAAGCCGACCGTCGCGTCCATCAGGAAGTTGATCTTGTCAAACAGGAACGCCGTGTGGTTGTCCAGCGATTCAATGTCGCGCAGGATCTGGCGTGACTCTTCAAACTGCTCGGCCGTGAGCATGCGGCTGCGCATCATGAAGCTGACCGCGCGGCGCGTGTCCATCACGTTGCGGCGGATGCGCCCGTTCAAGTCCTCTTGCCGTGCGATGGCGCCCAGCACCTCGCCGGCCAGTGCGTCGGTCACGTCCCCAGCCAGCACTTTCTTGCTGACTTTTTCCAGCTCGTCGTAAATGCCTTCCAGCGTGTCGGCCGAATATTCGGCGTCGGCGTCAAAGAGCTTGAGCAGCACTTCCTTGGCGTCTTCAATCAGCCCCGGTGCGCGCCGGGCGCGCAGGCGCAGCAGGCGGAACACGGGGACGTCTTCGTCGTGGATGGAAAACAGCACGCCGCGGCTTTTGAGCTCGGTGTTGTGCTGGTTCAGGATGAAGGCCACGCGCACGGTGCGCGGCTCCTCGTCGTCGGCAATCAGAAAGTCGCTGCGGATGTGCAGCTCGCCGTTGTCTTCCTCGTAGAAGCGGGCGGACTCCTCGATGTCCTCGTCCATCGCATCCTCAGGGATGGACAGGCCGTAGTACTGCTTGACCCAGCGCTTTTCTTCGAGGGTGGGTGACTCCAGGTCCACCCAGATCGGCTGGAACCGCGAAAGCTCTTCAAGCGACTCGATCTCTTCCTGGAAGAGCCGGCCGTTGGCGAGTGTGAAGATGTTGAGCATGGCTCACTCCCGTGGGTGTGGTTATGTCTGTGGGAATGGGGTTTGTGCTTTCAACCCCCACTGCAGACGCGGGAGTTGAAAGCTACCGACTGGGGCAGGTTTCCAAGGGGCTTTCTCCGGGTTGGATAGCCCGCGATTATGGCACCGGGCCATCGCCCGCGATACCTCAGGTGCCGGCAAAAAACGCCAGCAGCTCACTCTTGCGCGCAAACGCATCCTGCTCGCCCAGCGCTACCAGCGCCTGTACAAAGCCGGGCTCAAACAGCAGGTAGCTGGCCAGGGCGCCGCCGCCGCGCAGGGCGCCCAGCCCGCCCAGCGCGTTGCGAACGGATGCGGGCAGCTCACCCACATGGGATTGCGCCAGCGCATCCAGCGACTGCGACGGATGGAGGGCCAGCACCTCGACGCTGCGGTAGGGCAGCACGGCGGCCACTTCGCGGGGCAGCTGCTGCAGGGTGCGCGTGACGCGCTGGGCCTGCTCCACATCGGCCTGCAGGGTGTCGTGGAACACACTGGCCATGGCGTGGCCGGCGATACCGCCCATGCCAGGGCTGCGCTCGGGTGCGCCGCCGGTGCCGCCGAAACCCGAGCGCTGGGGCTGGCCCACGCCGACCACCAGCACCCTGTGCGCGCCCAGGTGCATGGCGGGCGACAGCGGGGACACCTGGCGCATGGAGCCATCACCAAAAAATTCGCGCCGCCCATCCACCCACAGCGCTGTGGCCGGGAACAGGAACGGGATGGCGCTGGACGCCATCAGGTGCTCAATGGTCAGGGGCTGGAATTCAGACCGGCGCCCGGGCCGTTCCCAGCCCTGTGCGCGGGCATCCCGTGCCGTGTGGCAAAACGTCCAGTGCACACCGCTGCTGTAGCTCGACGCGGTGACGGCCACGGCTTCAATGGCCTTGGTGCGCAATGACTCCTCAATGCCCGGCAGCGATATGGCGTGGTGCAATGTGTCTACCAGGGGCATGTTGTTGAGGATGGCGCCCTGGCCGCGAACGTTGCGCCACAGGTTCAGCGCCGCCGCAAACCGGCTCATGCGCACCCAGCCCGGCACGCGCAGGTCGTACACATCGCGCGATCGCAGCCGGCCCCAGAACTGACCAAGATGGTCAAACGCGGCCAGGCCCGCCGTGGCGGAGCCCGCCAGGTAGGCCACGTTCAGCGCCCCGGCAGATGTGCCCACCAGCACCTGGAACGGAAACGGTGCGGCTGCATCGGGGTGCAGCTTGAGCATGGCCGACAGCGCGCGCAGCACGCCCACCTGGTAGGCCGTGCGGGCGCCGCCGCCCATCAGCACCAGCGCATGCAGCGGCCGGGCGGGCCGCGTGAGCCCGGCGTTCACGATGGTGGCCAGGCTCAAGCGCCGTCCTTATGGCGGATGACGCTGATCTCGCCGTCGCTTTCCATCACGGCCAGCTTCACCTCGGTCACCGATTCCACGCCGGATTCGCGCAGCTTGGCCATGAGCTCGGGCAACGAGATCAGCTCGCGGCGCAGGTTGGCGCGCAGCACGCGGCCGTTGCGTACCAGTGGCAGGGGCCGCGGCTCCACGAAGCGGCGCACCGGCTCCCAGCGGTAGGCCGACCAGTCCAGCAGGTAGTTCCAGGCGGCGATGGTGCTCACCAGAATGATGCCGTCGGTGACGGACGAGTAGCCGCCGGCCATGGCGTTTTGCGACGCATCGGAGATCACCACCAGCAGCAGCACATCGGCCATGGCCAGCGACCCCACGTCGCGGCGCAGCACAAACCGCAGCAGCAAAAACAGGAACCAATACATCAACGTACCGCGCGCGATGAGTTCGGCGGGGCTGACGGTAATGCGCAACAGGGATTCAAAGTCGGGCATAGTGGGCCTGCGTGCTGCAACGCAGCCAGCATAAACCACAGCCCTGCTGACAGCGCGGCAGCGCCGCCCGGGCTAGACTCAGCGGCTTCTTTCACTGCCCCCGGGGCCCTTGCCTTGCCATCCCAACCCTCTGCCGGTGCGCCCGGCACGCTGTCGCGCCGGCGCGAACTGTGGCTGCTGTTCACCCTGGCCGGCATCCAGTTCACCCACATCCTGGACTTCATGATCATGATGCCGCTGGGCCCGCAGTTCACGGCCCTGTTTGGCATCACCGATGCGCAGTTCGGCCTGCTGGTCTCGGCCTACACGCTGGCCGCGGGCGCGTCGGGGCTGGTCGCGTCCACCTACATCGACCGGTTCAGCCGCAAGCGCCTGCTGTTGACGCTGTACGTGCTGTTCGCCCTGGCCACGCTGGCCTGCGGACTGGCGCAGGGCTACGCCGCGCTGATGGCCGCACGCATTGCCGCCGGTGTGTTTGGCGGCGTGCTGTCCGCGCTGAGCCAGACCATCGTGGGCGACGTGGTCCCGTTTGAGCGGCGCGGCCGCGCGATGGGCATCGTGATGACCTCGTTCTCGGTTTCTACAGTAGCGGGTGTGCCGCTGGGGCTGTTCCTGGCCGCGCACCTGAACTGGCATGCGCCCTTCTTCGGCATCGCCGCGCTCTGCGCCATCCTCGCGGTGTTTGCCGCGCTGACGCTCCCGGTGCTGGACGCCCACCTGGACCGCGCCGGGCGCCCGTCCACCTGGGGCGGTATCCGCCAGGTGCTGGCGGATACCAACCACCAGAAGGCGTTCCTGTTCTCGGCGATGCTCATGTTCGCGGGCTTCACCGTCATTCCCTACATCACCATCTTCATGCAGTCCAACGCCGGGTTGCGTGCCGACCAGGTGCCTTATATCTACCTGTGTGGCGGCGTTGTCACGTTGTTTTCGGCGCGCTGGTTCGGCCGCATGACCGACCGGGTAGGCAAGGTGCAGACCTTTCGCCGTGTGGCGGTGGCCGCACTGTTTCCCATGGTGGCGATCACCTTGCTCGGGCGGGTGCCGCTGGTGGTGATCTTTGCCGTGTCCACGCTGCTGTTCATGTGCCTGAGCGGGCGGATGATTCCCGGCATGGCCATCCTGACGTCGGCGGCCAACCCGGCGCTGCGCGGCACCTTCATGACGCTCAACGCATCGGTGCAGTCCGCCGGCATGGGAATCGCAGCGTTTGTGGGCGGCCAGCTGATCAGCCGGGATGCCCAGGGCCAAGTACAAAACTACTGGATGGCCGCGGGGGTAGGGGTGCTCGCATCGCTCATCACCATGTGGCTGGCGGGCCAATTGACCCTGCACGGCGCTACGGCAACGCCGGTGGTTGACAGGAAAACCTGAGCCTTTTCAAGCACTTGGGACGCAGGGCACAAAGGGTTTCATTTTTGCTGCAGTGCACTGACGAAAATCAATTGCATTTGGCCGGGAGCGGGCGCATAGTGATTTGACGTTCAAGGAATCCGAGTTCGCAGGTTGCCCAGCCGCTACAGGGCAGCCCGTATCAACCCAAGTGAGCAACAGGAGGCTACACATGAACTTGACGATCAGCGGTCATCACCTCGAAGTCACCCCGGCACTCAACAATTACGTCAAGACCAAGCTCGATCGGATCACCCGCCACTTTGACCAGGTAGTCGACATCAAAGTCCTGCTCACGGTCGAAAAGCAGAAGGAAAAGGAACGACGACAGCGCGCTGAATGCAACATCCACGTCAAGGGCAGCGACCTGTTTGCTGAAAGCTCACACGCTGACCTCTACGCCGCTGTTGACGACCTCGTCGACAAGCTGGACCGCCAGGTGGTGCGCCACAAGGACCGCCTGCAGGACCATCACCACGGCACCGCCAAGCGCCTGATGTAATCCACGCGCTGCATCGGGAACAAGCCGCCACGGGGCGGCTTTTTTGTGCGCGCTGCAACGCTTGGCCGCGGCTGTTACACAATTTGTTGCACTGCACCGTAGCGGGTGCATAATCTGTGACCCGACCATGAACCGCCTCGCGTCCATCCTGCCCGCTACCCAGGTTTTGGTGAGCGTAGATGCCACCAGCAAAAAGCGCGCTTTTGAAGAAGCGGGCCTTCTCTTTGAGAATCTGCATGGCCTGAGCAGGGCCCTCATCACCGACAGCCTGTTTGCCCGCGAACGCCTGGGCTCCACCGGCCTGGGTCATGGCGTGGCCATTCCGCATGGTCGCATCAAGGGCCTGAAGGCCCCGATGGCCGCCGTGTTCCAACTGGCCCAGCCCATCGGGTTTGACGCACCGGATGAACAGCCCGTCGCGCTGCTGATCTTCCTGCTGGTGCCTGAAGCCGCCACGCAGAAACACCTTGAAATCCTTTCGGAAATTGCCGAACTCCTGAGCGACGCGCCCTTGCGTGAAAAAATCAAGGCCAGCGCTGACGCGCAGGCACTGCACACCATGATCGCCACATGGCAATCCGCACAACCAGCCTGACCGGCTCCAAGGTTCAGTGAAACCCACCGTCGTCAGCGCCGACGTCCTGTTCGAAGACCATCGCGCGCAGCTTCGCTGGGAATGGATCGCAGGCTTGGGCGCCTCGGAGCGCAGGTTTGACGAAGTGGCCATTCGCGCCGCACGTTCGGGCGCTGACCTGGTCGGCTACCTCAACTACATCCACCCCTACCGCGTGCAGATCCTGGGCGAGCGCGAAGTCGCCTACCTGACCAACGCCACGCCTGAAGACTGCGCGCGCCGCATTTCGCGCATTGTCACGCTGGAGCCGCCGGTGCTGATCCTGGCCGACAGCCAGGTGGCGCCCGACGCGCTGATCTCGATGTGCGAGCGTGCGCAGATCCCGATGTTTGCCACGCATGAGTCGTCGGCATTCGTGATCGACGTGCTGCGCGCCTACCTGTCCAAGCACTTTGCCGACCGCACGTCCATGCACGGCGTGTTCATGGACATCCTCGGGCTGGGCGTGATGATCACGGGCGAGTCGGGCCTGGGCAAGAGCGAACTGGGGCTGGAGCTGATCTCACGCGGCAACGGTCTGGTGGCCGACGACGCAGTGGACCTGTACCGCATCAACCAGACCACCATTGAAGGGCGCTGCCCCGAATTGCTGCAAAACCTGCTCGAGGTGCGCGGCATCGGCTTGCTGGACATCCGCGCGATCTTTGGCGAGACGGCGGTGCGCCGCAAGATGCGCCTGAAACTCATCGTGCACCTGGTGCGCCGCGAGACGCTGGAGCGCGAATACGAGCGCCTGCCCTACGAGCCCCTCACCCAGGATGTGCTGGGTATCCCGGTGCGCAAGGCGGTGATCCAGGTGGTGGCCGGGCGCAACATCGCTGTGCTGGTCGAAGCGGCAGTGCGCAACACCATCCTGCAATTACGTGGCGTCGATACCTATCAAGAGTTTGTCGAGCGTCACCGCAAAGCAATGGAAAACGGGTAAGCGCCGCGTTAGCGTGCCGCTGCGCAGGATGCGCACAGACCGTACAGCGACATGGCGTGGTCCTGCAGGATCCAGCCCTTGGCCTTGGACACGATCTGCTGGCGCTTTTCAATCTCGGCGTCGTAAAACTCCTCAACTCGCCCGCAGGACGTGCACACCAGATGGTCGTGGTGCTGGCCTTCATTGAGTTCGTAAACAGCCTTGCCGCTTTCAAAGTGGCTGCGGCTCAAAATGCCCGCCTGCTCAAACTGGGTAAGCACGCGGTATACCGTGGCCAGGCCGATGTCCGAACGCTCTACCAGCAGCACGCGAAACACGTCTTCGGCCGTCATGTGGCGCTGGGCGCCTTTCTGGAAAACGTCGAGGATTTTCAGCCGGGGCAGCGTGGCCTTGAGGCCCGTGCTTTTGAGTTCGTCAATGTTGGACATGGCGGTCTTTCTGCTGCCGCGGCGGGGGCCGGCCCGCGCCATCCAGCCGCTACAATGAGCCGATCATATCGCTACCCATCCACCCCATGTCTGCTATCTCCTTTCGCCGGACCTGCCTGGGCGTGACCGCCGTGGCCTGTGCCGTGCTGGCCGGTTGCGGCAGCCTGGACGGCATGACCCGCAACTTCGCGGGCAGCCTGGCCCCGTACAAGGTTGAGGTCGTTCAGGGCAACTTCGTGTCCAAGGAACAGGTGGACGCGCTCAAGCCCGGCATGACGCGCCTGCAGGTGCGCGACATCCTGGGCACGCCGCTTCTGACCAGCGTGTTCCACGCCGACCGTTGGGATTACGTTTTCACGCTCAAGCGCCAGGGGACCGAGCCGCAGCTGCGCAAGTTCGCGGTGTTTTTCAAGGGCGATGCGCTGGAACGCTCCGAAGGCGACGCCATGCCCAGCGAGGCCGAGTTCGTC
>CALRZF020000043.1:0-15908 GCA_943372585.1 Ramlibacter sp. 2FC | reverse complement strand
TGCCGCGCGGCCATCCAGCGGCGCACCGGGATCATCGCGATAAAGAACACGCCCAGCACCGCCTCCACCACGCCCAGCACCGCCTCCACCACGCCCACCGGCAGCGTCAGCAGCGTGGCCGCGCCCAGCGCCGCAGCGGGCACGGCTGGCAGGCTGTAGGCCGCCACGGCGGGCCAGTTCACCTCACGCCACCACACGGCCACGCGCGAGGCATTGGCCATGATGCTGGCCACTGCCATGATGGGCACCGCCTCGCGCGGACCGAACACGATGACCAGCGCGGGCATGAGCATGATGGAAGTGCCAAAGCCCACCACGCCGCCCACCGTACCGGCCACCAGCCCGAGCAGCAGCACCACGGCAAATTCCATCAGTGCGCTCCGTCCTTGCTGCCCTTGCAGACTTCAAACGTTTCAGCCGACACGGCCACGCCGCCCAGGCTGGTACGGGCCAGCACGCTGCGGCAACCGGGGCGCGCCGGCCCCTTGTCGGAGGTCTCGATCAGGTAGCCGTTCGGGTCCAGGCCGCTGGAGTCGCCGTACAGCACGGCCAGGTCCAGCACGCGCTGGCGAAATTCGCGGGTGGCGGGGGTGTCGGGCCAGGGCGGCGGGGGCGCATGCACCGTCTGTGCCGCGCAGGCACCGCACACCACCGCCAGGCCCGCCGTCCACATCCACCTACGCATGGCCTCAGTCCTCCAGCAAGCGCACCTTCACGCTTTTGCCCTTGATGCGCCCGGCATTCAGCCGCTGCACGGCCTGCTGCGCAATCGCACGGTCCACCGCCACGTAAGTGGAGAACTCGTTGACGTTGATCTTGCCCACCTGTTCCTTGGTAAAGCCCGCCTCGCCCGTCAACGCGCCCAGCACATCGCCGGCACGGATCTTTTCCTTGCGCCCGCCCACGATCTGCAGCGTGGCCATCGGGGGCTTGAGCGGCCCATTTTCCGTGGGCGTCAGCTCGGCCAGCTTGTGCCATTCAGATTCACGGCCCTGCAGCAGCTCGATCTTGCCCACCGAGCCCATCTCGTCCAGGCTGGCCAGGCTCAGGGCCAGGCCTTCTTCGCCGGCGCGGCCGGTGCGGCCGATGCGGTGGATGTGCACTTCGGGGTCGGGGGTGGTGTCCACGTTGATCACGGCGGCCAGCTGGGCAATGTCCAGCCCGCGCGCGGCCACATCGGTGGCCACCAGCACCGAGCAGCTGCGGTTGGCAAACTGCACCAGCACCTGGTCGCGCTCGCGCTGCTCCAGCTCGCCGTACAGCGCCAGCGCGCTGAAGCCCTGGGCCTGCAGCACGGCCACCAGGTCACGGCACTGCGCCTTGGTGTTGCAAAACGCCAGCGTGCTGGCGGGGCGGAAGTGGTTGAGCAGCAGGCTCACCGCATGCAGGCGTTCGCTGTTCTTGACCTCGTACCAGCGCTGCTGAATTTGCGCGCTACCGTGCTGCGCATCGACCTTGATGGTGACGGGGCTGCGCATGAACTGCGCGCTGAGCTTGGCAATGCCTTCGGGGTAAGTGGCCGAGAACAGCAGCGTCTGGCGCTCCTTGGGGCACTGGTGGGCGACGGTCACGATGTCGTTGAAAAAACCCATGTCCAGCATGCGGTCGGCTTCGTCCAGCACCAGCGTGTTCAGCGCCTGGATGTTCAGCGTGCCGCGCTCCAGGTGGTCCATGATGCGCCCGGGTGTGCCCACGGCAATGTGCGCACCGTTTTCCAGGCTGGCCATCTGGTTGCGCAGCGGCACACCGCCGCACAGCGTCACAACCTTGATGTTTTCTTCGGCGCGCGCCAGGCGGCGGATCTCGGCGGTGACCTGGTCGGCCAGCTCGCGCGTGGGGCACAGCACCAGCGCCTGCACGGCGAAGCGCCGCGCGTTCAGGTTGGCCAGAAGGGCCAGTGCGAATGCAGCCGTCTTGCCGCTGCCGGTTTTGGCCTGCGCAATGATGTCCTTGCCCAGCAGCGCAGGGGGCAGCGCGGCCGCCTGGATGGGGGTCATTTCGGTGTAGCCAAGCTGCACCAGGTTGGCCTGCATGGCCGGGTTCAGCGCCAAAGCGCCAAAACCCGCGGGATCAACCGCGGGTTGGGAGGTGTGAGGGGTCATGGCCCATTATCGGTGCCATGCCCCTGCAGGCTGCAATGAGGTCAGCAGCCCGACGGACGGTCAGCGCGCATCGGAATGGTGCCCGTGATGGTGACCGTGGGGGTGCCCGCGCTCAGCACGTTGCCAACAAAGCTCACGTTGTTGTTGGTGCGCGAAACGGTGGAGGTGCCCACCGCTGTCGTTTCGTACGTGCCGCCACCCAACTCAAGGACCAGGCGGCGCACGGTCGTGCTGTCCACCAGGTACTCCACCGAGCCCTTGGCAGTGGCACCGCCGCCCGTGCGGGGAATGTTCTCGAAGGTGAACGAACAGGAGTCGGTTGAACCGATGCGCTCCAGCTTGTTCACACCTGACAGCGGCGTGTTGCTGCTGCCATAGGCGCCGTTCAGGGTGGCGTCCGTCGCCGACGTGATGGTGAAGGCCGAGTTGAGGTTGGTCGGATCGGGATCGTCACCGCCACCGCCGCAAGCGGCCAGCAGGGACACCAGCAGAACGCTGGAGATCAGGGGAAGTGTTTTCATGGTGTGGATGCTTTGGGGTTGACGGGCATCCAGTGTCAAAAAAAATTCCCCTCATCTGCGTAGGACGCACCAGCGCAATGCTGTCATCCAGCCGCTGACACCGACAGGCGGTTCACCGGCTGGCGCGCAGGCACTCAGCGCTTGACCGAGATCAGCTCGATCTCGAAGTTGAGCGTGGCGTTGGGCGGTATGACATTGCCCGCGCCGCGATCGCCATACGCAATGGCCGGCGGGCAGGTGAGCTTGGCCTTGCCGCCCGGCTTCATGCGCTGCACGCCTTCAGTCCAGCAGGGGATCACGCGGTTCAACGGAAATTCCGTGGGCTGGCCGCGCCGGTACGAGCTGTCGAACTCGCGCCCGTCAAGGAAGGTGCCACGGTAATGCACCTGCACCACGTCTGTGGCAGCGGGCGATGCGCCCGTGCCGTCCTTGAGCGACTGGTACACCAGGCCCGATGACGTGGTGACGGTGGCGGTGGCGGTCTGGGCCATCACGGGTTGCACAGCGCAGGCAGCGGCAAATACGGCGCACAAGATATTTCGCACAGGTCAGGGTCCTTCAGGTTCGGGTTTAACAGGTTCAGGGTGCCACCAGCGCCATGCGCCGGCGAATGCGCGAGGCTTCTTCGGCCGCGCCCGCGGCTTCGGCCCGCTGCGCCTGCACACCCAGCCAGGCCAGAAGCGGGCGGCGCCAGCCCTGGGCTGACGCCGTGTCCACGGCCAGGGCCATGAGATCGGGCGTGGCGCGGCCCATGCGCATGAGCACGCCAGCGGCCACCAGGCGCGACAGCGGGTCGGCAATGGCCTTCACCGCGTCTGCACCCCCGGCCAGCACTGCGCGCTGCGCTGCGGGCAGCAGCGCCGCATCTGCAGGTTGCGCCTGGCCGGCCAGCCAGGCGGCGTAGGCGCGCTCGGCCGCAGGCGCGTCCTGGCGCAAGGGCTCAAAGCCGTCGCAGGGTTGCAGCACGAGGCTGGCGACCTGCGCAGCGCAGCGCAGCAACTCGGCACGCGCGACCAGCTCGGGCTGGCCGGTGGCGGTCAACGCGTTGCGTGCGCGGGCGAATTCTGCCGCCTCCACCCGTGTATTGCCGGTCATGTAGGCCGTGGTGAACGCATCGAGCGCGCCGCGCGCGTTCATCTGCCAGTCAGGCGGCGGCGGGGTGTTGCTGCAGGCGGCCAGCACACCAGCCAACGCCAACGCGGTGAAGGAAGTACGGGTCATGGCAGTTTGATCTCTGTGTCGCGCTTGAACGGCCACTTGCGGTTGATTTCGTTGACCAGGCTTTCCACCTTGCGCAGGTTGGCTTCGACTTCGGCGCGCAGCGTGCCCAGGTCTTCGGTGGCCACGCGTGCATTGGCGCCCACGGCCTTGGCCTCCACCAGCACGGCGTCCATCTTCTTCAGGCTTTCGCGCGTGTCGGCCAGCAGGGTGTTGACCTGGACCATGGCAGCTTTCACATCGGGCACCACACCGTTGGGGCCGAACACCTGGGTGTCGGCCTTCGCCGTGAGCCCGTCGGCCTTGATGACCAGCCCGTCCAGCCGGGCCAGCAACTGGTTGGTGCGGTCCAGCGCCACGATGAGCTTTTGTGCATCCGCATCATTGCCCGTCAGCACGCCCAGGGCGCCGCGCGGGCCGTTGAGCTTTTCGGTCATGGCCTGCAGGTTGGCCAGGCTGGCGCCCAGCGGGCCCTCCTTGGCAGACAGTGCGTTCAGGTTGTCCAGCAGTTCCTTGGCGGCGGACACCACGCGCGGGATTTCTGCCGATGCATCCCCGCGCAGTACCTGGCGCACGGCGCCATCGGGCAGCGGCGGGTCGGTCAGCACGCCGCTGTAGGCGCGGATATTGGTGTTGCCCACCACGCCGCGCACCAGTGTGAACACGCTGGACTGGCGCAGCCAGTGGGCGTCGCGCGTGGGCACGTCGATCAGGATGCGGGCATTGCCGTCATCCGCCAGCTCGATGCGGCGCACCCGGCCGATCGGGAAACCCGAGAACGTGAGGTTCATGCCCACCACCACGCCTTCGGAGTCATCGGCAATCAGCACCAGGCGCTGCGTGGTCTCGAACGCACCGCGCGAATACATCAGGTACAGCACCGAGCCCCCCACCAGCAACGCCGTGAACAGCAGCAGCAGCAAGGCCTTGAACTCCACATTTTTCACGGGTGGCGCAGACGGCATGGGTGGCTCGGCACTGCCGGTGGGCGTGTTCGCCAGGTCAACGGGGTCGCGAGGGTCTGTCATGAGGGAGTCAATAGTAATTGCCGACCAGCGAAACCACTTCAATCAGCACCAGCACGGCAAACACGCGCACCAGGCCCTGCAGTTCGTCGCTGGTGCGCCAGCCCGCCACGTTGCTCTCGTACAGGCCGGCGGCCATGGGCATGAGCGAAACCGCCAGGCTGAAAAACAGCGTCTTGAGCGCAAACACCAGCGTCACGGCCGGGTTGAAGACCTGGCCGAACATGCGTGTGTAGGCCGGCAGGCCCGCCAGCGTGAAGCCATACACCGCCAGATACGCCAGCACCATGGCCACCACGCAGCTCAGGGCAGCCAGCGTGATGACCGAGAACATGCCCGCCAGCACGCGCGGCAGCAGCTCGCGGCCCACCGGGTCCACGCCCTTGGCGCGCAGGGCGTCAAAGATGCCGCGCCGGCGCATTTGCGCCAGCTCCGCACCGTTCGGGATCGTGCAGCGCAGCGCCACAAACAGCGCGGCCGTCAGCGGGATCAGCTCCAGCACCAGCACACGAATCACCATCTCCAGCGCGTACTGCGTCAGGCCGTAGCTCAGCGCCGTCACCACCACGATGCGCGTGAGCACCAGGCTGACCAGCGCGCACAGCACGGTGAACCAGGTCAGCACGGGCGCGGTGTCCTGGTAGATGTGGCGGGCCAGGGCGCGCCGGTTGGCTGCGTCATAGCTGGATGGCGACAGCGCCAGCACCACAATCAGCGCGCCAAAGTGCACGATGCGCCACCAGGCCACCGCCCAGCGCCAGGGCGTGCGGGCCGCGCGCTGCAGCGAATCAGTCACCGGGGGGGTCATGCGCCCATGATAGCGGCGCACCGCGCATCCGTGGGCGCACCCGCAGCTTGACATGCATCAAGGCGCAGCACGCGGCTGCTGCCTAAAGTGAGGCACCCCAACAGCCTTCCCCAGCGACAGCCCATGGCCATTGAACTGTTTCGCAACCTGAATCACGCCTGCCTGATGTTCACCGACCTCATTGAAGAGGACGGCCAGGCCGTGCAGGCCAACCAGTTCCTGATTCTGGACAACGGCACCGGCGCGGTCATCGACCCCGGCGGCAACCTGGCGTTCAACGACCTGTTCCTCACGATGTCGCAGCACTTTGCGCCGAACAAGCTGAGTTACCTGATCGCCTCGCACGCCGACCCGGACATCATTGCGTCCTTGGACCGCTGGATGACATCTACCCAAGCCAAGCTGGTCATCTCGCGCATCTGGGAGCGGTTTGCGCCGCACTTCACCAAGGTGGGCAAAACCCAGGACCGTGTGATTGGCGTCCCAGATGCCGGCGCCAAACTGCCGCTGGGCCAAAGCGAGTTGTGGCTGTTGCCCGCGCACTTCATGCATTCCGAGGGCAACTTCCACTTCTACGACCCCATCAGCAAAATCCTGTTCACCGGCGACCTGGCCGTGTCGCTGATGTCAGGCACTGACGCCGGCAAACCCGTCACCGACCTGAAAGCCCACATCCCGATGATGGAGGGCTTTCACCGCCGCTACATGGTGTCCAACAAGATCCTGCGCCTGTGGGCGCGCATGGCGCGCCAGCTGGATATTTCCATGCTGGTTCCGCAGCACGGCGCGCCCATCCAGGGCCGCCAGGCCATCAATGACTTTTTTGACTGGATTGAAACGCTGATGTGCGGTGTGGACCTGTTTGACGACAGGGCCTACCAGTTGCCCACCGCCTGGGTGGACCCGGTGGCCCGGCGCACAGGGGCGGCGTTGCGCGTCGCTTAGGGCAACACGGGCGACAGCGTCGCAGGCCCCCAATGCAGCGGCAACGCCGCAGCCCGATACCGCACGGCCTGCACATGCATCACCAGCAGGCGCTGGGCGCCGGGATGGGCCGCGACGGCGGGGCCGTCCCACACCAGCTTGGCGCTGGCGGCCAGCTGCAGCGTGTCACCAGTTTCAAAATCAATGAACAGCAGGCCGCACAGCGGGTTCAGCGCCATGTTGCCCAGCGTGTTGAAGAAATGGTTGCCGTTGTAATCAGGCACCTGCAGGCTGCCGTCTTGCGCGATGCGCACGAAGCTGGGCCGGCCACCCCGGTGCGACACATCCACACCGTGCGAAGCCAGGCCCCCTTGCCGTGCCTTGGGGTGGGCGGTAGCCAGGTAGAACGTGTCAGCCGCCGCAATGATGCGCCGCGCGGTGGCGTCCAGCGTGGCGGCCTCATGCACGGCCCCCGCCACCCGCGGCCCGGCCCAGGTCGCCTCGCGCGCCTGGATGTATTTGGGGCAATTGCCGAAGCTTTGCGACACCTGCACGCTGAAGCCCTGGCCATCCACCTGCCCCGCCACGCCGTTCACGCGGTTGCGCCGGCGCGTGTGCGGCTCAATGCCCAGCAGGCCCACAGGGTCGCCGGCCACCAGCCCGTCCAGGGGCGAATGCACGACCAGCTGCTGCGGGTCGGGCGACTGCACAAAGCCCGGCGGCCCAGCCAGCGCATGCGCCCAGGGTTGCCCTTGCGCATCCAGCGCGCCCACCACCAGCCAAGGCAGCTGTGCAAAGAAACTGCGGTGCTGATCGGGCATGTAGCTGCGGATCACGCGCGGCCCGGCCACCGACAGCGTGCCAAAGGCACCTGACTCCTGCTGCAGCGCTTGTTCGCCCTCGTGAAAAGGTTCGTGAATGACAGGATAGGCAATGGCAGGCGTGTTCATGGGTGTCATTGTGTTTGCTGCTCCCTTATGGATCAATGGCTTTTAAATCAATGAACTGCTGCGATAAACGGATTAATATGCCCCATGGACAAATTGCGCGCCATGCAGACCTTTGTGCAGATTGCCGACCAGGGCAGCCTGACGGCGGCAGCACGCGCGCTGGGCACATCGCTGCCCGCGGTGGTGCGGGCACTGGCCGCCTACGAGGCGCTGCTCGGGGTGCGCCTGTTCAACCGGACCACGCGGCGCATCTCGCTCACCGAAGAAGGCAAGCGCCACCTGGACAGCTGCCGCCAGGTGCTGGCGGCGGTCGATGAATCCGAGGCCGCGCTGACGGCCGAAGCCAGCGAGCCCGCAGGCCACCTGAACGTCACGGCACCCGTGCTGTTTGGCCAGATGTATGTGGCCCCCGCCATCACCCGCTTTGTTCAGGCCCATGCGGGCATGCGCTGCAGCGTGGCGCTGCTGGACCGCATGGTGAACCTGCTGGAAGAAGGGCTGGATGTGGGCATACGCATCGGGCCGCTGGACGACTCGTCCCTGGTGGCATTGCCGCTGGGCCAGATCCGCCGCATGGTGGTAGCCAGCCCCGCGCTGCTGCGCCGCCAGGGCACGCCGCAACACCCGCGCGAGCTGCTGCAGGCCAACTGTGTGCGCCTGTCGCCCGGCGCGCAGGGCTGGGGGCCGTTTCACGACGGGGCAAAGACCCTTCGCCTGGCTGTGAAGGGCAATCTGGATTTCAATCACGTCTTGCCGGCGGTGCAGGCGTGCGTGGCGGGCGCCGGCTTCGGGCAATTCTTTTCGTACCAGGTGGCGCCGTATGTGACGCAAAAGCAGTTGCGCGTGGTGCTTGAAAGTTTTGAGCCACCACCGCGACCCGTCAGCCTGGTGTATCCGCATGCACGGCTTTTGCCCATGCGCACACGCGTTTTCATTGACTGGATGCGCAAGGAACTTCAAGGGCTCAATGCCCTGAAAGGATGAAATGAAAGACTTTGACTGCGACCTGTTCGTCGTTGGCGGCGGCAGCGGCGGTGTGCGCGCAGCCCGCATGGCTGCGCAGCGCGGCGCACGCGTGGTGCTGGCCGAGGCCGCAGCACTGGGCGGCACCTGCGTGAACGTGGGCTGCATCCCCAAAAAGCTGTACAGCTATGCCGCCCACTACGCCGAGGCGTTTGAGGAAGCGGCCGGCTACGGCTGGACGGTGGGCGAAACGCACTTTGACTGGGACAAGCTCAAAGCCGCCCGCGCCAGGGAAATCACGCGCCTGAACGGCGTGTATGAGCAGCTGCTGCGCGGCGCCGGCGTGCGCGTCGTGCCCGGCTGGGCCACGCTGTGCGACGCCCACACCGTGCAGGTGCGCACAGCCGACGGCGACCAGCGCATCAGCGCCCGGCATATCCTGGTGGCCACGGGCGGCACGCCGCTGGTGCCGGCCGTGTCGGGCCGCGAACATGTGGTGACGTCAGACAACATGTTCGACTTGGCCGAATTCCCGAAGCGGCTGCTGATCGTGGGCGGGGGCTACATTGCCTGCGAATTCGCATCCATCTTCAACGGCCTGGGTGCGCAGGTCACGCAGGTGCAGCGCGCCGCGCGGCTGCTGGGCGGCTTTGACGCCGACGTGTCGGCCTTTGTCGCGCAGGAAATGCGCAAGCATGGCGTGGACCTGAAGCTCAATGCCACGGTGGCCGCGATTGAAAAACACACCGACGGCCTGCTGGTGACGCTGTCGGGCGGGGTCCAGGTCATGGCGGATACGGTGCTGTATGCCACCGGGCGGTATCCCAACGTGGAAGGCCTGGGCCTGGACGCGGCGGGCGTGGCCTGCGATGAGCGCCACAGCATCGTGGTGGATGCGCAGTACCGCACCTGCGTGCCCTCCATCTACGCGCTGGGTGATGTATCCACCAAAAAGCAGCTCACGCCGGTGGCGCTGGGCGAAGCCATGGCACTGGTGGACCAGCTGTTTGGCCCACCCGCCGGCAAAGCCGCCCGCCGCGTTGACTACGAGTTGATCCCCACGGCAGTGTTCACACACCCCAATATCGGCACCGTGGGCCTGACCGAAGAAGAGGCGCGCGCGCAGTACAAGGACGTAGCCATCTACCGCAGCGAGTTCAAGGCCCTGAAGCACACGCTGTCAGGCAGCCAGGAGCGTACGTTGATGAAGCTGGTGGTGGACACAGCCAGCGACTGCGTGGTGGGCCTTCACATGGTGGGCGCCGACGCGGGAGAAATCGTTCAGGGGTTTGCGGTGGCCCTGCGTGCGGGGGCGACCAAGGCCATCTTTGACAGCACCGTGGGGATTCACCCCACGGCAGCGGAAGAATTTGTGACCATGCGCGAGCCGGCGCCAGCCGGCTGATCACGCGCTCAGGCCAGCACTTCGGTGCCGGGGCGCACGATGGGTGCGGGGTGGTCTTCCGGCGCCAGGTACTTGGTCTTGCGGTCGATCTTGCCGTCCCACGCGGCCAGCTCGGCGCTGGCGCTGCGGATCACGGTACGGTCTAGCGGGCGGCATTCGCGGTTGCGCAGCTGGTTCAGGGACTTGGACCGGGCAATGGCGGCCTGGACACGCTGGGGGTCAACCATCAGGGCAAAAGGGTTGGCTGCGAGCATGGCGGTCGTGTTCATGTAGTCGGCTCCTTGGTCATTTCCATCAATTCACCGTGTTGGTCGGTGTGTGAAGCCACTGTAGGGAACGGGGGGGGTGCCGCGCAGTCGGCCAAGCGCGTCACAGCTTGTAGGGATTTGTCTGACAGGGTCACAAAACGCTGCTGCGCGTGAGCCATTGCACAAAATGCACAATCCAGGCATGCCTTACCTGCCCCCTTTTATTGCCCCCAGCCGCTATTCAGACCCCGCCGCCGCCCTGGCCCAGGTGCGCGCCATCTACAACCAGCAGATAGGCCATTTGCGCGACGCGATGCAGCGTTTTGTGGCCGGCGAGGCCCTGCCCGGCCATGTGCGTGCGTGCTATCCGTTTGTGCGCATCCACACCGACACCGTGGCCCGGCTGAGCCCGGCCGAGGCCGCGCAGCTGAGCTACGGTTTCGTGGCCGGCCCCGGCCGCTTTGAAACCACGCTGACGCGCCCCGACCTGTACGCCGAGTACTACCTGGAGCAGTTCCGCCTGCTGCTGCAAAACCACGGCGTGGAGCTGGAGGTAGGCACCAGCACGCAGCCGATTCCCGTGCACTTCTCGTTTGCGGAGCACGACCATATCGAGGGCACGCTGACCACCGACCGCCGCCTGCTGATGCGCGATGTGTTCGACCTGCCCGACCTGGCCGCCATGGACGACGGCATTGCCAACGGCACCTGGGAGGCCCGGCCCGGCGAGGCGCAGCCGCTGAGCCTGTTCACCGCCGCGCGGGTGGACTATTCATTGCACCGCCTGCGCCACTACACCGGTACCACGCCCGAAGGGTTCCAGAACTTCGTGCTGTTTACCAACTACCAGTTCTACATTGATGAATTCGTGAAGCTGGGCCACGAGGAAATGCGCAAGCCGGACAGCGAATACATCGCCTTCATCGAACCCGGCAACGTCATCACCCGCCGCACGGGGCTGGACGCCCAGCCCGGCGACGAGCTGGGCATGGCCCCGCCGCGCCTGCCGCAAATGCCCGCCTACCACCTGGTGCGCGCCGACCGCAGCGGCATCACCATGGTCAACATCGGTGTGGGCCCAGCCAATGCCAAAACGATCACCGACCATGTGGCCGTGCTGCGCCCGCATGCGTGGATGATGCTGGGCCACTGCGCCGGCCTGCGCAACAGCCAGCAGCTGGGCGACTACGTGCTGGCCCATGCCTATGTGCGTGAAGACCATGTGCTGGACGAGGAACTGCCGCTGTGGGTGCCCATCCCCGCGCTGGCCGAGATTCAGCTGGCGCTGGAGCAGGCGGTGGAAGACGTGACCCAGGTGCGCGGCGCGGACCTCAAACGCATCATGCGCACCGGCACCGTGGCCAGCACCGACAACCGCAACTGGGAGCTGCTGCCCGGCAACCAGCCCCAGCGCCGCTTCAGCCAGAGCCGCGCCGTGGCGCTGGACATGGAAAGCGCCACCATCGCCGCCAACGGATTCCGCTTTCGCGTGCCCTACGGCACGCTGCTGTGCGTGAGCGACAAGCCCCTGCACGGTGAAATCAAGCTGCCCGGCATGGCCAACCATTTCTACCGCGAGCGCGTGGACCAGCACCTGCGCATCGGCATGCGGGCGATTGAAATCCTGCGCGCTGAGGGTGTGGACCGGCTGCACAGCAGGAAGCTGCGCAGCTTTGCGGAAGTGGCGTTTCAGTAGCCCGGCCCCGGGGGCCGTTTGACGCTCAGGCCTTGCGCGGCTTGACCTTGCTGGCCGCCAGCTTGGCCGTCACCCGCGCCTTTTCCACATCGGCATCAAACGCCAGCGCCACGCCCATGCGGCGCTTGATGAAGCTCTCAGGTTTACCGAACAGGCGCAGGTCGGTGTTGGGGATGCGCAGGGCGTCTTCTACGCCGTCAAACACGATGCCGTGGGCATCGACACCACCATAGATCACGGCGCTGGCGCCGGGGCTCTTCAGCGCCGTATTGACCGGCAGGCCGAGGATGGCGCGGGCATGCAACTCGAATTCGTTTTGCCACTGGGTGATCATCGTGACCATGCCGGTGTCGTGCGGGCGGGGGCTCACTTCACTGAACCACACCTGGTCGCCCTTGACGAACAACTCCACGCCGAATAAACCCTGGCCTCCCAAGTTGTCCGTGACCGCCTTGGCAATGTCACGCGACTTCTGCAGCGCGGCGGGTGTCATGGGGTGGGGTTGCCAGCTCTCCACATAGTCGCCGCTGACCTGCACGTGGCCGATCGGGTCGCAAAAATGGGTCTCGATTTTTCCGTCGGCACCCAAAGCGCGCACGGTCAGCTGGGTGATCTCGTAATCAAAGTCAATAAAGCCTTCCACGATGACGCGGCCCGGGCCCACACGGCCACCCGACATGGCGTAGTCCCAGGCTTTTTGCACGTCGGCGGGACCGTCGATCTTGCTCTGGCCCTTGCCGCTGCTGCTCATCACGGGTTTGACGATGCAGGGGTAACCCACGCCGCCGTCGATGGCAGCCTGCAGTTCGGCCAGCGAGTCGCAGAACTTGTAGGGGCTGGTGGGCAGGTTGAGCGTCTCGGCCGCCAGGCGGCGGATGCCTTCGCGGTCCATCGTCAGGCGCGCGGCACGGGCCGTGGGGATCACGCGCACAGTGCCCGCGGCCTCCAGCTCCTGCAGCATGGGCGTGGCAATGGCTTCAATCTCGGGCACAACCAGGTGCGGGCGTTCGGCTTCGATCAGCGCCTTGAGCTGCGCCGGATCGCTCATGGTGATGGTGCGTGCATGGTGCGCCACCTGCTGGCCGGGCGCGTTGTCGTAGCGGTCCACCGCAATGGTTTCCACACCCAGACGCTGCAGCGCGATCAGCACTTCCTTGCCCAGCTCGCCGCTGCCCAGCAGCATGACTTTGGTGGCGTGGGGTGACAGGGGGGTTCCGAGGGTGGTCATGGCGGCTGCGTCCTTCTTTGAAGCGCCCAAGTTTAGGCCAGCCCGTCAGGGAAAGCCTGTCGCCGTCACGTCGCAGGTCAGCAAAAACGTCAGGCTGGACGCCGCGGGCAGGCTGGTGATCGTCTGCCCACCCGCCAGCGAGCTGGGCGTCACGCTGACGGGGCATGACGCGCCGCCGCCGGTGACTTCACAGTCGGCCTCGGTGCAGCTCAGGCCCGGCGCGGGCGGGTCGGTCACGATGGTGCCGTTGGCCGAGCTGGGCCCGAGGTTGGCGATGGTGATGGAGTAGGTCGTGGTCTGGCCCGCGATCAGCGTCGTCACGCCGTTGGTGATGGTCAGGGTGAGCGTGGCGCGCTGCAGTGTCTCGGTGTACGGCTCGGCACACGGCACGGGCGTGAAGGTGGCCGGGTCCACCGCGCCCGGGTCCACGGCGGGACGCACCGTGTTGGTGGGCGGTGGCGACTGCGCGTCCATGATCTGGCTGCCGGTGCGCGTGGTGTCGTAAAACAGGATGGGCGTGGCGGCCGAGCTGCCGGCAAAGGCCGCATAGTTGTTGGTCGTGCCGCTGAAGCGGTAGGTGCCGTAACCGCTGACGCCCGAGCCGCCGTTCTGGAAGTTCACGCCCACCACCCACGACGTGGTGGTGCCCTGCAGCGAGCCGTTGTTCTGCCAGGCGCCCGTGCCAAACGCCCGGATCGCGCCGCTGTTGACGATGGTGCCGCTGTTGTAGAACGTGCCCTGGGTGTAGAGCCAGCAGGTGTTGTTGACCGTGCCGGTGGTGTCCACGTTGATCTGGCCCAGGCCGTTGATGAAGCCGTTGTTGTTGACGGTACCGGCCGGCTGCCAGTTGGTGGCGATCTCAGCGCGGTTGTTGTTGGTGAAGGTGGCGCCGCTTTGCAAGGCAAACTGGTTGCCGAAGGTCAGCGAACCTTCATTGGTCAGGGTGGAACCCGGCGTGACGCCAATGTAGGGGTTGACCACCAGCCGCGCCGAAGCCTGGTTGGTGATGCTGACCACGCCGCTGATGGAGAAATAACCGTTGAAGGTCATCGTGGCGCTGTTGATGACCGAGCCACCTGCGTTGAGGCCGATGCCGCTGATGACCGACGCGGAACCGAAATTGCGGATCAGGCCGTTGCTGCCATACACAGGTGCATTGATGGCTGCGCCCGCGTCAATGCACAGCTCACTGCCGGCGCCCATGCTGTTGATGGCGCCGGTCTGGCTCGCACCCGGCGCGATGCGCACGCGCTGGCCGGCCCCAATCGTCAATGAGGTGCCCGAGGCGCCTGTGACGGTCTGGTTGAAGGTTCCGGTGCATTGCGCCTGGGCGCTGCCGAAGGTGAGGAGGGATACGACAAATACTGCCAGTCGCCATCGCATCCCCGAATGTTACTAGGTGTAACCGAGAACGTGGCCCAGCTTTACATTTTGTCCCGGTGCCCAGCCAGGGTTAAAGCGGGCCATGGCCCCTTTGGGCCACAGCATCACCACGGTGGAGCCCAGCAGGAAGCGGCCCATTTCATCGCCCTGTTGCAGGGTGATGTCCTTGCCGGCATAGGTCCATTCGCGCACGGTGCCGGGGCGCGGCGGGTTCACCACGCCGTGCCACACGGTGGCCATGCTGCCCACGATGGTGGCGCCCACCAGCACGTTGATGAAGGGCCCATACGGCGTGTCAAACACGCACACCACGCGCTCGTTGCGCGCAAACAGGCCGGGCACACCGCGCGCCGTCACGGGGTTGACCGAGAACAGGTCGCCGGGCACGTAAATCATGCGCGTCAAGCGCCCCTGACATGGCATGTGGATGCGGTGGTAGTCCTTCGGGCTCAGGTAGATCGTGGCGAAGGTGCCGTCGTCAAACCGCGCGGCCAGCGCGGCGTCACCGCCCACCAGCGCGCGCGTGCTGTAGTGGTGGCCCTTCGCCTGGAAGATCTGGTCGCGCTCGATGGCGCCAAACTGGCTGATGGCGCCGTCCACCGGGCAGATCCACGGCGCGTCAGCCAGCGGGCGCGCGCCGGGTTTCAGCGGGCGTGTGAAAAATTCATTGAAGCTCGCGTAACTTGCGATGTCCGGGTCGGCGGCCTCGGCCATGTTGACGCCGTAGCGCGCCACAAAGCGGCGGATGATGGCCGTGGTGATGCCACCGGCGCGCGCGCCGGCCACCCAGCCGGCAAAGACGGTGAGCGCCCGCTTGGGCAACAGGTATTGCGGCATCACCGCCAGGCGATCGGACACGGTTGGCTTCTTTCGGGTCGAATAATGGATTTTCAGCTGCGACACAATACCAGCCATGGCAGCCCCTTTGTTCGAAGCGCAGCACCTGAGCAAGCGCTACGGTGAGACGACAGTCGTGAACGACCTGTCGTTTGCCATCGCGCCCGGCGAATGCCTGGGGGTGATCGGCCCCAACGGCGCGGGCAAGACCACCACCATCCGCATGTGCCTGGGCCTGACGGTGCCCGACGCCGGCGCCATCCACGCCCTGGGCCTGCAGATGCCGCAGGACGCGCTGGCCATCAAGGCGCAGCTGGGCGTGGTGAGCCAGTTCGATACGCTGGACCCGGACTTCACCTGCGCCGAAAACCTGCTGGTGTACGGCCGCTATTTCGGCCTGAAAGACGCCGCCATCCGCGAGCGCATTCCGAAACTGCTGGAGTTTGCGGCGCTATCGCACAAGGGCCATGCCAAGCCCGGTGAGCTGTCCGGCGGCATGCGCCGCCGCCTGAGCCTGGCACGTGCACTGGTCAACGACCCCAAGCTCTTGCTGCTGGACGAACCCACCACCGGGCTGGACCCGCAGGCGCGCCACCTGAT
>CALRZF020000042.1:0-16442 GCA_943372585.1 Ramlibacter sp. 2FC | reverse complement strand
ACCACCTCCGGCGCAACCGTGGGCCAGGCCATCACCGGTGTGACGCTGTACGTGGGTGACAACACGGTCGACCAGAACCTGCCGCTGGATCCGCGTGGTCAGGTCTACGACTCCGTCACGCGTCAGCCGATTGCCAACGTTCTCGTCCGCCTGAACGGCCCGGCCGGCTTCGTGCCCGCCACGCACCTGATTGATTTGAATGGCGCAGGGCAGGTCAACAATGAGTCGACAACGGACGTCAACGGCTTGTACCAATTCATCTTCATCAACAATCCGCCGCCGGGGGTTTACACGCTGAACATCGTGACGGTGCCGGCCGCATACCTGGCTACGCCGGCCACGCTGGGTGGCGTGACGCAGCCGAACATCATCGGCAACGTCCTGACCACGCCGTTCGTGGTGCCCAGCGCCGCCACCAACATGCAGCCGGGCTATGCGGCACCGGGCACACCGCCTGCAGGCGTGGTGGGCAGCTCTGCCGTCGGTGTAGCCGGCACCCAGTACGCCATGACCATGTCGTTCGCCTTCGGCGGTGGCTACATCGGTGAACTGTTCAACAACAACATCCCGCTGGATGCCATCGCCGGTGGTGGCGGCGGTGGCGGCACGGGCACGTTTGACCTGTCCATCACGAAGAACGGCCCGGCGGTGGCGGCCAGTGGCGTGACGGCAACCTACACCCTGCAGATCACCAACCCGGGTCCGACCTCTGCAGCCAACGTGACGGTGACCGACGTCATGCCCGCGGGCTTGAGCCTGATCAGCGCCACGGTGCAACCCGCCAATGCCCTCGCGCTCAGCGTGACGCCGGCCGGCCTGGTCGCTACAACGCCGAGCCTGGCAGTGGGCGTCACCAACATCACGCTCGTGGTCCAGATAACGGGCTCTGCGGGCGGCGCCATCACCAACGTGGCCAGCGTGGCGACTACCACCACGGAAACCAACGTCACGAACAACACCGCGTCGTTCACGACGCGCATCGATGGAACGGACCTGTCGCTGGCCAAACGGGGCCCGGCCACTTTGGCTGCGGGCGGCACGGCCAGCTATGTGCTGACCATCAGCAACAGCGGCCCGACCACAGCGGCCAATGTGACTGTGACGGACGTGATGCCCGCAGGCCTGACGCTGGTGTCGGCATCGGTTGTGTCCGGCAGCTTCACACTGATTACCTCGGCCGGTGCACTGACAGCAGTGGCGCCCACGATGGCGGCGGGCTCGGCTGTCATTGCGCTCACGGTGGCCGTGGGTGACGCCGTCATCGGCTCCATCACCAACGTTGCCAATGTCACCAGCACCACGTCCGATCTGCAGCCGAGCAACAACGTCGGCAGCACCACCGCCGGCGTGCTGGGCGCCGACCTGGCGATCACCAAGCTGGGGCCACCGACGATCAGTGCGGCAGGTACGTCGACCTACACGCTGGTCATTGTCAACTACGGCCCCAGCTCGGCGGGTAATGTGACCGTGACTGACGTCATGCCAGCCGGCCTGACATTGATTGGCGCGTCCGCGACCACCAACAGCGTCACCCTGGTGGCCGAACCGGAGAAATTCGTTGCCACGGCGACAGCCGTCCGCGTGGGTGCCACGGTCACCGTCACACTGACGGTCCAAGCAGCCTATACAGCCACGGGTACCATCACCAATATTGCCAACGTCACCAGCACCACGCCTGACCCGACGGCAACCAACAACATCGGCTCGGCCACGTCCGTCATCAAGGAAGTCGAGCCCGGCGTCATCCTGGTCAACAAGACCGGCAACAAGACCGTTGCCGAGGTAGGTGACTCGGTCCAGTACACCATCCGCATGCGCAACACCATCAATGTTCCGGTGAGCCGCATCACGCTGGAAGACCTGTTGCCTGCCGGGTTCCGTTACATCCTGGGGACGGCGCGCCTGAACGGCAAGGAGCTGGCGGACCCGGCGGGTGGCATCGGGCGGCAGCTGGGCTTTGACATCGGCACCATACCGGGCAATACGGTTTACGAGCTGACCTACTTTGTGCGCCTGGGCGTGGGCTCGCAGCAGGGCGACGGTATCAACCGTGCGACGGCCGTGTTCCCGGGCGCACGTGGCACGCCGATCCGCTCGAACACGGCGCTGTTCAAGGTGAACGTGCAAGGTGGCGTCTTCAGCAACGAAGGCTGTATCGTCGGCAAGGTGTATATGGACTGCGACGGCAACAGTGCTCAGGGCAATGACAACGGCTCGCGCGAGCTGGGCATCCCTGGCGTTCGCCTGGTCATGCTCGATGGCAGCTTTATCGTGACGGACAATGAGGGCAAGTACAGCCTGTGCGGCGTGAAGCCGCAAACCCATGTGATCAAGGTTGACCGCACTACATTGCCACGGGGCGCGCGCCTGCTGCCGTCCAGCAACCGCAATGCCGGCGTGGGTGACAGCATCTTCATCGAGATGAGGGGCGGTGAGCTGGCCCGTGCCGACTTCATCGAAGGCTCATGCAGCCCTGAAGTACTGGAGCAGGTCAAGGCCCGCCGTGCCCAGGGTGGCGTGAACCTGCCCGAGCCCGACAGGCAACTTCAGCCGGTGACGCCGGGCGCCCCCTTCGGCGCACCGGTCCCCGCACCTCTTGGCGGAGTACGGCAATGAAACCGCTGAAGCCCCACGCATTGCAGCCCCTGCCGATGGCCCGGCGTGCGCCCGTCGCAGCGGCGGCCCTTGCATTGCTACACGGTATTGCCGCAGCCCAGACGCCGCCTGCAGCCAATACAACCAGCGCCGACGTACCTGAAGCGCGCAGCCTGTTCCAGACCGGGGGACAGGAAAGCATCGGGCCGCGCCCCTTCACCTCATTCCTGGAGCGTCTGTCGTCACCGGTGGACAAGATCGCGATCAAGGTGGCGGACGACAACCTGGCCGCTGACGGTGTGACCGGCACCGATGTGCTGGTGCGCCTGGTAGACCGCGACGGACAGCGCGTACGGGGTGATATTGACGTCACCATCGAGGTGGATGCCGGCGCGCGCGTATTGCTGCCGGGCCGTGCCACCGCAGAAACCGGTGCTGATCGTGGTGACATCGACCGCATCCAGCCCGGTGTTCAATACACCGTCAAGGACGGCGTGCTTCAGTTCAAGCTGATTGCGCCTTACAAGCCTGAATCCGTCACCCTCAAGGTGTCGGTCAAGAGCGTGACGGAGAAGGTCATCGTGCGCTATGTGCCAGACCTGCGCGAGATGATCGTGGTCGGCCTGATTGAAGGCCACCTGCGCTCGGACCGGTTCGACCCGAACCAGATCGTGCCCATTCGTGAGAACGACGGCTTTGACAACGAACTGCGCAACTTTTCCAAGGAATTCAACGGGGGCAGCACGCGCCTGGGCGCGCGCGCTGCCATCTACCTGAAGGGCAAGGTCAGCGGCAAGTATCTGCTGACGCTGTCGTACGACTCTGAAAAAGACACGCGCAAGCGCCTGTTCCAGGACGTCGACCCCAACGCCTTCTACCCCGTGTACGGCGACTCCAGCTACCGCGGCGTGGACGCCCAAAGCTCCGGCAAGCTGTATGTGCGTCTGGACAAGGGCTTGAGCTACCTGCTGTATGGCGACTACACCACGGCCGACCCCAATCCTGCGCGCTTGCTGAGCCAGTACAGCCGCTCCCTGCCGGGCCTGCAGGGGCGTTACGAGGAAGGCAAAGTCGTCGCCAATGGCTTCGTCGCGCGCCAGGCGTTGACGCAGATCGTGGACGAATTCCCGGCACGCGGTGTGTCGGGGCCGTATGGGGTGTCCCGCTCCGATGGCGTGGCGGGCAGCGAGAAAATTGAAATCCTGGTGCGTGATCGTAACCAGACAACCAACATCATCAAGGCCACGGCGCTCACGCGTTCGCTTGACTACGAGTTCGAGCCGTTCAACGGGCAAATCCTGTTCCGTGCACCGGTGCCCAGCGTTGACGACCAGCTGAATCCGGTGTCCATCCGCGTGACCTATGAGGTCGACAGCGGCGGCCAGGCCTTCACAGTGCTGGGCGGCGACGTACAGCTCAAGATCTCCGACAAGCTGTCGGTGGGTGTTGCGGCGGCGCGCGACAACAACCCCGACGCGCCCTACACCATCGCCGGCGCCAACCTTCACCTGAAGCTGAGCAAGAACACGGAAGTGATTGCCGAGGTCGCGCGCGCCAACAGCGTGGTCGGCGGCGTTACGGGCAACTTCACGGCCAATAACAGCAACAACTTCGCTGGTGTGACCGGCCCGGTTTCGGGCAGCGCCGCGCGGGTTGAAATCCGCCATTCTGATGAAGCCTTGCGTGCGCGTGCCTATGCGGCTACTGCGCAGGACGGCTTCAACAACAGCTCGGCAGGACTCACGGGGGGGCGTTCGGAGATGGGTGCCTCGGTGGGGTACCAGGTTAACGAGAGACTGAGCCTCAACGCCGAACTGCTGCACTCTGAAGACCGCATCACCGCGAGCAAGACCGACGCAGCATCCATTGGCGCAGACCTCAAGCTCAGCGACCGGTTGACGATCGGCGCCGGAGCGCGCCACGCGAGCCAGAACTCTGTTGCGCTCGTGCCGTCCATTGGCAGCAACTGCCTGGGCGTGGGCAGCGGCACCACGCAAGGCTACAACGTCGGCTACGGCATCAACCAGGTCGGCAACCAGCAGATCGACCCGGCAACGGGCCAGCCCGTGGTGTGCAACACCGTGCTGCTGCCCACCGGGCCCACCACCAACCTGGACACCTCATCGCTGTACGCACGCGCCACCTGGAAGGCGACCGATGCGATTGCGCTGAACGGTGAAGTCCAGCGCGAGATGGGTGCGGGCTCCACCACGCTTTACCGGCTGGGCGCCGACTGGCGCGTGGCTGAAAAGACGCGCCTGTATGGCCGTTTTGAGCACTCCCGCCAGTTCACGGGCGCCTACGGGCTGGGCGTGGGCGAGACAGGCAGCAATCTGGCCATCGGCATCGACACGCAATACATGCAGGACGGCTCGATTTACAGCGAGTACCGCCTGCGCGATGCATCGGCGGGCCGCGAGGTGCAGTCCGCCGTGGGCCTGCGCAATGGGTGGCGCATCTCTGAAGGGCTGCGCCTGGTGACCAATGTCGAGCGCCTGAACACCAGCAGCGGCAGCGCATCCGCGGCCGGCCTGGGTGTTGAATACACCGCCAGCGAACTCTGGAAGGGATCCAGCCGCTTTGAGTGGCGTGAGGATGCCGCCAACACCAATTACCTGCTCACGCTGGGCGTGGCCCGCAAGCTGGACCGCAACTGGACCCTGATCGGGCGCGATTACCTGAACCTCGTGGACCCCAAGGCTGCCGGGCCAGGACGTCGCCAGAACCAGTTGCAGGTGGGCTTTGCCTACCGGCCGGTGGACAACAACAAATTCGACGCGCTGGGCCTGTACGAACGCAAGTCAGAACGCGACGCCGCCGCCGGCCTGAACAGCACGACGGACATCGTGAGCCTGCGCGCCAATTACCACCCGTCGCGGGTGTGGTGGGTGTCTGGCCGCTATGCGCTCAAGCGTGTGGATGAACTGCTTTTGGGCACCATCCAGGACAGCTACCACGCGCAACTGTTCGGCAGCCGGGTGACCTACGACGTCAGCAACCGCTGGTCGGTCGGCGCGCTGGCCACCGTACTGGTGGGCAAAGGCGGTGCACGCCAGTATGCCTACGGCGTTGAGGTGGGCTACGTGGTGGTGGACAACCTCTGGGTCACGCTGGGCTACAACTTCCGCGGTTTCCGCGACGATGAGTTGACCGGCAGCGACTACACCAACCGTGGTTGGGTGCTGGGCATGCGCTACAAGTTCGATGAAGACCTGTTCAGGAAGAGCGACGCCTCGGTCAACAAGACGCTTACGCCCGGCGCAGCCCCGGCAAGGTAACTCTTTTTAATCACTTTCGAAAACGACACGGGCGCCTTCATGGCGCCCGTGTCGCGTTGACGCCGCGTAATCTGCCGTTACTTGTGCAGAAACATCCAGCCATTGCTTTGCTGCGTATGAAACATCTGGCAGCATGTGGAAATCACTCAAGATAATCAATCTAAGTAATTGATTCATATTGAATATTGGGAAAATTTCCGAAAATTTGTGCTGCTGACAAAGCGAACTTGTGTAATTCCGCACAAAAGATCTTAAGAAATTGCCCTAAAGCTGTAACATCTTTTTACATAAGCCGATACCAATGTAAGATTGTGTTTCTGGTGTAGAGGGCTTAAAAAGCAATGGTTTTCCGGTTCATTTTCGTCGTTGCAGCACTGGCCTTGACGGGCTGTGCACAGACCGTGGTCCAGCCGGAAGGCCCGGGCCCCGCCGCACGATCGACCGGTCTGCTCCCCCAGGACCAGCGTACGACGGATCTTCGCATTGCAGCTGACCGCAAGGTCATGAGCGAAATCCAGCTGCGCTTGCGCCGCCTGAACGAAGCCGGCCTGTCCCAGAACAATTACCCCCTGGCCAAGGCCCAATGCTGGCTGGACACGGCGTGGAGCCAGTACCACGAGAATGATCGCACTGGATATATAGAGGAGTCGTTGGCAGAGTCCCTCAAGATCGTCCAGGCGCTGGAGGCCGACAAGGCGGTGAAGGTCGGTTACGACACACCACTGGTGGCCCGAAGCACCCGCCTGCGCGACGACCTGTGGGCGCAACTGAACGCACTGAAGATGCGTGAATCCAGCCTGGTGTGCAACGCGCGCACTGTGGCTTGCGGCGAAGTCCGCCTGGTTCGTGCCGGCCACGCCGAGCAGCAAACCGGCTGGCGCCAGGCCAATGCCCATGTGCAGATGGCTGAAGACGCGGTGCGCCGTGCGTCTGCTGAGGCTGCCAACTGCCAGCCTGCCTTGGCGGCTGCCAAGCCGGCGGTGGTTGCTGCTGCCACCCCGGCGTCAGCAGCCCCTGCGCCTGTCGTGGCAGCCGCAGCCGGCCCTGCCGTCCAGCAACCCGCTGCCGCCCGCGAAACATTCACTGTGCTTGCAGACGCGTTGTTCCGCTTTGACAAAGCCGGCCGTGACGAAATGCTGCCCGGCGGCATGGAGCGCCTGGCCGTGGTGGCCGAGCGCCTGAAGCGTTACCGCAATATCCAGTCACTGACGGTGGTGGGCTACACCGACCGCATCGGCGGCGACGAATACAACGAGAAGCTCGCCATGTCGCGTGCCCAGACCGTCAAGGCGTATCTGGAGTCGTTGGGCGTGAAGGCAGTGAACGTCCAGGTCAAGGGGCAGGGCAAGCGTGAATCGTTGACAGCTTCGGCCTGCAATGAAAAGCAGCTGGCCCGCGAAGAACTCGTCCAGTGCCTGCAGGCTGACCGCCGCGTGATGATTGAGGTAGTGGGAGGTTAACCCCCCGAAGCGCCTTCGGCGCCTCCCCCCAAGGGGGGCGCCACCAGCGGCCCGGCGCAGCCGGTTCCGCGGTGGCACTGGAAGTTTCAGTCTGGCAGTACTGCCGTTACTTCAATTTCCACTTTCGCGCGCTCTTCCACCAGCGCGCTGACTTCCACGCAGGTCATCGCCGGGAAGTTCTTCCCCATCACCTCGCGATAGGCCTCGCCCAGCTCGCGCAGGCGCGCCACATACTCCACGCGGTCCACTACATACCAGGTCATGCGCACCATGTGCTGCGGGCCGGCACCAGCCTCGGCCAGTACGGCCGCGATGTTGCGCAGGGCCTGGGCCGTCTGGGCAATGAAATCATCGGACTCGAACTGCTGCTGGCCGTTCCAGCCGATCTGGCCGCCAACGAACACCAGCGTGCCGCGTGCGGCAACACCGTTGGCATAGCCCCGGGGGGTCGCCCAGCCGGGCGGTTGAAGGAATTTCATGGTTGTCTCAATCTGAATCTCTGGAGCTTGCCCGTCTCGGTGCGCGGCAGCTGGTTGACGAACTCGATCTCGCGCGGGTACTTGAAGGGCGCGATGGTGGCCTTGACGTGGTCCTGCAGCAGCTTGACCATGGCGGCGTCGCCCGCGTGGCCGGGCTTGAGCACGCAGTAAGCCTTGACGATCATGCCGCGCTCGTCGTCGGGCTTGCCCACCACGCCGCACTCGGCCACGGCAGGGTGGCGCAGCAGGGCATCTTCCACCTCCGGGCCGCCCACGTTGTAGCCGGCGGTGATGATCATGTCGTCGGCCCGCGCCTGGTAGAAGAAGTAGCCGTCGGCGTCCTGCGTGAACGCATCACCCGGGTAGTTCCAGCCGTCCTTGACATAGTTGGTCTGGCGCGCGTCGTCCAGGTAACGGCAGCCGGTGGGGCCGATGACGGCCAGCTTGCCGATGGTGCCGCGCGGCACCTCGTTGCCTTCGTCGTCCACCACCTTCGCTGTGTAGCCCGGCACGACCTTGCCGATGGCGCCACGCCGTACATCGCTGCCCGCAGACGAGATGAAGATATGGAACATCTCGGTCGCGCCAATGCCGTCCAGCATCTCGATGCCGGTGGCGTCCTTCCAGAGCTGGCGGGTGGCATCCGGCAGGCCCTCGCCGGCGCTCACGCAAATGCGCAGCGTAGGCATGCCGTGCTCGCGCGCAAAAGGCGCCATCTGCCGGTAAAACGTGGGTGCGGTGTAGCAGATGGTCGCCCCCACCTCGTTGATGAGCTTGACCATGGCCTCGGGCGTGTACGGAATGTCGGGGAAGTACACCGACGCCCCCGCCCACATCGGGAACACCAGCAGGCCCCCCAGGCCGAAGGTGAACGCCAGTGGGGGCGAGCCCATGACGATGTCATCAGGCTTGGCTTTGAGCACATGGCGCGGCCAGGCCTCGCACGCAGCCATCACATCGCGGTGGCTGTGCACGGCGGCCTTGGGCTTTCCGGTGGTGCCTGAGGTGAACGCCATGAGTGCGATATCGTCCGCCGCGGTGGGGCAGGGCGCGAAATTTCCAGGCTTGACGGCGCACAGCGCACCCAGGTCCTGCGGGTCGTTGGGTGCGTTGTAGCGCAGGATGGTCTTGAGCGCCGGGTGCTCCTGCTGTGCCTGCTCCAGCTCGCCCAGCAGCTTTGCGTCACAGATTGCAGCCACGGGCTGCGACTTGTCGATGATGTCACCCAGCTCGCGCGCACGCAGCAGCGGCATGGTGGCCACCACCACCAGGCCGGCCTTCACGACGGCCAGCCACGCCAGCGCCATGCCCACAGAGTTGCCCCCGCGCAGCAGCACACGGTTGCCGGGCACCAGGCCCAGGTCTTCGGTCAGTACCTGCGCGATGCGGTCCACGCGCTCGCGGGCCTGTGCGTAGGTGAACGTCACGCGGGGCGATCGCAGCAACGGTCGGTCCCCAAACCCCTTCGTCACTGCCTTGTCCAGCAGTTCTTCGGCGGCATTGAGTTGTGCGGGCAACTGCAATTCAGGCAAGTCGTAGCGCATCTGGGGCCACTGCTCGCGCGGCGGCAGGTGGTCGAGAACAAAACGGTCTGTCTGCGCTGACATGCCTCACTCCTGTAGAACAGACTTGCCAATGATCAGCTGCTGAACCTCGGTGGCGCCCTCGTAGATGCGCAGCGAGCGAATGTCGCGGTACAGCCGCTCTATGCGGGTGCCAACTTTCACACCCAGGCCGCCGTGCATCTGCAGCGCCATGTCGATCACGCGCTGGGCGTTCTCGGTAGCGGCCATCTTGGCCATCGCAGCTTCTGCGGTAACGCGTACGCCGCCACGCTTTTCGCCATCGTCGCGCAGCCAGGCGGCACGGTAGGTCAGCAGCGCGGCTGCATCCACCAGCGCCGCCATCTCACCCAGCTTGGCCTGCGTAAGCTGGAAGTCCGCCAGCGTCTGGCCGAACATGCGCCGCTTCTTTGCATGCGCCACGGCCTCGGCCAATGCACGCCGCGCCATGCCCAGCGCAGCACCTGCCACGGATGCGCGAAAGATGTCCAGCGTCTGCATCGCCAGCTTGAAGCCGCCGTTCAGCGCGCCCAGTTGCTCGCTGGCGGGCACGCGGCAGTTGTTGAACTTCAATGTGGCCAGCGGGTGCGGCGACATGACTTGGATGTGCTCGGACGCATCCAGGCCCTGCGCATCGGCGTCAACGATAAAGGCCGTGATGCCGCGTGTGCCGGCCTGCGGGTCGGTCTTGGCGAATACACAATAAAAACTGGCCATGCCACCGTTGCTGATCCACGTCTTTTCACCATTGAGCAGCCAGGCGTTGCCGTCTTGTACGGCGGTGGTGGCCATGGCGCCTGCATCGGAGCCGGCGTTGGCTTCGCTCAGCGCAAACGCGGCGATCATCTCGCCGCTGGCTACGCGAGTCAGGTAGGTGGACTGCTGTTGCGGTGTACCTGCCAGTGTGATCGCACCGCTGCCCAGGCCCTGCATGGCAAACGCAAAATCTGCCAGCGGTGACTGGAAGGCCAGCGTCTCGCGCAGGATCACCAGCGCACGTGAATCCAGCCGCTCCAGCGCGCCGCCATGCGCTGCCGGCACGCAGTAGCGCAGCCAGCCGTCTGCACCCAGGCGGCGCACCCATTCGCGGCACGCCGCGCGGTCGTCGTGCTCGTCCACGTCCTGCAGGGGCGCCCAGGCCGACAGGCGTTTAGCCAGGTCGCGGTGGGCTTCGTCAAAGAACGGAAGGGCCAGGTGGGGTGTAGGTGCCTGCATGCTCAATCTCCACCGAACACCGGCTTCTGTTTTGCGGCAAAGGCTTCATAAGCGCGTGTGAAGTCCTGCGTCTGCATGCAGATGGCCTGGGCCTGCGCCTCGGCCTCGATGGCCTGCTCGATCGTCATGGCCCATTCCTGCTGCAGCATGGTCTTGGTCATGCCGTGGGCGAAAGTGGGGCCGTCGGCCAGGTCGCGCGCCGCCTGCTGCACCTTGGGCAACAGCTCGTGCTGTTCGTGCAGTGCGTTGAAGAAGCCCCAGGCCAGGCCTTCGGTCGCCGTCATCACGCGGCCGGTGAACAGCAGCTCCGACGCACGGCCCTGGCCGATCACGCGCGGCAGCAGCGCGCAGGCGCCCATGTCCGCACCGGCCAGCCCCACGCGGGTGAACAGGAACGCAGTCTTCGTGCCCGCCGTGCCCCAGCGCATGTCACAGGCCAGCGCCATCATGGCGCCGGCACCAGCGCAGATGCCGTCGATGGCACCCAACACCGGCTGCGGGCAATCACGCATCGCCTTGACCAGCGCGCCGGTCATGCGGGTGAACTCCAGCAATTCGGGCATGGTCATTTGGGTGAGCGGGCCGATGATTTCGTGCACGTCGCCGCCCGAGCAGAAGTTGCCACCCGCGCCCGTGACCACCACGGCCTTCACGTCGGTTGCGAACTTCAGTGCGCCGAACAGGTCACGCAGCTCGGCGTACGAATCAAACGTCAGCGGGTTCTTGCGCTCGGGCCGGTTCAGGGTGATGGTGCCCACGCCCGCGTCAAACGCCCAGCTGAAGTGCCGGCCAGCGTAGGCCGCCTGTGGACTGAACTGCGCCCGCATCGGGTTGGCGCTGCCAATATAGTGTTTCATGCGGCCTCCGCGCCGGTCTGGTTCTGGCTGTGTTCCTTGACCTTGCCCAGCAGCTTGTGCAGGGTGGCCACTTCGCGCTCGCTCAATGCGTCAAACGCATCGACGATCCACTGCTCGTGCTCGCGCGCCATTTCATGGAACAGGCGGCGCCCGCGGGCCGTCAGGCGCACGCGGTAGGCGCGGCGATCACCTTCGACGTCCACGCGTTCCACGAGTCCTTCGGTCACCAGCTGGTCGGTGATGCCGGTGACGTTGCCGCCGGTCACCATCATGCGGCGCGACAGCTCGTTCATCTTCAGGCCGTCGGGTGCGCGCTCCAGCTGCGACATCAGGTCAAAGCGCGGCAGCGTGGTGTCAAACTGCTCGCGCAGGCGGCTGCGCACCTGCTTTTCCACCAGCTGCGTGCAGGTCAGCAGGCGCAGCCACAGCCGCAGTGCCTCGGGATGTTCGCTGTGGGCGCGGGCTTCCAGGTCCATGGGGTCATCCTTCCTCGTTGGCGTTGTTCCGGGCACGTGCGGCCTCGGTGGCCTGCATCTGCCGCTGGCGCGCCAGCTCACGGTAAAGCTGGTCGCGACCGCTCAGGTATTCGCGCGGCCATTCAATGGCGCGGCTGTCCAGGCGCGCTGCCTCGTGCAGCGTCCAGGCCGGGTCCGCCAGGTGCGGGCGTGCCACGGCGCACAGGTCGGCGCGGCCCGCGGCAATGATGCTGTTGGCATGGTCGGCTTCGCTGATCGCGCCCACGGCAATGGTGCGGATGCCCGCTTCGTTGCGGATGCGGTCGGCAAACGGGGTCTGGTACATGCGGCCGTACACCGGCCTGGCTTGCCGCGTGGTCTGGCCTGACGACACGTCGATGAAATCGCAGCCCGCGTCCTTGAACAGACGGGCCACCGCCACGGCGTCGTCAGCCGTGTGGCCGCCCGGCGCCCAGTCGTGCGCGGAGATGCGCACGCTCATGGGCAGACCCGCGGGCCACGCGGCGCGCATCGCACGGAACACTTCCAGCGGGTAGCGGCAGCGGTTGTCCAGCGAGCCGCCGTACTCATCCGTGCGCAGGTTGGTCAGCGGCGTGATGAAACTGGACAACAGATAGCCGTGCGCGCAGTGCAGCTCCAGCCAGTCAAAGCCCGCTTCGGCGGCCCGCCGCGTGGAAGCCACGAAAGCGTCGCGCAGCCGGTCCATGTCGGCGCGGGTCATGGCGGCGGGCACCTGGTTTTGCTCGCCGTAGGCCACACTGCTGGCCGCCAGCAGCGGCCAGTTGCCGCTGGCCAGCGGCTCGTCCATCTGTTCCCAGCCCACCTGCGTGGAACCCTTGGGGCCGCTGTGGCCGAGCTGCACGCCGATTTTGGCCGTGCTGGACTGGTGAACGAAATCCACAATACGTTTGAACGCCGCTTGCTGCGTGTCATTCCACAAACCGGGACAGCCGGGCGTGATGCGGCCCTCCGGCGTCGGGCTGGTCATCTCCACAAACACCAGCGCGGCGCCACCCAGCGCGCGCGCGCCCAGATGCACCAGATGAAAATCCTGCGGTACGCCGTCCACCGCACTGTAGGTGGCCATGGGTGACACCACGACGCGGTTCTTCAGCTCGATGTCGCGCACCTTCAGCGAAGTCAGCATCGGCAGCACCGGCTTGCCACCGGCCAGCCAGCCCTCATAGCCCTCCAGCCACTTCGCGTCGCGCAGGCGCAGGTTCTCGTGGCTGATGCGCTGGCTGCGCGTGAGCAGCGAATAGGCGAACTGCTCGACTTCCATGCCGCTGTAGCGCTCGACGTTCTCAAACCATTCGGTGGAGTTGCGCGCGGCGTTCTGGATCTTCAGCACCTCCACGCTGCGCCGCGCCTCGTAGCCCTGCAGCACCGTGTCCATGTCGTGGCCGGTGGCAAATTCGTCGGCAAGGTCAATCGCGTCTTCCAGCGCCAGCTTGGTGCCGCTGCCGATCGAAAAATGTGCTGTGTGCGCCGCGTCGCCCATCAGCACGATGGGCACCGCCCGGCCGTTGACGTGCTCGCGGTGCACCCAGGTGTTGCACACCACACGGGGAAAGCGGATCCAGATGGCCGAGCCGCGCAGGTGCGTGGCATTGCTGATCAGCGCGTTGCCGTCCAGGTAGCGGGCGAACAGTTTTTCGCAGAACGCAACGGCATCTTCCTGGCTCATGCTGTCCAGGCCATGCGCTTTCCATACGGCTTCAGGCGTTTCAACGATGAAGGTGGATGTTTCGCCGTCAAACTTGTAGGCATGGGCCTGGAACCAGCCGTGTTCGGTCTTCTCAAACGCGAAGGTGAACGCGTCAAAAGTCTTGCGCGTGCCCAGCCACACAAAGCGGCACTGTCGCAGATCCACGTCGGGCTGGTAGGTGGCGGCGTAGCGGTTGCGGATGCGGCTGTTCAACCCGTCGCTGGCGATGACCAGGTCCGCGCCGTACTGCGCTGCCAGTACCTGGTCGTCGGTCACGTCGGTTTCAAACACCAGCTCCACGCCGAGCGCCAGGCAACGTTCCTGCAGGATGTTCAGCAGGCGTTTGCGGCCAATGCCGCAAAAACCATGGCCTGTAGATCGCACCGAGCGGCCCTTGAAGAAGACCTCGATATCGTCCCAGTGGTTGAACGCATCACCGATCAGGCGCGCGCTGACGGGGTCGGCCGTGCGCAGGTTGCCCAGCGTCTGGTCCGACAGCACCACACCCCAGCCAAACGTGTCAAACGGGCGGTTGCGCTCCACCACCACCACCCGGTGGCCGGGGTTGCGCTGCTTCATGAGCAGTGCAAAGTACAAACCAGCCGGGCCGCCGCCAATGCACAGGATATTCATGGAGAAATAGTTTAGGCTTAAACAAATCAAAGTCAACAGGGGGATGCGTTGACACAAAGCGAATCTGTCCTACAAAAGGCCGCTTTGGTACAAGATGAGCCGGTGCAGAATATTCGGATGCCCATGCGCGCGGCACAGCGCCCAGGCTACAACCGCAACAAGGACGGCAAATGATCTACAAATTCAAATCCAAGGCAGACGGCGACCTCATCATGCTGGAGCCGCAGGGCCGCCGTGTGCTGGAGATCATCGGCAAGGACGCCAGCGCCAAAGGCATCATCACGGCCGGGCAGATCCCCGCGGCCATCAGCGCACTGGAAGGCGCCATCGCCCAGGAAGAATCCATGAAGAAGGCCGCCGGCACCGACGCTGCAGAGCCTGCCGACGGTCAGACGTCCACGGAAGGCATCAGCCTGCGCCAGCGCGCCAAGCCGTTCCTGGACATGCTGCGCCGCTGTGACGCGGCGCAGGCGGATGTGGTCTGGGGCGTCTGAGGTGCTGCTTCGGCTTCAGTCGACCTTGGCGCCCGACGCCTTCACCACAGGCTGCCACTTCTTCAGCTCGGCGTCGATCAGTTTCGCAAACTCGGCCGGCGTGTTGCCGCTGGGAATGGCGCCGTTGGCCAGCAGCCGTTCCTTGACCGCCGGCGCGTTCAGTGCCTTGGCGGTTTCCTGCTGAACCCGGTTGACAATGTCCATGGACGTGCCGGCGGGCGCGAGCAGGCCGAACCATGAGCTGGCGTCAAAGCCCTTCAGTGCGCCGCCGCCGGCCTGTTCCACGGTGGGCACATCGGGCAGCGCCGCAGAGCGTTGCGAGCTGGTGACGGCCAGTGCCTTCAGCTTGCCGGCCTTGATGAGCTGCATGGAAGACGGCAGGTTGTCGAACATCACGTCCATGTCACCGCCCACCAGCGCCAGCAGGGCCGGGCCCGAGCCGCCGTACGGAAAGTGCGTCATGTAGGTGCCGGTCATGGCCTTGAACAGTTCGCCCGCCAGGTGAATGGAGGTGCCGTTGCCGCTGGACGCCATGTTCAGCTTGCCGGGGTTGGCCTTGGCGTATTTCACGAAGTCTTCCACGGTGCGGATGTTGCGCGCCGCGGCTTTTTCGGTGTTGACGACCATGACGTTGGGCACGCCGGCCACCAGTGTGATCGGCACGAAGTCCTTTTGCGGATCGAACGGCATGCGCGCGTACAGCCATTTGTTGATGGACTGCGTGCCCACCGTGCCCATGAGCAGCGTGTAGCCGTCGTTGGGCGCCTTGGCCACCAGGTCGGCACCGATATTGCCGCCTGCGCCGGCGCGGTTTTCCACCACAAACTGCTGGCCGAACGCCTTGGACAGCTCGGGCGCGATGGCACGCGCCAGGATGTCGGTCGTGCCGCCGGGAGCAAATGGCACCACGATCCGCACGGGCTTGGAGGGCCATGCGCCTTGCGCGGCGGCAGGCCCGGCAAGCAAGGCGGCTGCGCTGGCGGCAACAGCTGCGAGGACCATGCGGCGGCCGGTCTGGAATGAGGGGGTCATGGTGAAAGTCTCCTTCAGTTGGCTATTTTTTCAACCGCCTGCCGACAGGTCCAACCGGGCGCGATGCCCAGCGCCTCTGCAAGCGCGTTTACGTGGCTGATGATGCCATCGTTGAGCGTGCTGTGCGCATCTCCGATGCGCGCGCTGTGGTGTTCCACGGTGCAGGCCGCCAGGTCTTGTGCCTGCAGCAAGGCCAGCCCGGCAATGCCCGCGCCGTCCTTGCCGATGCCGGCATTGTTGAACACGCTCAGAAGCGGTCTGGCCGCCAGCGCAAAGCGTGCCGAGCTGATGCCGCCGTGCGAGCCGCTGACGGCGATGCAGCCCGCATCGGCCGCGCCGAGTTCGGTGATGGAATCCACCACGCGCAGGATTGCCGTCATGGGTACGCCGGCCACAAAAAAGCCGCCCGAAGGCGGCTTCTCAGCGCAGATGCGCGGGACATCAACTCAGGCTCAGTCAGCGTACTGCTTGCCGGCGTCGATCGGGCCCTTCAGCTTGGCGATCTCGGCCGTCACGAAGGCCTTGTGCTCAGCAGGTTCCACGCGCTTGTCGTTCACCACCACGGCGCCCAGGCCTTCCTGCTTCTTGATGAACTCGGGGTCTTTCAGGGCTTTCTTCAGGCCGTCGTTCAGCGTCTTGACGACGGCAGCCGG
>CALRZF020000041.1:0-17110 GCA_943372585.1 Ramlibacter sp. 2FC | reverse complement strand
GTCGTACTTGCGCCAGTACTGGAACTCGTCCTCGTGGATGTCGATATCCAGTTCGGCCACACGCATCTGCAACCGCTCCTGCACGTCGGCCACGGCCTTGTTGTAGACGAGGGGGCCGATTTCCTCCAGGAAATAGCCCAGCAGCCCGCCAGCGGCAATGTTGCCGATGCGCTCTTCCATGTTTTCTTCGAAGTAGCGCTGGATGGAGGTGATGGCCTCTGCGCGGGCGTCCTTGTTCAGTTCGATGGTCATGTGGGGCTCCAGGAGCCCAGATCACACCACATGTGCACCTTGTTGACAAAGCCGCCCGCAACCGCAACGGCCATAGGCTCCAAGCCGAACGCCACGAAGCCGCAGCGCTCGTACAGCGCCTGGGCTGCCTTGTTTCCCTGGGTGACGGTGAGCTGCACCACCCGCGTACCCGACCGCGCACGGGCCTGGACCAGTGTTGCCAAGACCAGGTCACGGCCCAGGCCGCTGCGGCGGTGCTGTTCGGGCACATACATGCCGAACAGCGTGGCCTTGTGACGGGCCTTGTCGCGTGAGTCGAATGACAGGCCGGCGACACCTGCCAGCGCGGCGCCGGCGAAAGCACCCAGCACAACAGACGCCGCCTGTGCATCGGTGGACAGCCGTTCCTGCCACCAGGACAAAGGCAGCGCTTCGCGTTCCGCCACGCTGGAGGTGAAGGCGTCCGGGTGGCGGGCATAGGCGTCCAGCATCAACGCACGGTAGGCCGCGGCATGGCCGGGCTGCAGGCGCTGCACGGCCGCCACGCCGCTTACCCCACCCAGCGCCTGGCGTTATGCCAGATCTGCATCCAGGGGCTGTGGGCGCTTTTGTCGCCGGACGTCCAGCTCATCTGGATGTTGCGGAACACCCGCTCGGGGTGCGGCATGAGCGCGGTAAAGCGCCCGTCGGCCGTGGTCACCGCCGTCAGACCGCCGGGGCTGCCGTTGGGGTTGAAGGGATAGGCCTCGGTTGGCGCGCCGGTGTTGTCCACGTAGCGCATGGCAGCGATGACATGGGCCTTGTCGCCGCGGTAAGCGAAATTGGCATAACCCTCGCCGTGCGCCACGGCGATCGGCAGGCGCGCGCCCGCCATGCCCTGCAGGAACAGGCTCGGGGATTCAAGCACTTCCACCATGGACAGGCGTGCCTCGAAGCGTTCGCTGCGGTTGGTGGTGAAACGCGGCCAGGCCTGCGCGCCGGGGATGATGTCGGCCAGCTCGGCAAACATCTGGCAGCCGTTGCACACGCCCAGGCCGAAGGTGTCGGCACGGCCAAAGAAGGCCTTGAACTGGTCGGCCAGCACCGGGTTGAAGGTGATGCTGCGCGCCCAGCCAATGCCCGCACCCAACGTGTCGCCATAGCTGAAGCCGCCGCAGGCCACCACGCCCTTGAAGTCCGACAGACGCGCCCGGCCCGTTTGCAGGTCGGTCATGTGCACGTCATAGGCGTCAAAGCCGGCCTCGGTGAAGGTGTAGGCCATCTCCACATGCGAGTTGACGCCCTGCTCGCGCAGGATGGCGACTTTGGGACGGGCGGTGTGGATGGCGGGGGCTGCGGGCGCAGCGTTTGCCAAATGCACATGCAAGCCGGGATTCGCGGGGTCGCCAACGGCGGCGTGTTCAGCGTCGGCGCCCTCCGGGTTGTCACGCTGGCGGCAGATCTTCCAGCTCACGCTGTCCCAGACCTGGTGCAGATCGGCCAGCTTGGCGCTGAAGACCGCCTTGGTGTCGCGCCAGACCTGCAGCTCGCCCTTGCCCACGTCCATCGTGGATGACGTGGGACGGGTTTTACCGACGAAGTGGCTGAAAGCGCTCAGGCCGTGCTCGCGCAGCGTCTGCATGACCTCGTTGCGCTGCGCGGTGCGCACCTGCAGCAGCACGCCCAGCTCTTCATTGAACAGGGCGCGCAGCGTCAGTTCTTCGCGGCGGGCGCCGACCTGGCCGGCCCAGTTCTTGGCGTCGCCCGTGTCCATGCGGCTGTCGCTGATGCCGTCGCCTTCCAGCACCAGCATGTCCACGTTCAGCGCCACGCCCACGTTGCCGGCAAAGGCCATTTCGGCGGCTGCGGCAAACAGGCCGCCGTCGCTGCGGTCGTGGTAGGCCAGCACCTGGCCCTTGGCGCGCAGTGCATTCACGGCGTTGACCAGGTTCACCAGGTCCTGCGGCTGGTCCAGGTCGGGCACTCCGGCGGCGTCGGTGCAGCCGGTCTGGTTGAGGGTCTGTTCCAGGATGCTGCCGCCCATGCGGTTTTTGCCCCGGCCCAGGTCCACCAGCACCAGCGTGGTGTCGGGCTCGGCGGCGTCCAGCTGCGGCGTGAGCGTGCCGCGTACATCGGCCAGCGTGGCGAAAGCGCTGACGATCAGGCTGACGGGGGATGTGACCTTCTTTTTGTCCGAACCCTCAGACCACTGCGTGCGCATGGACAGGCTGTCCTTGCCCACCGGCACGCTGATGCCCAGCGCCGGGCACAGTTCCATGCCGATAGCGCGAACCGTTTCGTACAGCGCAGCATCCTCGCCCGCCTCACCACAGGCGGCCATCCAGTTAGCCGACAGCTTGACGCGCGGCAGCTCGATCGGTGCGGCCAGCAGATTGGTAATGGCCTCGGCCACCGCCATGCGGCCCGACGCGGATGCGTTCATGGCGGCCAGCGGCGTACGCTCGCCCATGCTCATGGCCTCGCCCGCAAAGCCGGTGTAGTCGGCCAATGTCACGGCGCAGTCGGCCACGGGCACCTGCCAGGGGCCGACCATCTGGTCGCGGTGGCTTAAACCGCCCACGGTGCGGTCGCCGATGGTGACCAGAAAGCGCTTGGACGCCACAGTCGGGTTGCCCAGCACGGCGATGGCGGCGTCCTGCAGCTTCACGCCGGTCAGGTCAATGGGCTGGAACTGTCTGGCCACCGTCTTCACGTCGCGGTGCATCTTGGGTGGCTTGCCCAGCAGCACGTTCATGGGCATGTCCACCGGGCTGGCCGCGCCATCATCGGCCACCACGAGTTGACGTTCTTCAGTTGCCACACCCACGACCGCAAACGGGCAACGTTCGCGCTCGCAGAACGACTTGAACAGCGCCAGAGATTCCGGCGCAATGGCCATCACATAACGTTCCTGGCTCTCGTTGCACCAGATTTCCTTCGGGGCCAGGCCGGACTCTTCCAGCGGCACGGCTCGCAGGTCAAACCGCGCACCGCGGCCCGCATCGTTGGTCAGTTCGGGGAAAGCGTTTGACAGGCCGCCCGCGCCCACGTCGTGGATCGCAAGAATCGGGTTGGCATCCCCCTGCGCCCAGCAGTGGTTGATGACCTCCTGTGCACGGCGCTCGATCTCGGGGTTGCCGCGCTGCACGGAGTCAAAGTCCAGCTCGGCGGCGTTGGCGCCGGTGGCCATGGAGCTGGCCGCGCTGCCACCCATGCCGATGCGCATGCCCGGGCCGCCCAGCTGGATCAGCAGCGATCCCGCCGGGAATTCAATTTTCTGCGTGAGTCGTGCATCAATGGTGCCCAGGCCGCCCGCAATCATGATGGGCTTGTGGTAGCCGCGGCGGATGCTGTCGGCGTCGCTGGTGATGGTCTGTTCGTATTCGCGGAAGTAGCCGAGCAGGTTGGGCCGGCCGAATTCGTTGTTGAACGCGGCGCCGCCCAGCGGCCCCTCGGTCATGATCTGCAGCGGGCTGGCAATGTGTTCGGGCTTGCCGAACACATCACCCGACTCTTCAGGCCACAGCTTGGACACGGTAAAGCCGGTCAGGCCCGCCTTGGGCCGCGAGCCACGGCCGGTGGCGCCCTCGTCGCGGATTTCGCCGCCCGCGCCGGTGCTGGCACCGGGGAACGGGCTGATGGCCGTGGGGTGGTTGTGGGTTTCCACCTTCATCAGCACATGGTGGGTGGCACCGGTCTTGCCATAGCGCTGGCCGTCGCCGGGCCAGAAACGCTGCACGTCGCAGCCTTCCATGACCGAGGCGTTGTCTGAATAGGCCACCACCGTGTGCTGCGGGCTGGTCTGGTGGGTGTGGCGGATCATGCCGAACATGCTCTTGTCCTGCGCCACGCCGTCGATGGTGAAGGCCGCGTTGAAGATCTTGTGGCGGCAGTGTTCGCTGTTGGCCTGCGCGAACATCATCAATTCCACGTCGGTCGGGTTGCGCTTGAGGCCGGTGAAAGCGGCCACCAGGTAGTCAATCTCGTCATCGGCCAGGGCCAGGCCGAACTGGGTGTTGGCCTGCTCCAGCGCAGGGCGGCCGCCGCCCAGCACATCCACGTATTCCATGGGGGCGGCCTGCAGCTCGGTGAACAGGCCCAGCGCCTGGGCGCGGTCGAACATGGCGCTTTCGGTCATGCGGTCGTGCAGCAGGGCCGCCACGGCCGCGCGCTGGCCATCGCTTAGCGCGCCGCCGCCCAGCAGGCCGGTCTTGACCGTCAGGCGGTATTCGGTGATGCGCTCCACGCGCTTGATGGCAATGCCGCAGTTGTGGGCGATGTCGGTGGCCTTGCTGGCCCAGGGGGAGACGGTCCCGAAACGGGGGGTGACGACGATCAGGTCGCCGTCGGTAGGGCCGCTGTACGGGTCACCGTAGACCAGCAGCGAGGCCAGCCGGGTCTTGTCGCCCTCGGGCGGCGGGGTGTCAGACGCCACCAGGTGCACGTAGCGCGCCGCAATACCCGTGATGCGGTCGTGGATGGCTTGCAGGCGCGGAAGGAGTTGCTGGACTCGGAAGTCGCTGAGAGCATTGCCGCCCTCAAACTGGGTGATGTGCAGGGTCACGTGGTGGCCTTGGGAGAGCTTGGAAACCGGTCCGGTACTGCGCTGAATGGGCAGCCCCGTGGAAACCCTGAATTCTACCTGCGGGGGATTTCACCGAATGGGATAATCCCAACCCATGAGCATTACCTACAAAGACGCCGACGGTGTGCGCGGCATGCGCGAGGCCTGCCGGCTGGCCTCCGAGGTGCTGGACTACCTGACGCCGCACGTCAAACCCGGCGTCACCACGCGGGAAATCGACCGCCTGGCCAACGACTACATGGTTAACGTCCAGGGCACCCGATCGGCCACCCTGGGCTACCAGCCGCCCGGCTACCCGCCCTACCCGGCGTCGCTGTGTACATCGCTCAACCACGTGGTGTGCCACGGCATCCCCAACGACAAGCCCCTGAAAAAGGGCGACATCATGAACATTGATGTCACCGTCATCACCAAGGACGGATGGTTTGGCGACAACAGCCGCATGTACCTGATCGGCGACACCTCCATCGCTGCCAAACGCCTGTGCGCCATCACGTTCGAGGCCATGTGGCACGGCATCGTGCGGGTCAAGCCCGGCGCACGGCTGGGCGACATCGGCTATGCCATCCAGAAATTTGCCGAAAGCAACGGCTACAGCGTGGTTCGGGAATTTTGCGGCCACGGCATCGGCAAGGTGTTCCATGAGGAGCCGCAGGTGCTGCACTACGGCAAGCCCGGCACGCTGGAAGAACTCAAGCCCGGCATGACCTTCACCATCGAGCCCATGATCAACGCCGGGCGCAAGGACATCAAGGAAATGGGCGACGGCTGGACCATCGTGACCAAGGACCATTCGCTGTCCGCCCAGTGGGAACATACCATCCTGGTCACCGAGACGGGTTATGAGGTGCTGACGCTGTCGGCGGGCAGCCCGCCCCCGCCGGCGTTTGTGACCGCCGCCGCCGCCCCCGCGCCTGCTGCGGCCTAGGGTCATGGCCAGCACCGAGGCGGCCCAGGCGCTGCGCGACGGCTACCGCGTCAAAAAGGCCGCCCTGCTGCAGACCGTGCAGGCCAGCGGCGCCTCTACACGCGGCATCCGCAAGCTGCTGCAGGGCCTGGCGGGCCTGGCCGATGACGCGCTGCGCACGCTGTGGGAGCAGGCCGGCTTTCCGCCCGGTTTTGCACTGGTGGCTGTGGGCGGCTTCGGGCGTGGCGAACTGTTCCCTCACTCTGATGTGGACGTACTGCTGCTCATGCCCGACGGCGTGTCGCCCGACGCCGACGAGGCGCTCAAACGCAAGCTGGAAGGTTTCATTGGCAGTTGCTGGGATAGCGGGCTGGAAATCGGCTCCAGCGTGCGCACGCTGGCCGACTGCGTGGCCGAGGCCGAAAAAGACGTGACAGTGCAGACCTCGCTGCTCGAATCGCGCCTGGTGGCCGGCAGCCGCAAGCTGTACAGCCAGTTTGCGAGCCGGTTTGACGCGGGCATCGACCCCAAGGCGTTCTTTGTGGCCAAAACGCTGGAGCTGCGCCAGCGCCACACCAAGTTTGAAAACACCCCCTATTCACTGGAGCCCAACTGCAAGGAATCGCCCGGCGGCCTGCGCGACCTGCAGGTCATTTTGTGGGTGGCCAAGGCAGCGGGCCTGGGGAAGACCTGGGATGAGCTGGCCAGGAGCGGCCTGGCCACCCCGTTTGAAGCGCTGCAGATCAAACGCAACGAGGCGCTGCTCAGCCTGATCCGCGCGCGGCTGCACCTGCTGGCGCATCGGCGTGAAGACCGTCTGGTGTTTGACCTGCAGACGGCCGTAGCCGAATCGTTTGGCTACGCCAACGAAATGTCGCCTGATGGCCGCCTGGTGGCCCGCGCTAGCGAAGCGCTGATGAAGCGCTACTACTGGGCCGCCAAGGCCGTGACCCAGCTCAACCAGATCCTGTTGCTGAACATTGAAGAGCGCCTGAACCCCAGCACGCACGAGCCGCGCCCGATCAACGGCCGTTTCTCGGACAAGGCCGGCATGCTGGAGGTGGCCAGCGACGACCTGTACCAGAAGAACCCGCACGCCATCCTGGAAACGTTTTTGCTGTACCAGCGCACCGTGGGTATCAAGGGCCTGTCGGCGCGCACGCTGCGCGCGCTGTACAACGCGCGCGACATCATGGACGGCAAGTTCCGCAACGACCCGGTCAACCACCAGCTGTTCATGGCCATCCTGCAGGAGCCCAAGGGCATCACGCACGCCATGCGGCTGATGAACCAGACCTCGGTGCTGGGCCGCTACCTGTGGGTGTTCCGCAAGATCGTGGGGCAGATGCAGCACGACCTGTTCCATGTGTACACCGTGGACCAGCACATTTTGATGGTGCTGCGCAATGTGCGGCGGTTCTTCATCGTGGAGCACGCGCACGAATACCCGTTCTGCTCGCAGCTGGCCGCCGGCTGGGACAAGCCCTGGATTCTTTATGCGGCCGCGCTGTTCCACGACATCGCCAAGGGCCGCGGCGGCGATCATTCGGAGCTGGGCGCGCGCGATGTGCGCGCCTTTTGCCGCCAGCACGGCGTGCACCGCGACGAATGCAAGCTCATTGAGTTCCTGGTCAAGGAACACCTGAGCATGAGCCGCATTGCCCAGAAGGAAGACCTGAGCAACCCCGACGTGATTGCCGCATTTGCCAAACGCGTGGGCAACGAGCGCAACCTGACCGCCCTGTACCTGCTCACGGTGGCTGATATCCGCGGCACCAGCCCCAAGGTCTGGAACGCCTGGAAGGGCAAGCTGCTGGAGGACCTGTACCGCTACACCCTGCGCGTGCTGGGCGGCCGCGCCCCGGACCCCGACGCCGAGGTGGAAGCCCGCAAACGCGACGCGCTGGTCATGCTGGCGCTGCACGCCCTGCCGCACGAGGCGCACAGGAAACTGTGGGACACACTGGACGTGGGCTATTTCATGCGCCACGACGCGGGCGACATCGCCTGGCACACACGCATGCTGTCGCGCCACGTGGGCACGGCCAAGTGCATCGTGCGCGCACGCCGCTCGGCCGTGGGCGAAGGCCTGCAGGTGCTGGTGTACACGCCCGACCAGACCGACCTGTTCGCCCGCATCTGCGGCTACTTTGACCAGGCCGGCTTCAGCATCCTGGACGCCAAGGTGCACACTGCCGCCAACGGTTATGCGCTGGACACGTTCCAGGTCGTGACGCCCATGCTGCCCGAGCACTACCGCGAAATGATCAGCATGGTCGAAAGCGAGCTGGACCACACCATTGAAGAGCCCGGCCCCCTGCCCCCGCCCAGCCGCGGCCGGGTGTCACGCCGGGTCAAGAGCTTCCCTGTGGCGCCGCGCGTGCACCTGGCGCCGGACGAAAAGGCCCAGCGCTGGCTGCTGAGCATCTCGGCCAGCGACCGCGCCGGCCTGCTGTACAGCGTGGCCCGGGTGCTGGCCCGCCACAAGCTGAACCTGCAGCTGGCCAAGGTCACGACGCTGGGCGAACGGGTGGAAGACACCTTTTTGATCGACGGCCCCGAGCTGCAGCAGAACAAGGCGCAGATCGCGATCGAGACCGAGCTGCTGGAAGCGCTGGCCTCGGCGTCCTGAGGCCGGTTACTGCGGACCGGCGCGCAGGTAGCTGTGCAGCCGGCCCTTGTAGATCGCGCCGTCCGGTAGTGAGGTCACACGCGTTTGCGTGTGCGAATACCCCAACACCTCCATCTTGCGGCTGAAGCTGCCGTGGTTGGCGCGGTCGGGGTCCCCGATCATCACCTCCACATCGCTGCCGGAATGCCGGTCGATGAACTGCGACAGCGACTGCGGCTGGTCGCGGTCGTACAGCAGGTCGCTGCCGATGATCAGGTCAAACCGGCCCAGCCCGGGGTTGCGCCGGTCCCAGTGGCCGGTCTGGTATTTCATGGCCGGCAGGTCATTGAGGCGCAGGTTCTCCAGCAAAAAGGCCTCGGTCAACGGGTGGCAGTCGCTGGCGGTGATGTCGCCACCCCGGCGGTGGATCACCAGGCTGGCCAGCGCCAGCCCGCAGCCCAGCTCCAGGATGCGCCGGCCCTTGAGCTCAAACGACACCATGGCATGGGCCAGCACACGGCCTGTGGGCCACAGCAGGCCAAACAGCGGCCAGGTGGCCGACGATATGCCCAGCGCTTCAGCGGTACCCAGCGGGTCGTGAAACTGCTGGCGGTCCAGCAATGACCGCACCTGCAGGTCGGCGCCTGCGCCGTGAATCGTTTCGAGTTTGGTCCGGTAGCCGGGATCGTGCGGAGTTTCAGTCGTCGTCACCGGCGTCCAGACCGGGAAACAGCACGTCTGTGTAGCCGAATTGAGTGAAATCGCGCACCCGCATGGGGTACAGCTTGCCGATCAGGTGGTCGCATTCATGCTGCACCACCCGGGCATGAAAACCATCGGCCACGCGGTCGATGGGGTCGCCATACGGGTCAAAGCCCGTGTAGCGGATGCGTGCCCAACGCGGCACCACACCTCGCAAGCCGGGCACGGACAGGCAGCCCTCCCAGCCGTCTTCCTCGGCGTCGCCCAAGGGCGTGATCACCGGGTTGAGCAGCACGGTACGCGGCACGGGCGGTGCGTCGGGGTAGCGGGGGTTGACGGTGTCGGTGCCAAAAATCACCAGTTGCAGGTCCACACCGATCTGCGGCGCGGCCAGGCCCGCGCCATTGACGGCGTGCATGGTCTCGAACATGTCGCGCACCAGCAGGTGCAGTTCGTCGGTATCAAACGCCGACACGGGCTGCGCCACGCGCAAAAGGCGCGGGTCGCCCATCTTGAGAATGTCGCGAACGGTCATGTGGCACCAGAATACCCTGAAGCACTCAGCATAACGGCACAATGCCTGCGTGCATGTTGAATCTGCTGCCCCATCCCCCGCTGTTACAGCTCAACCCGGGCCTGCACGGCTACCTGCCCCTCTGCGCTGGCTGCTGCTGACCGTCGCCGTTATCAGCCTGGCGCTGGGCGTGGTCGGCATCTTTTTGCCCGTGGTTCCAACCGTGCCGTTCCTCCTGCTGGCTGCCTGGGCTGCAGCGCGCAGCTCGCCGCGCCTGCTGGCCTGGCTCGAAGACCACCCCCATTTCGGACAATCCCTGCGAGACTGGCGCCACGGCGGCGTGGTGCGCCGCCGCGCCAAATGGACCGCCACCGTGGTCATGAGCGCCAGCGCGGTGTCGCTGCTGTGGTTTGTGAAGATCCGCTGGGCTGCGTTGCTGGCGATTGCCTGCATGGCGGTGGTGCTGGTGTGGTTGTGGCTGCGGCCTGAGGCTGGGCCTGCCGACTCCAACCCAGCTGATGCCCCCATTCACTGACGGCTCTATTCACCATAGTGGTAGGTGCAGCTGAGGATGATGAGCGCGTTCCCGTTGACGCGATAAACCAGCCTGTGCATGTTATTGATGCGACGCGACCAGCAGCCTGCCAGTTGATGCTTGAGCGATTCGGGTTTGCCGATGCCGGAGAAAGGCTCGCGCGACACCGCTTCAATCAAATCAACCGTCCGGGCGAACAGCTTGCGGTCCAGCTTGAGCAATTCCTGAAATTCCGCCCAACCCGTGAGCGTGAACTGGATGTCCACGGCCGGCAGGATCAGCCAGCGGCCAGTTTGCGAAGCTGAGGCAGGGTCTTGGTTAGCGTTTTGCCGCGGTTGGCTTCGTCCAGCGATTTCATGAGCTTTCGGGCGTTGGCCGGGCTGTTCAGCAGGTATGCCGTCTCTTCCCAAGCCTGAAAGTCTTCCAGCGACATCATCACCACGGCGCCACCGTTCTGACGGGTAATGATCACCGGCTCATGGTCCTCGATGGTTTTGTCCATCGTGGCCGTGAGGTGGTTACGGGCATGGGTGTAGGTGACGGCTTGCATGCCCTTCATTGTACAGAAATAAGGACATATGACCCGCGGCTTGTCAGCTCGAAGGTCCGTCTGCCAGCAGCGCGCGCAAGCCGTCTTCGTCCAGCACCGCCACCCCCAGCTCGCGCGCCTTGTCCAGCTTGCTGCCGGCCTCGGCACCGGCCACCACGTAGTCGGTCTTCTTGCTGACCGAGCCCGCCACCTTGGCGCCGGCGGCTTCGAGCATGTCCTTGGCTTCGTCGCGGCTCAGGGTGGGCAGGGTGCCGGTCAGCACGATGGTCTTGCCTGTGAGGGGCTTGGGGGCGCGGGCCGCAGGCTCGCCTTCTTCCCAGTGCACGCCGCAGGCGCGCAGTTGCTCCACCACCTCTCGGTTGTGCGGCTGGTCGAAGAAGGTGCGGATGCTTTGCGCCACCACCGGTCCCACGTCGTTGACTTCCAGCAGGTGCTCGACGCTGGCGTCCATGATGGCGTCCAGCTTGCCGAAGTGGCGCGCCAGGTCCTTGGCCGTGGCCTCGCCCACATGGCGGATGCCCAAGCCAAACAGGAAGCGCGGCAAGGTGGTGTGCTTGGCCTTTTCCAGTGAATCCAGCACGTTCTGCGCGGACTTTTCGGCCATGCGGTCCAGCGCGACCAGGGCCGTGAACCCCATGCGGTACAGGTCCGGCAAGGTCTTGATGACGCCGGCCTCCACCAGCTGGTCCACCAGCTTTTCGCCCAGGTTTTCAATGTCCACCGCGCGGCGCTGGGCATAGTGCAGGATGGCTTGTTTGCGTTGCGCCCCGCAGAACAGGCCGCCCGTGCAGCGATGGTTGACTTCACCTTCTTCGCGTACCGCCTCGCTGCCGCAGATGGGGCAATGCGTGGGCATGGTGAATATTCCGGCACCGGGTACGCGCCGCTCCAGCAGGACCGACACCACCTCAGGGATCACGTCTCCAGCACGCCGCACGATCACGGTGTCGCCAATGCGCACGTCCTTGCGGCGTGTTTCGTCTTCGTTGTGCAGGGTGGCGTTGGTCACGGTCACATTGCCCACGAACACCGGCGCCAGCTTGGCCACCGGCGTGAGCTTGCCGGTGCGGCCCACCTGCACGTCAATGTCCAGCACCGTTGTCAGTTGCTCCTGCGCCGGGTATTTGTGCGCCACGGCCCAGCGCGGTTCGCGTGTCACAAAGCCCAGCTGGCGCTGCAGCGCAAAGCTGTTGACCTTGTAGACCACGCCGTCAATGTCAAACGGCAGGCTGTCGCGTTCCGTGCCCACCGCCTGGTGAAAAGCCACCAGTTCCGCCGCGCCACGCGCCAGCGTGGTCCGCGCCGACACAGGGAAGCCCCAGGAGCGCAGCGTCAGCAGCGTCTCATACTGATTCTGGAAGTCGGGCCCGCCCTGCTCCACTGGCGTGACTTCGCCCCAGCCATAGGCAAAGAACGACAGCGGCCGCTGGCGGGCAATGGTGGAATCCAGCTGCCGCACCGCGCCGGCGGCGGCGTTGCGCGGGTTGACGTAGGTTTTTTCGTTCTTCTGGCCTTGGGCGATCTTTTCGCGCTGCTGTTCGTTCAGGCGGTTGAAATCGTCGCGGCGCATGTAGACCTCGCCGCGCACTTCCAGCACCGCAGGCGCATCCACCGGCAACCGCAGCGGTATCTGCCCAATGGTGCGGATATTGGGCGTGACGTCTTCGCCAATCTCGCCGTCGCCACGCGTCGCGGCCTGCACCAGCACACCGTTCTCATACCGCAGGTTGATGGCCAGGCCGTCGAACTTGAGCTCGGCCACGTATTCCACGGGGGGATCTGTTTCACCCAGACCCAGCTCGCGCCGCACGCGGGCGTCAAAGTTCTGCGCGCCGGTGGCTTCAATGTCGGTCTCGGTGCGGATGGACAGCATGGGCACGCGGTGGCGCACCTTGTCAAAGGCGTCCAGCGCCTTGCCACCGACGCGCAGCGTGGGTGAATCGGGCGTCAGCAGGTGCGGGTGCGCTGCCTCCAGCGTCTGCAGTTCCTTGAACAGGCGGTCGTACTCTGCGTCGGGCACTTCCGGCTCGTCCAGCACGTAGTAGCGGTGCGCGTGGTGGTGCAGCAACCGGTGCAACTCGGCCACGCGTTGCGCGGCGGAGTCGGGTACTGGGGGGCTGAAGAGGTCCGGCTCAGCCATCACGAAAACAACCGACGGGCCAGCGGCGACCCAGCCGATAAATCACGCGCATCCAGCGTGTCGTACAGCTGCTCCAGGTCGGCGCCGATCACGTCCAGGCCTTCCACGCGGATCACCTGGCCGTTGTCGTCGGTGATGATGCCGTCCATGGACGCGGCCAGCGTGATGGCCGATTCGCGCATGCGCACAAAGGGTTGTTCGCTGCGCTGCACCTGGGGCACGTCCAGACTGAGCGTCACGACGCGGATGGCGGACTGCGCCGGGTCGTCGGCCATGGCGGCCTGGGTGTCAAACGCCAGGCCCAACACTGGCGGCATGCCGGGCACACCGGCGGGCAGCACCATGCGCCCGGGAATGGCGCCGGGCACAAAACCCAGGCGCGCAGCGTTCTGCTGCACGTAACCAGGGCTCCAGGCCGCGTTGCGCGCGCGCAGCGTAAAACTCAGCTGGGCATCGTGCCCGCTGGCAAACTGGTCCAGCTCGCGTGCACGCGCAACCTCGTGCAGCATTTCCGGGAACTCAGGCGCACCATTCACTGCATCGGCAAAGGCCTGCGCCTTCATGACAAATTCCGAATACTCGATCTCGTTGAGCGCGCCCACGCGGTTGGCCAGCTGCACTCCGGCCTGGAACGCGCTGTAGCGCTGGCCCGGCGCCGGGGTTTCCCACTGGCGCGTGCTGTCGTTGAAGCCTTCCACCGCAAACGGCTTGCTGCCGGCGCGGCGCGTGGTCGGCATGGCGGCCAGCGCAGCGTCGCCGGACGCAGGGCCATCCAGGGCGATGGGGGCGATGACGTCAATCAGCGCGTCCAGGCCCGGTCTTTTTTCGGGTGCGGCCGGGGGCATGACGTCAGCGTCCAGCGCCGGTTCCATGCGCGCCGTGTCGGATGTATCCGCGCTGCCTGTAGGCGGCTGGGGTTCGGCCTGCTTCGGCGCATTGCGGCGCGACGTCCAGGCACTTTGGGCCACGACCGCCGCCAGGATCAGCCCGCCCAGGATGGCCAGGCCCAGTGTGAGGTTGCTCATGCCGGGGCCCTCACGCGGCTTCGGCCATCGACACGGCCGATTCCATATCCACCGCCACGATGCGCGACACGCCCTGCTCCTGCATGGTCACGCCGATCAGTTGTTCGGCCATTTCCATGGCGATCTTGTTGTGGCTGATGAACAGGAACTGTGTTTCGCGGCTCATGGCCGTGACCAGTTTGGCATAGCGTTCGGTGTTGGCGTCGTCCAGCGGAGCGTCCACCTCGTCCAGCAAACAGAAGGGCGCGGGGTTGAGCTGGAAAATCGCAAACACCAGCGCAATGGCGGTCAGCGCCTTTTCACCACCCGACAGCAGGTGGATGGTCTGGTTCTTCTTGCCGGGCGGCTGGGCCAGCACCTGCACGCCAGAGTCCAGGATTTCTTCGCCCGTCATCACCAGCTTGGCCTGGCCGCCGCCAAACAGCTCGGGGAACATCTTGCCGAAGTGTTCGTTGACGGTGTTGAAGGTGCCCGCCAGCAGCTCGCGGGTTTCGCCGTCGATCTTCTTGATCGCATCTTCCAGCGTCATCATGGCTTCGTTCAGGTCGGCCGATTGCGCGTCCAGGAACTGCTTGCGTTCGCGTGCCGTGGTCAGCTCTTCCAGCGCTGCCAGGTTGACTGCGCCCAGCGCCGCCACCTCGCGGTGCAGGCGGTCGATCTCACCCTGCAGGCCGCCCAGTTTCACATTGCCTTCTTCAATGGATTTGGCCACCGCCTCCAGGTCGGCCTGGGCGTCGGTCAGCAGCTGGGCGTACTGCTCAAAGCCCAGGCGCGCGGCCTGTTCCTTGAGCTGCATGTCGGTGATGCGCTGGCGCAGCGGGTCCAGCTCGCGCTCGAGCTGCAGGCGGCGCTCGTCGCTGGCGCGCAGCTTGGTGGTCAGGTCGTCGTATTCGCTGCGCTTGGCGCCCAAGGCCTGTTCGCGCTCCAGCTTGACCGACAGCGCGCTTTGCAGGCCGGCCTGCGCGGCGGCGTCGGTCAGGCGGGTCAGCTCGTCTTGCGCACGCTGCTCCTCGGTGGCCAGCGACGCGGCCTGCTGGTCGGCGGTTTCAATCGCGCGGCTCAACTCACCGCGGCGCGCCTGCAGGCTGCGCTGGGCAAATTCGGCCTCCTGCGCCTGGCGCTCCAGGCTGCGCTGCTGTTCGCGGCATTCGGCCAGCTTGCGCTCGGCCCCGATCACGCGTTCGTCCAGCTGGGCATGGCGTTCCTGGCTGTCGGCCAGTTGCATGTCCAGCTCTTCAAAGCGGGCTTCAGCTGTTACGCGGCGCTCCTGCAGTTCGTCCAGCTGGCCGTCCACCTCGCCCAGGTCAGCCGCAATCTGCTCCGCGCGTGCGCGGGTCTGCTCGGCCAATTGAGTCATGCGCAGGGTTTCCACCTGCAGCTCATGGGCACGGCTTTGCGTCTCAGCTGCCTCGCGGCGGGCCGCGATGAGCCGCTGCGACGCGTCGGAATACGCGGCCTCGGCCCGCACCAGGGCCGAGCGGGCCTCTTCAGCGATCAGCGCCTGGGCCTTGAGCTGCTTGTCCAGGTTCTCGATTTCCTGTGCGCGGGCCAGCAGGCCCGCCTGCTCGGAATCCTGAGCGTAAAAGCTCACGCTGTGGGCCGTGACGGCATGGCCGCTTTGCACGTAAATGACTTCGCCGGCGCCCAGCTTGTCGCGCGCGGCCAGCGCGTCTTCAAAACTCGCAGCCGTGTAGCAGCCGTGCAGCCAGTCGGTCAGCAGGGCTTTCTGCCCGGCGTCGTTCAGGCGCAGCAGGTCGGCCAGGCGCGGCAGCGCACTGGCCGCCTCAGGCACACCGGCCTGCGGCGGGCTGTAAAACGCCAGCTTGGCCGGGGGTGCGTCGCCCGCGAACGACCGCACCATCTCCAGCCGGCTGACTTCCAGCGAGCTCATGCGTTCGCGCAGGGCGGCTTCCAGCGCGCTTTCCCAGCCTTGCTCAATGTGGATACGGCTCCACAGGCCCTGCAGGCCGTCCAGCCCGTGCTTGGCGAGCCAGGGTTTGAGCTTGCCGTCGGTGCGCACTTTTTCCTGCAATGCCTTGAGCGCCTCCATGCGCGCCGACAGGTCGGCCTGACGCCCGCCCTGGGCGTTCACGTCGGCCTGGCGGGTTCGGCGGTCTTCGTCCAGCACCGGCACCTGGTCTTGCAGCTCGTGCAGCCGGGCGTCGGCCACCTCGGCGGTTTCCCGCGCAGCGGCCAGTTGGGTCTGCAGGTTCAGCAGGCGCGCCTCGTCGGGCGCATCCAGCGCATTGCGGTCGGCGCTGAGCTTCTCGCGGCGCAGCGTGAGCGCGCGCGACTGCTCTTCGATATTGCGCTGGTCTGCTGCCAGCACCTGGATCTGCTGCTGCACCTGACCGACGCTGGTGCGCTGCTCGGTGGCGCGCGCCTGCGCCTGGCGCAGGGCGTCTTCCAGATCGGGCAGCTGCCTTGCCTGGTCTTCGACCTGGGCGGCCAGGATGGTGGCTTTTTCTTCGGCCTCCAGGCCTTGCGCTTCCAGCGTTTCGGTCTCGGCCAGCGCGTCGTCGCGGCGCGTGGCCCATTGGGCAACCTGCTCTTTCAGCTGGATCAGGCGCTGCTCCACCCGTTGGCGGCCTTCCACCACAAAGCGGATTTCAGCCTCCAGCCGGCCCACTTCGGCGCTGGCCTCGTACAGCAGGCCCTGCGCCTGGTTGACCTGGTCGCCGGCCGCGTAGTGCGCCTGGCGAATGGTTTCCAGGTCGGCTTCCACACGGCGCAGGTCGGCCACACGGGATTCGAGATCGTTGACCGATTTCTCGGCTTCGGCCTTGATGCGGCCCTGGTCCACCTCGCTCTCAGTGCGCTTGAGAAACCACAGCTGGTGCTGCTTGAGCGTCACGTCGGCCTGCAGGCCGTTGTAGCGCTGGGCCACCTCGGCCTGCTTTTCCAGCTTTTCGAGGTTGCTGTTCAGCTCGCGCAGGATGTCTTCCACGCGAGTCAGGTTTTCTCGGGTATCTGACAGGCGGTTTTCGGTTTCGCGGCGGCGTTCCTTGTATTTGGATACGCCCGCGGCTTCTTCCAGGAACAGGCGCAGCTCTTCAGGTTTGGATTCAATGATGCGGCTGATCGTGCCCTGGCCGATGATGGCGTAGGCGCGCGGGCCCAGGCCGGTGCCCAGGAACACGTCCTGCACGTCGCGCCGGCGCACCGGCTGGTTGTTGATGTAGTAGCTGCTGGTGCCGTCACGCGTCAGCACCCGCTTGACGGCAATTTCGGCAAACTGGGCCCACTGGCCGCCGGCTCGGTGGTCGGCGTTGTCAAAAATCAGCTCCACGCTGGAGCGGCTGGCCGGCTTGCGGGTGGTCGTGCCGTTGAA
>CALRZF020000040.1:0-17117 GCA_943372585.1 Ramlibacter sp. 2FC | reverse complement strand
AGGGCCGCCGGCAAGGCTGCCCAGCCCGTCTCACCCGTGAAGGTCAGCACGCGCAGGTCACCGTTGTGTTCGCTCAGGCGGTAGGGCTTCTTTTCGGCGTCCCAGCCCAGATGGCCCTGCACCTCACCCGAGCCGCGGTAGCTGATCTGCGTGCCCTGCAACGCAAATTTGTGGATGTCGGTGCGCGCATCGCGCGGGAAGGCGGCAACCCAGGCATCACCGCCCACCCAATAGCCCCGCGAGCTCGCGAAGTACACGTTCTGCGCCGACATGTACATCGCCTCCACCCCGCCCACAAAACACCGGCTGCTGCGCGCCAGACCCGGCGTAGCCAGGTCAAACGCGGTGATGGTGGTCAGCTGCAGGCCCGGCGAGGCGTTGGCGGGCTGCAGGTAGCAGTCGGTCTCTGTGACCAGAGGCTGCGCCGCGGCGCCGTCCACCTGGATGCGCGGCAACAAGTCCGATGCACCCAGCGACGCCAGCGCCGCCGTGACCTGCGCGGGTGTACTGTTGGCAGGCAGGTTGTAGAGGGTTACGTCGGGCGTCCAGGCGCTCACCACATACAGCACGCTGCCGATCATGCGGCTGCCCACCAGGGCGCCGTCGATTTCCACGCGCGAAGTCTGCGATGGCCGCCCTGCGTCAGCCGTACGGAAAATGTCCAAGGACAGCTTGCGCTGCGACGGCGGCACATTGGGCAGGGCCAGCTGCGATGTCCCCGGCGCAGCAACGGCGGCCCCCACATCGTGACCCACCTTCTGGCCCAGCACGGCCAGGCGGCCCAGGCCAGTAGCCAGGTACATGCCCTGCGGCGGGAAGTCGGGGTTCAGGGTGGTCGTGGTGCGGCTGCCCAGGCTGCCGTCGGCCTGGCGGCGCTGCGCCGTCAGGCGCGCGGGCGTTGTTTCGCCGTTCGCGGTGTAGGCCGCATGCAGCGCATAGACCATGGCGCCGTCGGTCTTGATTCGGTCGTCCTCGTCCACGCCCTGCTCCTGCAGCCAGGTGCCGGCCCAGCCCTGGCTGCTGGCCCCGCGCGGCACTGCGGCCGACACACCGGCAGCCGCCAACGTGGCGGATGCGTCCTGGGCGGCGCGCTGCGCCAGCCGCGTGCGGAAATACGCCGCCAGCTCGCCTGGGGCCGCCGCTGCCAGCGCCGGCGTGGCCGCCGGCGGCTGCGCCACGACCGGTGCCGCGCCACCCCCGCCGCCACCGCAGCTTGAAAGCGCCGTGACAGCCGCCACGGTCAGCGCGGCCATGCAGGGGCCTGCCCAGCGGCGGGTCAGGGGTTGAGCCAGTTTTGTCATGGATATCCTCGGCTTGGTCTAATATTTTGCGGGATAATATTCCACATATAAGATTCGCACAAGCATTCACGACACCCCATCCGTTACCATCGCAGCCCACCCATGGCCACCGCACCGTCCCGCTCCACCACCGTCCTGGCGGCTGTGTTGCGCCTGTTGCGGCCCGTGGCGCGGCTGCTGTTGCGCCACGGCGTGGCCTACCCGGCTTTCGCGGCGGCGCTCAAGCAGGTGTTTCTGGATGCCGCGCGCGACGAGCTGCGCCGCACCGGCCAGAAGCAGACCGACAGCGCCGTGAGCCTGCTGTCGGGTGTGCACCGCCGCGACGTACGCACGCTTGGCCGTGACGCCCCCACTGACGCACCGCCTGACGAAGAGCCGCTGAGCCTGGCCAGCCAGGTGGTGGCGCGCTGGCTGGGCGATGTGGACTACCTGGACGAAGAAGGCAACCCGCGCGATCTGCCGCGTTATGGCGACGCGCCCAGTTTTGACTCGCTGGTGTCCGAGGTCAGCCGCGACATCCGCCCGCGCGCCGTGCTGGCCGAGTTGGAGCGACTGGGCATGGCCGAGCATGCAGACCGCCGCGTGCGCCTGCTGGCGCCCGGCTTTGTGCCGCGCCAGGGCTTTGCCGAGATGGTGGCGCTGCTGCGCGACAACGCGCACGACCATCTGGCCGCCGCCACGCTGAACCTGGACGGCCAACACAACTACCTGGAGCAGGCCGTTTTTGTGGATGAGCTGACGGCCGAATCAGCCAGCCACCTGCACGCGGTGGCGGCCAAGGCCTGGCGTCAGGCCTTTCGCACCGTCATGCGCGAAGCCCAGGCCCGTTTTGACCACGACCAGGCCCACGCCACAGCAGAACAACGCCTGCACCGCGCCCGCTTTGGAAGCTACTTTTATGCAGCCCATCAAGATGACGAACCTGTTTGAACGCCTTGCCAGCCGGCTGTCGCGCCTGGCAGCGGTATCTGCCATCACACTGGCGCTGGCCGCCTGCGGCCCAGGCACCGGCGGCACGGGCACGGGGCCGATTGCTGCGACCCTGGGCTTCACAGGCGGCACCGGCGCAAGCGCGACGACACCGGGCGCTGGCTGCGTCACAGACTGCACCCAAGCCAGCTTGCGCCTGGACACCGAACGCGTGGAGCTGGCGGCGTCGTGCCTGCGTTTTGTGTACACCGGCACCTGGGGCGTTGACGCGGGTGGGCTTGCCGTCCTCTCAGGCACTGCCGAAACCGGCGGCACCACCGCACCCAACGCCGTCTTGCGCCTGCAGTTCAGCGACGCCACGGCCGCCAGCGCCCAGGTGACGCTGACGCTCACCGACAGCGCGGGCCGTTCCCTGCTCGGGTCCGTGGCGCTGCTGCGCAATGACGCCGCACTGGCTGTTGCACCGCCCGCCTGCCAACCGCAGTAAGCTGGCGGTATGACCGCTTCACCAGGCACCCACGCCCTTTGGCAAAACGCGCTGGCTGCAGCCGCAGGCGGCGCCGTGGCGGTTTTGCAGGTGGGCGACGGGACCACTTATGTTGCCGCAGGCACCGGGCCTGAGCCGGCCGTGCAGTTCACGCTCGCCCTGGGTGCCCGGCGCACCGGCACGGGCGAGTTCAAGCATGACCCGCCCACCGCCGCCGAGATGGAACTGGCCATCATGACGGTCGAAGACGAGGTCATGCCATTGGCGCGGCATCTGCCGCCGGGCGCCACGCTGTACACCGCTGACGCCGGCATCCGCCAGATCGCGCACATTGCCGGCATGGCAGACGCGCCGCAGATGCTGTTGCAACTGGATGACGTGGAACGCGTTTACAACCTGCTGGCCGCGGTGGCGCTGGGCCGGCCCGCGTCGATCAGCGGTGTGCGCACCGCCCCGCCCTTTGCCGCCACCCTGACCCTGCTGCGCGAATTCATGCACCACCTGGGCTTCGGGGCGGTGGTGATCCTGCCCCCATAAGCCGGGGCACATTGCCCATGGCCGCCATCGCGCATTGCTTGAGGCGCGCAAGGATGGCCATCTTTTCAGCGTCACCCGGGTCCACCTCGCCGATCATCTTGCCAAAGCCGTCCAGCCGGCTGCTGCGGATCCACTGGCGCAACGCCTTGTCCTGGCTCCACTTGAACTGGTTGGCCATGCTGACCGCCACCGACGCCGGGTAGCCCTGAATCCCGTCGGGGAACGGCACTGTCTTGCACAGGTCGTTCTTCGCGGCGTCATCCGGGTAATGCGCCTCTACATAAGCGGTCAGCGCTGCGCTGAAGGTGGGCAGCGGCGCGCGCACCAGCTGCAGCACGATCTGGCCGTCCTGAAAGATGGGCTGCACCCGGCGCGGCTCCACCGCTGAGGCTGTGCAGTCAATGAACAGCGTGCCGGGCGCCACGGGCACCGTGCCCTGGGCCAGCACCATCTGTGTGGGCTCGAGGGCCTGCAGGTGCCCCAGCCGGATCACGCGCGTGATCTGGCGCAGCAACGCCACCTCGCCCCGCGAGATGGTGGCGTAATGAAACATCGTGGGCGTCTGGGTGGGGTCGATGCGAAACATCTGCTGCGCCGCTTCGAGCCGCAGGAACAGGTCCTGCACCGACTCAGCCTTGGCGAAGGCATCCATCTGCTCGGCCTGGCCGCCGATGCTGTCGTTGAAAAATTCAATGCCCGGCTGGGTGGTGGCGCGGTTGATCAGCCACGAGTCGCGCGGCATGACCCACTGGATGGCATCGGCGCTGGCGCCACAGCGCAGCAGCCACACCCCCACATCCATGGCCGTCTTGCCCGCGCCCACGATGACAAACTGCCTGGGCCGCTCGCCCCGGCCTTGCCACAACTGCACCAGCGCGTTGGGTGGCACCAGGTGCACACCCTCGCCCACCTTGAATTTGGGCGTGTGCGTGCTGGGTATCGTGGGGCTGGCGTAGGCGGCGTTGACTACTTTGCGCCGCACCGTCACCGCTGTCTGCGCACCCGACAGGATGGAAGCAATGTGCCCATCCCCCTGCCAATCGCTCATGGGGTGGTAGCTCACGCGGCCGCTGGGCAGCAGCTTGCTGTTCATCACGGTGTTGAAGTAGCCCGCCACCTCGGCACCGGAGGCCAGCTCGTAATAACCATTGTTGGTGCCCACCGTGTCCTTGCGGTTGGCACCCAGGGGCAAGGAGTTGACGCCATAAAAGGCCGAAGGCTGATGCAGGTTGACAAACGAATAGGCGTCATTCCAGTGCCCGCCGGGCAAGCCACGCCGATCCACGATGGTGATGTGCGCGTCAGGCAGCTCATCCAGCAGCGTGTCGGCAAAAGCCAGGCCCGAGGCGCCCGCGCCAATGATGAGGTAGTCCGTCTCGATCTGCGCCATGCTGTCTCCGTTGTTGTAATTGCAAAAAACACTTGCGCTGCGGGGATGGTATGCGCAAACATGCTTTTCCATGAAGCTCATTCCCCCCGCCCCCGCCCCGGATTACCTGAACCCCAACCTGCCGGCTGGTCTGGCCACGGTGCGCATCCCCGTGGTGGAGGCCACGGCCGACAGCCTGCAGGGTTACGGCCTGTTGGTGGACGACCCGAAACAGCACAAGGTAGAGATCGTGCGCTGGCCGTCCCAGGGCTGGCGGCCGGTGGACGTGGACAGCGGCAACGAGGGCGGCACCACCGTGGGCACCTTCGTCAGCGAATGGGAGGGCGACATCCTCTATGGCAAAAACGATGCGGTGGGTGGCCACTACATCCTGGGCTACAGCACCCTGCCCGAACTGGCCGACACCACGCACCGCCGCGACCCCACGCGGCTGCTGCTGTGGCACTGCAATTACCACCCTGACGGCGGGCAGATGTTCTTCCCCAACGAGCCAGGCCCCTTTCTGGTGCCCATGGCGCTGCCGGGCGACGACGTGAAGCCGCAGGACTTCAAATGCTTCTGGTTCAAGGGCGCCCAGGGCCTGCTGATGCACCCCAACGTCTGGCATGAAGGCGTGTTTGCCACACGGGGGCGCCGCAGCTTCTATGACGAGCAGGGTGCAGTGCATGCGCGTGTGTCGGTGAACTTTGCAACCGAATTCGAATCATTGCTGGAGATGGGGCTGGCGCCAGAGGCCTGACCCCCCAACCATGCGCCAATTGCCCAGCAACCTGCTCCCCCGCGCCGCTGCCGCCCTGCTGGCCGCAGCGGCCGGCTGCGCCTGGGCCACATCCGCGCAGCCCCTGAGCGACGAGTTGCTGACCTCGTTGCAGGCCACCTACAGCCGGGCGGTGACCCCCGGCGCACAAGCCGACCAGCATCGCGAACTGCTGGGCAGCGTGCTGCGCCGCGTGCAACGCAGCCACGCTACGGAGGCTGATTTCGCGGCCCTGGCCGGCGCGGCGGCCAAGGTGCTGGACCCAATGCCTGCTGGCAGCGGCGAGCCGGCAGAAGTCTTTCGCACGGCCATGAATGCTGCGCTGCGCTCGTTTGACCCCTATGCGCGCTACCTGGACGCCCAGGCCTACCGGCAGGACCAGGCCTCGTCGGGCGGCAGCTTTGTGGGCCTGGGTATCGAGGTGGAATCGTCCGAAGCCGGTGTTCTCATCACCGCGCCCCTGCCCGGCGGCCCCGCGGCCAAAGCCGGCCTGCGCGCGGGCGACCTGATCGTGCAGCTGGACAACAAGCCCCTGCGCGGTGTGACGCTGGCAGAAGCCATCAGCCGCATGCGAGGCGAAGTGGGAACGTCCGTGTCGCTGGTCGTGCGGCGTGAGGGGGTGGACGATTTCCCGCTGGCGCTGACGCGCGACAACATCCGCCGCCAATTGCTGCGCTGGCGCATGGAGGGCGACACACTGGTGCTCGCGCTGTCTTCGTTCAGCGGCCCGGTGGCCGCTGCCCTGGCCGATGCCGTGGCGCAAGTGACCGCCACGCGCCAGCCCCAGGCTGTGGTGCTGGACTTGCGCGGCAACCCCGGCGGCCTGATCCGCGAGGCCGTGCGCGTGGCCGACGCTTTTTTGAGCCAGGGAGAGATTGCCTCCATGCGAGGGCGTACCCCGGGCAATGAACGAACCTGGCAGGCAGACAGCGCCGAGTTGCTGGCGGGCCTGCCCATGGTGGTGCTGCTCGACAGGAAATCCGCCTCGGCTTCCGAGCTGGTGGCCGCCGCGCTGCAGGAAAACGGCCGCGCCACCGTCATGGGCCAGCTCAGCTTTGGCAAGGGCAGCGTGCAGACCACTTATGCCCTGGGCGAGGGTCAGGGGGCGGTCAAGATCACCAGCGCGCTGTACTACGGCCCGCTGGGCCGGACGGTGAACAAGGCCGGGGTAGTGCCTGATGTAGAACTGATCGCGCCTGCGGCGCAGGCGGCACCCGCCGACGCCAAAGCCTTACCCGTGCCCCTGAGCGAACCGGCTGCGCGTGTGCCGCAAGCCCAGTGTGCGCTGGCCACCGGGGTGACGGACGCGCCCCTGTCGTGCGCACTGACCTTCCTGCAGACCGGCAGCGTCCCCGCGTTCCGGGCTGCATTTGCCGGCGCCACGCCCTGAGCTGCGGCGGCGCTACTTGCCGCCCAGCCCCATCGCCCGGGTAATCACCTCTTTCATGATCTCGTTGGTGCCGCCATAGATGCGCTGCACGCGCGCATCGGCATAGGCGCGGGTGATCGGGTATTCCCACATGTAGCCGTAGCCGCCGTGCAGCTGCACGCATTCGTCCATCACCTTGCATTGCAGGTCGCTGCACCAGTACTTGGCCATGCTGGCGGTGGCCGTGTCCAGCTTGTCCAGACAGACCAGCTCGGTGCATTTGTCAATGAACACCTGGGCGATCTGCACCTCGGTCTGCAGCTCGGCCAGGGTGTAGCGGGTGTTCTGGAAATTCGCCACGGGCTGGCCGAACACCTTTCGCTCCTTCACATAGGCCACGGTCTGGTCAATGGCTGCCTGCGCCGCTGCGATGGCGCCAATGGCGATCTGCATGCGCTCCCAGGGCAGTTGCTCCATCAGGCAGATGAAGCCCTTGTTTTCAAATGCTGCGCCGCCCAGCAGGTTTTCCGCCGGCACCCGCACGTTGTCAAAGAACAGCTCGCTGGTGTCCTGCGCCTTCAGGCCCAGCTTTTTCAGGCGCTTGCCTTTCTCAAAACCCTTCATGCCGCGTTCCACCAGCAGCAGGCTGGTGCCCTTGCCGCCGGCGTCGGGGTTGGTTTTGGCCACCACGATCACCAGGTCGGCATGCCAGCCGTTGGTAATGAAGGTCTTGCTGCCGTTGAGCAGGTAGCTGCCGTCGGGTTGCTTGATGGCGGTGGATTTGATGCCCTGAAGGTCGCTGCCGGCGGCAGGCTCGCTCATGGCGATGGCGCCGATCATCTCGCCGCTGGCGAGTTTTGGCAGGTACTTTGCCTTTTGCTCGGGCGTGCCGTAATGCAGGATGTACGGTGCCACGATCTCGCTGTGCAGGCTGTAGCCAATGCCGGTCAGGCCGCGCGCGTTCAGCTCTTCAAACTGCACCACGCTGTACAGCTTGTCGGCGCCCGAGCCGCCAAACTCCTCGGGCATGGTCATGCATAAAAAGCCGTTCTCTCCGGCCTTGTTCCACACCGCGCGGTCCACATAGCCCTGCTCTTCCCATTCGTCATGGTGGGGTGCGATTTCTTTTTCGCAAAAGCGTTTGAAGCTGTCGCGAAAGGCCTCGTGGTCTGCGCTGAACAGGGTGCGTTCGATCATGGTGTTGCTCCTTGAAGATGCCGTTTGTCATGCACTGTCATACAATGAACGCGTTTGCAGAGGAGTTTGATCATGCGCGTCAATGCAAGGTTTGAAGGGGTCGCGGAAAAGCAGGTGGAATACCTGGCCACCAGCACTGGCCTGAAGGTCAGCGACGTGCTGCGCGAAAGCGTTGACTTTTACTACCGCCATGTGCGCTCCGGTACCGGGCAGCTCAAGCACCTGTCGCGCCTGATCGGCCAGGGCGATAGCGGGCTGACCGACGTTTCGGCCAACGTCAAGAAATACCTGGCCCAGGGGCTGGACGAGAAATACGGCACGGCGGCCAAACCCGCCGCCAAACGCACCCGGCGCAAGCCCGGCTCCAAGGCATGATCGCCGTAGACGCTGGCTTTTTGTACGCCCTGCTGGACAAGCGCGACGCCTGGCATGAGCGCGCCAAGGCGGCGGCGCCCACCGTGCAGGAGGGCTGGGTGACCACCTGGCCCGTACTGACCGAAGCCACCCACCTGATGACGCGACGCCTGGGCACGCGCTTTGCGCAGGCCCTGATGGATGAAGTCGCCGACGGCGGTTTGGTCGCCTGGGACATCCCGCAGGAACACGTGACCCGCATTCCCGCCATGATGCAGCGCTATGCCAGCCTGCCCATGGACCTGGCCGACGCGTCGCTGGTCTTGCTGGCCGAACACTTGGGCCACGGCCGCATCCTCACGACCGACGAGCGCGACTTCGGCAGCTACCGCTGGAAGAGCCGCAAGCCGTTCCAGAACCTGCTGACCGCCTAGCACCGGCAGGTCCGCTTCCTTCACGTCAGGCCTGCCCCGTCGCCAGCCAGCGAGCCCAGGCGGGCGAACCGTCGCGCGCGGCCTTGTCGCTGGCGACCTGCCAGTCGTACGGCACGGCAATCACCGCCACAGACCAACCGGCAGCGGTGCGTTCACACAGCACATAGCGCGCATGGGGTGACCCGTTGACATGGGCGTGGGGCGCAATATGGTCGTCCGAAAAGGCCTGCAGGCCTACGCTGCCTGCGTTGACGCACAGGACTCCACCGCCATTCGCACCAGGCAACCAGGTGGTACGCGGCAGGTGGCTGTGGCCGCATAGCACCAGGCTGGCGGCGGCGCCAGGACTGCCGGCCAACCGATCGACGACTTCCTGCGGCCGCGCAGCGCGTGACCCGGCCGGCTCCACCGTCTCCAGCAGGTACATCAAATCGGTGGCGGGCTGGCCGTGGCACAGGTACACACCGCCGCCGTCCAGCACCAGCGTACCCGGCAATCCGGCTAGCCACTGCTGCTGGGCCGGTGTGGTGTGTTCGTACGCAAACTGGTCAGATGGCCCGCCCGCCTTGCCCGCACAGCGCAGCAGCTGGCGCTCATGGTTGCCGGCAATCGTCGGCAGATTGAGGGCCATCAACCGGTCGGCCGTTTCAGACGGCCACAGCGGGCCCGACAGGATGTCCCCGCAGTTGACGGTCACGTCAGCGCCGCGGCGCGCGATGTCGGCCAGCACGGCGTCCAGCGCCGGCAGGTTGCCGTGGATGTCTGAGATGGCGGCAATTCGCATATCAAGGGTTTCGGGTGTGCGGGTGGTCAAGCTGTCGCCATTTTTACAGAGCATTTGCTTGGTGAAATGAATATACTGGCTTTTTCCCTCAAGCATTCCCCTGCCGGAGCAACGCCCATGACCGAAGCTTTTGTTTACGACGCCATCCGCACGCCCCGTGGCAAGGGCAAGAAGGACGGCAGCCTGCATGAAGTCAAGCCCGTGAACCTGCTGGCCGGCGTGCTGAGCGAACTGCAGCGGCGCAACGACCTGGACACCGCGCAGGTGGACGACGTGGTGATGGGCGTGGTGTCGCCCATTGGCGAACAGGGCTCAGTCATTGCCAAGGTCGCCGCGCTGAAGGCGGGCTGGGACTTCCGTTGCTCGGGCGTGCAGCTGAACCGTTTTTGCGCATCGGGGCTTGAGGCCGTGAACATGGCCGCGCAAAAGGTCCGCAGCGGCTGGGAGGACCTGGTGGTCGCCGGCGGTGTGGAAAGCATGAGCCGTGTGCCCATCGGCTCAGACGGCGGCGCCTGGGCGCAGGACCCTGAAACCAACAGCGCCACGGCCTTTGTGCCCCAAGGCATCGGCGCAGACCTGATTGCCACGCTGGACGGCTTTACCCGAGACGATGTGGACGCTTTTGCCATGGAGTCGCAACAGCGCGCTGCCCGCGCACGCGAGGGCGGCTTCTTTGCCGGCTCGGTGGTGCCAGTGAAAGACTTCCTGGACCAGACGCTGCTGGAGCAGGACGAATTCATCAAACCCCGCACCACCATGGAGGGGCTGGCTGCATTGAAGCCCGCGTTTGAACAGCTGGGCGCCATGGGCTTTGACCAGGTGGCCATTGCGCGCTACCCGCAGGTAGAGCGCATCCACCACGTGCACCACGCCGGCAATTCGTCGGGCATCGTGGACGGCGCGGCGGCCATCCTGATCGGCAGTGAAGCCGCAGGCAAGACGCACAACCTCAAGCCGCGCGCGCGCATCCTTGCGGCCGCCCTGAGCGGCGCCGACCCCACCATCATGCTCACCGGCCCGATGCCCGCCGCACGCAAGGCGCTGGCCAAGGCGGGCCTGACGGTGGATCAGATTGACCTGTTTGAGGTAAACGAGGCGTTTGCCGCCGTGCCGATGCGTTTCATGAAAGAGATGGGCGTGCCGCATGACAAGGTCAATGTGAACGGCGGCGCCATCGCCATGGGCCACCCGCTGGGCGCCACGGGGGCAATGATCCTGAATACGCTGATAGATGAACTGCACCGGCGCAAGCTGCGCTACGGCCTCGCCACGCTGTGCGTAGGCGGCGGCATGGGCATTGCCACGATCGTCGAGGCCATCTGATGCAAACCATCCAGTACGAACTCAAGGGCGGCATCGCCACCCTCACCTTCGACGAGCCCGATTCGCCCGTCAACACGATGTGCGAGCAGTGGCAAAAGGATTTGACCGAAGCGACTGCACAGGTCGTGAAGGACAAGGACGCGATCAAGGGCATCGTGCTGGCGTCCAACAAAACCACGTTCTTTGCCGGCGCCGACCTGAAAGGCACGATGCGCCTGCAGCCGTCTGATGCGCCGCGCGTGTTTGCCAGCATCGAGCAGACCAAGAAAAATTTCCGCACGCTGGAAACACTGGGCAAGCCCGTGGTCAGCTGCCTGAATGGCGCGGCCCTGGGCGGTGGCTGGGAGGTGGCGCTGGTCGGCCACTACCGGGTGGCGGTGGACAACCCCAAGATCCAGTTCGGCCTGCCCGAGATCACGCTGGGGCTGATCCCCGGCGCCAGCGGCATCACCAAAATGACGCGCCTGCTGGGCCTGATGGGCGCGCAGCCCTACATCCTGGAAAGCAAGCTGTTCAACCCGCGCGAGGCCCTGGAGCTGGGCCTGGTGCACGAGCTGGTGCCCGAGGCATCCGGCCTGCGCGCCGCGGCGCTGGCGTGGATTGCCAAACATGAGGGCACGCCCACCCCGGCCCACCACCCCTGGGACGACAAGAACTACAAGATGCCCGGCGGCACACCGGCCAACCCCAAGATCGCCGGCATGCTCAGCGTGGCACCGGCCGTGCTCAAACTGAAGACGCGCGGCCTGTACCCCGCCCCCGAATACGCACTGGCGGCCATGGTCGAAGGTGCGCAGGTGGACTTTGACACCGCGCTGCGCATTGAAAGCCGCTACCTGGCCAAACTGATCGTGAGCCCGGTGGCGAAGAACATGATCAACACGTTCTTCTTCAACATGAACGCGATCAAATCGGGGCAGAGCCGCCCCAAGGACGTGCCGCGCTACAAGCCAAAAAAGGTCGGCCTGCTGGGCGCAGGAATGATGGGCGCGGGCATTGCCTACGCCCAGGCATCCCGCGGCGTGGCCACGGTGCTGAAGGACGTGAGCCTGGACAAGGCCGAACAGGGCAAGGCGTACAGCGTGAAGATCACCCAGCCGCGCGTGGACAAGGGCCGCATGAGCCCGCACGACCAGCAGGCGCTGCTGGGCCGCATTACCGCGACAGACAAGGCGGCTGACCTGCAGGGCTGCGACCTGATCATCGAGGCCGTGTTTGAACAGCGTGAGCTCAAGGCCAAGGTCACGAAAGAAGCTGAGCCCATGCTGGCACCGGGCGGCTTCTTTGCATCCAACACGTCCACCCTGCCCATTTCAGGGCTGGCCGCAGCGTCGGCACGGCCTGACAAGTTCATCGGCATCCATTTCTTCAGCCCGGTGGACAAGATGAAGCTCGTGGAAATCATCCGCGGCAAGCAGACCGATGACGAAACCGTCGCCCGCGCGTTCGACTACGTGCAGGCCATCGGCAAGATCCCCATCGTGGTGAATGATTCGCGCGGCTTTTACACCAGCCGCACCTTCGGCACCTTTGTGATGGAAGGCGCGGCCATGCTGGGCGAAGGCATTCCGGCGCCCGTGATCGAAAACGCGGGGATCCAGGCCGGCATGCCCGTGGGCCCGCTGGCCGTGTTGGACGAAACCGCGCTGTCGCTCAGCGTGCACGTGCTGGACCAGACGCGCGCCGACTACCGCGCTGAAGGCAAAACCTACATTGCCATGCCTGGCGAGCTGCTGGTGGAACGCATGGTCAAGGAATTTGACCGCAATGGCCGTGCGGCCGAAGGCGGCTTTTACGACTACCCGCCCGGCCAGAAAAAGTCACTGTGGCCTGAGCTGAAAAAACTGTTTGAAAAGCCCGGCGTCACCTGGGACATGCAGGACCTGAAAGACCGCCTGCTGTACCGCCAGGCCGTGGAAACCGCGCGCTGCCTGAGCGAAGGCGTGCTGACCACGGTGCATGACGCCAACATCGGTTCGATCTTTGGCATCGGCTTTCCGGCTTACACGGGCGGTGCCATGCAGTTCATCTACGGCATGGGCGTTGATGCGTTCATCGCGCGTGCCGACCAGTTGGCCGCCCGCTACGGCGCCGGCTTCGCGCTGACCGATGCGGTGAAAGCCGCAATCCGCCAGCACGAGCCCCGCTGGTAATTCAGCGAAAGCGCTTCAAAGCCCCTTGCCGCGCGCCACGTCCATGATGACGCGCGCGGCCAGATACAGGCGCGGCTCGATGGCGTCAATGTCCACCCATTCGCTTTCGGCGGAGTGTGCGCCAAAGCCAGGCAGGCCGAAGCGCTCGATCACCGGCGCCTTGGTCTTGAGCGCGGCAAACGCTGCGTCGGTGCCGCCGCCTTCGGGCTGGTCGTCCACCGTGAGCTTGCGGCCGATTTCCGCATAGATCGTCTGGGCATGCGCGGCCAGCTTGCGGTTGGCGGCCGTGGCCTCCAGCGGCGGGCGGCGGCGCTCGAAATTGACCGTCACCTTGGCGTCGGGCAGCAATTGCTTCCTGGCGCGCTCACGCACAGCGGCTTCAATGCGGTCGTAATCGGCCACGCGCAGCACGCGCACGTCGGCCTCGGCCTTGGCATGCGCCGGGATCACGTTGCGGTTGGTGCCAGCCTGCGAAATCGTCCAGTTCAGCTTCAAGCCCACTTGCGGCTCGGACAGGTCGCGCATCTGCAAAATCTGGTGCGACAGTTCGTAAAGTGCATTGATGCCGCGCTCGGGCGCGCCACCCGCGTGCGACGCCCTGCCCTCCACCTTGATCTCCACCGCGCCGATGCCGCTGGTGGCCAGGGACAGCTTGTCGTCGTTGCTGCGGGTGGCTTCAAACGACAGCACGGCGTCATGTTCGGCACCGGCGGCAGCCAGTGCCTCACGTGAGCCAGGCGAGCTGATTTCCTCGTCGCCATTGACCAGCACCGTCAGCGTGCCGTATTCGGCAAAGTTCAACGACTTGAGCAGGGCCACCAGATGCACGACCATGGCCACGCCCTGCTTGTCATCGGAAATACCGAGGCCGTACGCCTTGTTGCCGTCAATTCGAAACGGCTGTTTGACCAGCATGCCCTTGAGGTACACCGTGTCCATGTGGGCGATCAGCAGGATGCGCTTGTTACCAGTGCCCTTGAGCGTGGCGCGCACCATGCGGCCGATCTTGTCGGGCGTGTCGGCCATGCGGTAGGTGGTGGCGGCTGTGGGTTCGATGAAATCCACCTGGGCGCCCAGGGCGCGCAGCTTCGTGGCCAACAGCTCACTGGCCTGCGTCAGGCCTTCGATGTCGCGGCTGCCGGTTTCAATGGAAACAAACTCTTTCAATGTGTCCAGCAGGGGTTGCTTCTGGGCAGCGGCGGCGCGCTGCACAGCGGCGTCAGGCTGCGCGGCCAGTTGGGCTGAAACGGGCGCAGCCGCCAGAACAGCTGCCATGGCGACAGCCAGGCCGATGGGGGGAAATTTCATGAAAGCAGCTCCTGCATTGTTGTGGTGGGTGGGAGCATAAACCCGCATTTATTTGACATAGTCAATCATTTAGATGACGATGGCAATCATGACGACCGCATCCCCCCTGCACGTGAAGCAACTGCGTGCCTTCAACCGCTTCTACACCCAGCGCATCGGCGTGCTGGATCCTTACCTGAACAGCGAGTTCTCGCTGACCGAGGTGCGCGTGCTGTACGAGCTGGCCCACCGCGACCAGCCCACCGCCACCGAGCTGGCACGTGATCTGGCGCTGGACGCGGGGTACTTGAGCCGCATCCTGCGCCGGTTTGAATCCCGTGGCTGGCTGGCGCGGGTGCCCTCGCCTGCCGATGCGCGCCAGAGCCTGCTCAAACTCACCCCGGCCGGCCATGCAGCCTTTGCGCCCCTGCAGCAACAGTCGCGGGACGAGGCGGCCCAACTGCTGGGCGCCCTGCCCGAGCCGGACCAGCGCAAGCTGATCGACGCCATGACCACCGTGCAGCGCCTGCTGTCGCCGGCCAGCGCCGGGCCCGCCACCCGTACCGCCGTGCTGCGCGACCTCAAGCCCGGAGACATGGGCTGGGTCGTGCAGCAGCACGGCGAAATCTATGCCCGTGAATACGGCTGGAACACCGAATTCGAGGGCCTGGTCGCCAGCATTGCTGCGCAGATCATCAAGGACTTCCAGCCCGAATGGGAGCGCGGCTGGATGGCTGAGCTGGACGGCGAGCGCGTGGGGTCGGTATTCGTGGTGCGCAAGAGCAAGACAGTCGCGCAACTGCGGCTGCTGATCCTCACCCCCGCTGCGCGCGGCCTGGGGCTGGGCGCGCGGTTGACGGACGAATGCCTGTCGTTCGCCCGCAGCAAGGGTTATAAAAAAATGGTCTTGTGGACCAACAGCAACCTGACGGCTGCACGCGACATCTACGCCAAACGCGGCTTTGTGCTGACGCAAAGCGAGCCCTACCGCGGCTACGGGCAGGACCTGGTGGGTGAAACCTGGGAACTGGCCCTGTGAACCTGGCCCTGGTTGCAGCCGCGCTCACGGGCGTGCAGGTGGGCGCGGCCATCGTGGCCTCGCGCTTTGTGGTGGCCGAGGTGCCGCCGCTGACCCTGGCGCTGCTGCGCTACGCCATCGGGCTGGCCTGCCTGTTGCCGTTCGCGCTGCCCGCCATGCTGCGCAGCGCGTCACGCCCGGCCGCCAGGGCCATGCTGCCCGATCTGGTGCCCATGGCAATACTTGGCGTGGTGCAATTTGCCGCCGTGATCGCGCTGCTCAACTACGGGCTGCAACACGTGGGCGCGGCCCGGGCGGCCCTGATCTTCAGCCTGTTTCCGCTGCTCACGCTGTTGTTGTCAGCCGCCCTCGGGCACGACCGGATCACACCCACGCTGCTGGGTGGCGTGTTGCTGTCCATTGCGGGTGTGGCGCTGTCGCTGGTACCCAAGCTCGGGGCCGGGCAAGCTGGCCATTGGTGGGGTGAGCTTGCCGTGCTGGCCAGCGCGGTACTGGGCGCCACCTGCAGCGTGTTGTACCGGCCGTACCTGCGGCGCCACCCCGCGTTGCCGGTGTCCGCCTGGGCCATGGCGGCCAGCGTCGTGGCGCTGGCGTTGCTGGCGCTGGCTGAAGGGTGGCCGGCTCGCCTGCCGATGCTGAGCATGCAGGCCTGGGCGGTAGCCGCGTTCGTCGGTCTGTCCAGCGGCGTGGGCTACTTTTTGTGGCTTTACGCGCTCAAGCACGAGTCGCCGGCCCGGGTTACGGTGTTCCTGGCCCTCAACCCCATCACGGCGGCCCTGGCCGGCGCTTTGCTGCTGGGCGAGCCGCTGCCGTGGCCTGTGCTGTGCGCCATTGCACTGATCGCGTGTGGGCTGGTCATGGCGCTGCGCCCGGCAAAACCATTGAACAGGCATTTGAAAGCCTGACCCCGGATAATCCCCGCATGCCCCAGCCCACTCCGGCGTCGCACGACACGCCTGCGCTCAATTCCCCGCAATCCCTCACGGACCTGTTCCTGTCCTTCACCTTCCTGGCCCTGCAGGGCTTTGGTGGCGTGCTGGCCGTGGTGCAGCGTGAGCTGGTGGAGAAAAAACGATGGATGACGCGCGAACAGTTTGTTGAAGACTGGGCGGTGGCGCAGATCCTGCCCGGGCCCAACGTGGTGAATCTGTCCATGATGATCGGTGACCGCCACTTTGGCCTGCGCGGCGCGCTGACGGCACTGGCGGGCATGCTCGCCGCCCCGCTGTGCGTCGTGCTGGTCCTGGCGCTGGTCTATACCCAGTTCGCCAGCAACCCGCATGTGGCAGGCGCGCTGCGCGGCATGGGCGCGGTGGCGGCCGGGCTGGTGACAGCCACGGGCTTCAAGCTGCTGGGCGTGCTCAAGACCAACCCGCTGGGCTTGCCGTTATGCCTGGCGCTGGCCATCCTGTGCTTTGCGGCGATTGCCCTGCTGCGTCTGCCGCTGGCCTGGGTGCTGCTCATCCTGGGCGGGACCGCCTGTGTACTGACCTGGCACCGCATCAAGCCATGAGCATTGTCATGACCCCCGCCGACTGGCTGAGCCTGATGCTGCACTTTGCATCGCTGTCGCTGCTGGCCGTCGGCGGCGCGATCACCGTCGCCCCCGACATGCACCGCTACCTGGTGGACAAGCAGCACTGGATCACGGACCCGCAGTTCAGCGCCTCCATTGCCATCGCCCAGGCAGCCCCCGGGCCGAACGTCCTGTTCGTCGGGCTGATGGGCTGGAACGTGGGCCTGAACGCGGGCGGGCTGCCCGCAGCGGCGCTGGG
>CALRZF020000039.1:0-17330 GCA_943372585.1 Ramlibacter sp. 2FC | reverse complement strand
CCGGGCCCGATCCCGACAGCGCCGTGACGGCGTCCAGCTGCTCTTCGGCATCCACCCACAGCGATTCACCCGTGGTGGCAATCACACGCTCGACCATGGCCTTGTCGTCGGCGGACACAGCGGGGCGCGGGTACAGCGCGGTCATGCCCTTGCCCACCAGCGCGGGCGTGTTGGGCATGGACCTCACGATGCGCTCGCTGCCCAGCCACTGCGCAATGCTGTCGCTGCGGATGCCTGCCGCCACGCTCAGGTGCAGCGCCTGGGCCGCGTATGCGCGCACGGGTGCAGCCGCATCCTTGAATGTCTGGGGCTTCACGGCCCACACCACCAGGCCGCACCGCGCCAGTGCCTCATTTGCCTCAGGTTGCGCGGTGATGCTGAACTGCGTCTGCAGCCTGGTGCGGGCTTCGTCCCAGGGCTCCACCACCTCGATCTGGCTCGGCGCCAGGCCCTGGCGGATCAGCCCGCCGATGATGGCGCTGGCCATGTTGCCGCCCCCGATGAAGGCGATGGCGTTGTTGTCTGTATTCATGTGGATTCCGTGTATTCAAAGGCCACGAACTGTGTGACCTGTGTGGGGTTGAAATTGTCGTCACTCACGCACACCAGGGTGCGGTTTCCGTTGGGTAAAGCAGGGCCCCAGGCCATGGCTTCCGTGTTGTCCAGCCTTGACAGGCCCAGTTGGTCAAAGTCAGCCACCAGACGTTTGGCCATGGGTCGGAACTGGCCGGGCACAAGCTGCGCCGCATCCAGCGTGTTGCTGCCATCGCGCGTGTTCACTTCATACAGCCGCAGCGAGTTGCCCACACCGGCCATATAAGCGCGCTCCAGTACCAGCATGCGGTGCGCGTCGATCATCAGCACCTCACTCACGCCGTTATCGGCAAACGTGCCCGGCACCAGGGGCGCCCTGGGAATCGCGTCGGGCATGTAGGTGCGTTGCTGCAGCGCCCGGCCGCTGGCCACGTCCAGTTGCGTGAAGCGGCAGGGGCCGCCCGGCTGACCTACGCCGGGCACCGGGCCGTCCTGCTGCAGCGCGGCTTCCATGGCAGCCCAGGCGGTGGCGCCGTCGGGCGTGACCGCCAGGCCCTCCAGTGCCAGGTTGTCGCGCGGGCCGGTGCCCATGCGCATATGCAGGTGATCCGGCAGGCTCCACTCGCGCAGGTGCCGGCCATCCAGCGCTACTTCGCGCACAAACGGGTCCAGGGCCAGGCGGGCGTCGCCTTCGCTGGTCCACAGCAGCGTGCCTGTGCGGGGCAGCAGCCGCAGGGCTTCGGGGTCGGCCACGTCGCCCCCTTGGCGGCGGCTGGGGTAAGGCAGGCCGTTTTGCTGGCGCAGCGCCACCACATCCACCAGCTCGGGCGAGCCCATGCGCTGTGCATCCAGCGCCAGGCGCAGCGTGTAAAAGCGCGCAGGTGCCAGGTCGGAACGATCGTCGCACAGTGCATACCAGAGGCCCGTGGCCGGGTCGAAGTCCAGCCCCGACAGGCCGCCGACCGTCGTGCCCTTGAACATGAACCGGTGCGCCAGGGTGGCCTCGCCGATCAGGCGCAGGCCACCGGGCCGCGTGGGCGCACGCACTGGCGCGCAGGCCGCCAGTGCTGCTGCCGCGGCGCTGCCCAGCAACTGGCGCCGTGTGAAGCCGGAGGTACTCATGGTTTCCAGTCTATTGCGTGAAAGAGGCATGCGTTACGCTCCTCGCCCATGAAATATGTTCTTGCACTGGACCAGGGCACGACCAGTTCGCGTGCCATTGTGTTCGACCGGGCCGGTCAGGCCGTGGCGGCGGCGCAGCAGGAGTTTCGCCAGATCTTTCCCCAGCCCGGCTGGGTGGAGCATGACGCGAACGAAATCTGGGCGTCGCAGCGCGCCGTGGCGCTTGAGGCGCTCAAGGCTTTGCGGGCGTGCGCAGGCGAACTCGCCATAGGCATCACCAACCAGCGCGAAACCACGGTGCTGTGGGACCGCGCCACAGGCCAGCCCGTGGCCAACGCCATCGTCTGGCAAGACCGTCGCACAGCTGGGCGCTGCGACGAACTGCGCCGCCAGGGCAAGGCCGGGTTGATCCAGAAAAAAACCGGGCTGGTGATTGACGCTTACTTCTCTGCCACCAAACTGCAGTGGCTGCTGGATAACGTGCCCGGTGCGCGCGCGCGTGCCGGCCGGGGCGAGCTGGCATTCGGCACGATCGACAGCTGGCTGATCTGGAACCTGACCGGCGGCAAGGTGCACGCCACCGACGCCAGCAACGCGTCGCGCACCATGCTGTTCAATGTGCATACCCTGCAGTGGGACGACGAACTACTGCGCCTGTTCAATATCCCTCGCAGCGTGCTGCCCCAAGTGGTGCCGTCCAGCGGCGTGCTGGGCATGACGGATGCAGCGCTGTTCGGCGCGGCCCTGCCGATTGCCGGCGTGGCGGGCGACCAGCAGGCCGCCACCTTCGGCCAGGCCTCCTTTGCGCCCGGTATGGCCAAGAACACCTACGGCACCGGCTGCTTCATGCTCATGAATACAGGCACCGCGGCGGTGCCCAGCCGCAACAAGCTGTTGACGACCGTGGGCTGGCAGGGGCCGCCGGGGCCCGCCCGCACGGCTTACTGTCTGGAGGGCGGTGTGTTCATGGCCGGCGCCACCATCCAGTGGCTGCGCGACGGGTTGCAGATGATCCAGTCTGCGCCCGAGGTCGAAGCGTTGGCCGGGCTGGTGCCCGACACGGGCGATGTGTACCTGGTGCCCGCCTTCGCCGGCCTGGGCGCGCCCGACTGGGACGGCTACGCCCGCGGCACGCTGCTGGGCATGACGCGCGGCACCACCCGCGCGCACATTGCGCGTGCGGCGCTGGAGGCCATTGCCCTGCAGGTGGCCGACGTGTTTGACGCCATGGCGCGCGACAGCGGCATTGCGCTGAAAGAGCTGCGTGTGGATGGCGGCGCCTGCAGCAACAACCTGCTCATGCAGATGCAGGCTGACTTTCTGGGCGTGCCGGTGGTGCGCCCGCGCGTGACTGAAACCACTGCATTGGGTGCGGCCTACCTGGCTGGCCTGGCCTCGGGCTTGTGGCGCGATGCCAGCGAAATCTCGGCCCAATGGCAGGTGGACCGGCGGTTTGAACCGCAGTTGGCCGCGCCGTTGCGCCGGGCCAAACTGGCCCGCTGGCGCAAGGCGGTTGAGCGCTCTAAAGCATGGGCCGACAATTGACCCCATGACCTTGGCTTTACCCCTGCCTACCCGGCGCGAAGAACTCATCGCGCGTCTTTCCGAACCCCGCACCTGGGACCTGGCCATCATCGGTGGCGGCGCCACCGGCCTGGGCGTGGCGCTGGACGCCGCCGCCCGCGGCTTCAGCGTCGTATTGGTGGAGTCGCACGACTTTGCCAAGGGCACCTCGTCGCGCGCCACCAAGCTGGTGCACGGCGGCGTGCGCTACCTGGCCCAGGGCAACATCGCGCTGGTGCGCGAGGCATTGCACGAGCGCACCACCCTGCTGCACAACGCGCCCCATCTCGCGCAGCGCCTGCCGTTTGTCATGCCGTCTTACAAGCTGTGGGAAACACCGTTTTACGGCGTCGGTCTCAAGATGTACGACGCGCTGGCCGGCAAGGCAGGCCTGGGTGCCACTGAATTCCTGAGCCGCGACGAAACGCTGCGCCTGCTGCCCACTGCGCGGCCCGACGGCCTGAAAGGCGGCGTTAAATACTGGGACGGCCAGTTCGATGATGCCCGGCTGGCGCTCGCGCTGGCGCGCACGGCCGCCACCCGGGGTGCGCTGCTCGTGAACTACTGCGCCGCCACCGGGCTGCTGCATGACGCCGGCAAGGTGGTCGGTCTGACGTGTGAAGACCGCGAAACCGGCCAGGCCTTCCGGTTGCAGGCACGGTGCGTGGTCAATGCGGCGGGCGTCTGGGTAGATGAATTCCGCCAGAAAGACGGCGACGCGATGGGCCGGCCCGCCAAGCCCATGGTCGCACCGAGCCAGGGCGTGCACCTGGTCGTGGACCGCGAATTCCTGCCCGGCGACCATGCGCTCATGGTCCCAAAAACAGCCGATGGCCGGGTTCTGTTTGGCGTGCCCTGGCTGGGCAAGGTCATCCTGGGCACCACGGACACGCCTCGCGGTGACCTGGCGCGCGAGCCCGATGCTTTTGCGCAGGAAGTGCAGTTCATCTTGGGGGAATCGGCCCGTTACTTAAAGCGAGCGCCCACTCGCGCAGATGTCAAGAGCATCTGGGTGGGGCTGCGCCCCCTGGTCAAGCCGCCCGACGATGACGGCGCCAACACCAAGGGGCTGAGCCGCGAGCACACAGTGCTGGCCAGCCGCAGCGGCCTGATTACCGTGACAGGTGGCAAATGGACGACCTACCGCGCCATGGCCGAAGATGTGCTGGACAAATGCTTTGAGCAATCCCTGCTGAAAAGGGGTGAAGCGGGAGTAACCACTGACTTGCAACTGGTGGGTGCAGCGGGTTCGGGTGCTGACCGGCCGCGCATGTGCGACGCACCCGGTGGCCATTCCTATGGGGGTGAACGCCCTTCCGTTGAGATGTTGCCAGGTGCCGAACTGGAGTTGGGCGGCGGCCTGACGGAGGCCATGGTCCGGTTTGCGGCGCGTTATGAATATGCGCGCACGGTCGAAGACGTATTGGCCCGGCGCAGCAGGCTGCTGTTCCTGGACGCCCGGCTGGCAAGCAGCATGAGCGGGCAGGTCGCCCGTATCCTGAGCGAAGAGACTGGCCGCGACCCCGACGCGCCCGCATTTGAGGGGCTTGCCCGCCACTACCTGAAACTGCCCGCCTAACCAGTCGTTGACACGGCGCTTGGGGTTTGCCATAATCGAGGGCTGCGCTTGAAAAGCGTGGTGGGGGTTTTATGAAAACTTCCAGTTCTGCCCAGCGAAAGCGCCGTGAGTGGTTCATGGCGTGGCCGACGGGCCCAAGACTGACCGGTGGTTGCTGATGCACTTCAAAAGTGCGGCAAAGACCCTTGGTACAAGTTGGGAATATTTGAAATGATCCAAACTGAATCCCGGCTCGAAGTTGCCGACAACACCGGTGCAAAGTCCGTTCTTTGCATCAAGGTGCTCGGTGGCTCCAAGCGTCGCTACGCAAGCGTTGGCGACATCATCAAGGTGAGCATTAAAGAAGCTGCTCCGCGTGGCCGCGTCAAAAAAGGCGAGGTGTACAGCGCTGTGGTGGTTCGTACCGCCAAGGGCATTCGCCGTGGCGATGGCTCGCTGGTCAAGTTCGACGGCAACGCTGCCGTTCTGCTCAATGCCAAGCTGGAGCCCATTGGCACCCGTATCTTCGGACCGGTCACGCGCGAGTTGCGTACCGAGAAGTTCATGAAGATCGTGTCCCTGGCTCCCGAAGTTCTGTAAGGACGCGTCTCATGAACAAAATTCGCAAAGGCGACGAAGTCATCGTGCTCGCGGGCCGTGACAAGGGCAAGCGTGGCACGGTCACGTTGCGCAAAGATGACTCCCATCTGCTGGTCGAGGGTATCAACCTGGTGAAAAAGCACACCAAGCCCAACCCCCTTAAGGGCACCACGGGTGGCATCGTTGAAAAAGCCATGCCGATTCACCAGTCCAACGTGGCGATCTATAACGCCGCCACGGGCAAGGCTGACCGCGTGGGCATCAAGGTCACTGGCGACAAGCGCGTTCGCGTTTTCAAGTCCAGCGGCGAAGAAATCAAGGCGGCATGACCATGGCACGACTGCAACAACACTATCGCGAGAAGGTGGTCCCCGAGTTGACCGCCAAGTTCGGCTACAAGTCGCCGATGCAGGTTCCGCGCCTGACCAAGATCACTCTGAACATGGGTGTCTCCGAGGCTGTCGCCGACAAGAAGGTCATGGACAACGCCGTAGGCGACCTGACCAAGATCGCTGGCCAGAAGCCGGTTGTGACCAAGGCCAAGAAAGCCATCGCCGGTTTCAAGATCCGCGAAGGCCAGGCCATCGGCACGATGGTGACGCTGCGTGGCGTCAAGATGTATGAGTTCCTGGACCGTTTCGTCACCGTGGCCCTGCCGCGTGTGCGTGACTTCCGTGGTATTTCCGGTCGCGCATTCGACGGCCGTGGCAACTACAACATCGGCGTGAAAGAGCAGATCATCTTTCCCGAGATCGAGTACGACAAGGTTGATGCCCTGCGTGGCCTCAACATCAGCATCACGACCACGGCCAAGACCGACGAAGAGTGCAAGGCACTGCTCGCTGGCTTCCGTTTCCCCTTCAAGAATTGAGGTGACCAGTGGCAAAAATGGCATTGATTGAGCGCGAGCTCAAGCGCGACAAGCTGGTTGCAAAGTACGCGAAGAAGCACGCGGAACTCAAGGCAATCGCACGCGACCCGAAGAAAAGCGAAGAAGAGCGCGCAGCGGCGCGCCTGTCTCTGCAAAAGCTTCCGCGTAACGCGAACCCCACGCGTCAACGCAACCGTTGCGAAATCACCGGCCGCCCGCGTGGTACGTTCCGCCAGTTTGGTCTGGCACGCGCGAAGATCCGTGAAATGGCCTTCTCCGGGGATATCCCGGGCATGGTCAAGGCCAGCTGGTAAGCCGGGCAGGAGAGATTAAACATGAGCATGAGTGATCCCATCGCCGACCTGCTGACCCGCATTCGCAATGCCCAAATGGTGGCCAAGCCCACCGTTTCGGTGCCGTCTTCCAAAGTGAAGGTGGCTATTGCGCAGGTCCTCAAGGATGAAGGCTACATCGACGGCTTCCAGGTCAAGACTGAAGCCGGCAAGTCCGAACTTGAAATCGCCCTCAAGTACTACGCTGGCCGTCCGGTCATTGAGCGTATCGAGCGCGTGAGCCGCCCTGGCCTGCGTGTGTACAAGGGTTCCGGCGCCATTCCCCAGGTCATGAATGGCCTTGGCGTGGCCATTGTCACCACGCCCAAGGGTGTGATGACTGACCGCAAGGCGCGCGCAACCGGTGTCGGTGGCGAAGTGCTGTGCTACGTGGCCTAAAGGGAAGGAAAAGAAAATGTCCCGAGTAGGAAAAATGCCCGTCACCGTCCCTGCAGGCGTTGACGTGTCCATCAAGCAAGACCAGATCAGCGTCAAGGGTACCGGCGGCACGTTGTCGCTGACCCAGAACGCCCTGGTCAAGATCGAGTCCAAGGACGGCAAGCTCAGCTTTGTGCCGGCCAACGATTCGCGCGAAGCCAATGCCATGAGCGGCACCATGCGTCAGCTGGTGAACAACATGGTGACCGGCGTGACCAAGGGTTTCGAGAAGAAGCTCAGCCTGGTCGGCGTGGGTTACAAGGCCCAGGCGCAAGGCGCCAAGCTGAACCTGACGGTGGGCTATTCGCACCCCGTCAACAAAGACATGCCCGCTGGCATCACTGTCGCCACCCCGACCCCGACGGAAGTCGTGATCAAGGGCGCTGACCGTCAGCGCGTGGGCCAGGTGGCCGCCGAGATTCGTGCAATTCGCCCGCCCGAGCCCTACAAGGGCAAGGGTATCCGCTACGCGGATGAGAAGATCACGATCAAAGAGACCAAGAAGAAGTAAGGAGCCGCAGCATGTTGACCAAAAAAGAGCAGCGTCTTCGCCGGGCCCGTCAGACCCGCATCCGTATCGCCACGCAAGGCGTGGCGCGCCTGACGGTGAACCGCACCAACCTGCACATCTATGCCAGCGTGATCTCTGGCGATGGCGCCAAGGTCCTGGCCAGCGCATCGACGGCAGAAGCCGATGTGCGCAAGTCGATCGGCGGTTCCGGCAAAGGTGGCAACACTGCAGCAGCCCAAGCCATTGGCAAGCGCATCGCCGAGAAGGCGAAGGCTGCGGGTGTTGAGAAGGTTGCATTTGATCGCGCAGGTTTTGCGTACCACGGTCGCGTCAAGGCGCTGGCTGATGCTGCGCGCGAAGCCGGCCTCCAGTTCTAACGGACACGGATACAGACATGGCAAAAGTTCAAGCTAAGACGCAAGGTGACGGTCCCGAAGACGGCCTTCGCGAAAAAATGATCGCGGTCAACCGCGTGACCAAGGTGGTGAAGGGTGGCCGTATCCTCGGTTTCGCTGCACTCACGGTGGTCGGCGATGGTGACGGCAAGGTGGGCATGGGCAAGGGCAAATCCAAGGAAGTGCCGGCTGCTGTGCAAAAGGCCATGGAAGAAGCCCGCCGCAACATGACCAAGGTGTCACTGCGCAACGGCACGATCCATCACAACGTGACGGGCCACCATGGTGCTGCTACGGTCATGATGGCTCCCGCTCCCAAGGGTACTGGCATCATCGCCGGCGGCCCGATGCGCGCTGTCTTTGAAGTCATGGGTATCACGGACATCGTGGCCAAGAGCCATGGTTCCTCCAACCCCTACAACATGGTTCGCGCCACGTTCGACGCACTGAAGAATTCGACCACCCCCTCGCAAGTCGCTGCCAAGCGCGGCAAGGGCGTCGAAGAAATCTTCGCGTAACCGGAAGCCTCCAAATGACGACGCAACAAACTGTCAAGGTCAAGCTGGTTCGCAGCCCGATCGGCACCAAGGAATCGCATCGCGCCACCGTTCGCGGCTTGGGCCTGCGCAAGCTCAACAGCGTGAGCGAGCTGCAGGACACGCCCGCCGTGCGCGGCATGATCAACAAGATCAGCTATCTGGTCCAAGTGCTTTAAAGGTTTCAACATGGAACTCAACACAATCAAGCCCGCAGCGGGTGCCAAGCATGCCAAGCGCCGTGTCGGCCGCGGCATCGGCTCCGGCCTGGGCAAGACCGCGGGTCGCGGTCACAAGGGTCAAAAATCCCGTGCAGGCGGTTATCACAAGGTCGGCTTTGAAGGCGGTCAAATGCCGCTGCAACGTCGTCTGCCCAAGCGCGGTTTCAAGTCGCACTTGCTGAAGTTCAATGCCGAAGTCACGCTGGCCGCTCTGGAGCAACTCGGCGCCGCTGAAGTGGACATCCTGACGCTCAAGCAAGCTGGCCTGGTGGGCGAGCTGGCCAAGGTGATCAAGATCATCAAGACCGGTGAACTGACAAAGGCTGTCAAGCTGACGGGCATTGGTGCCACTGCAGGTGCCAAGGCGGCTATTGAAGCTGTCGGCGGCAGCTTGGCCTGATCGTATTCAGTTGAAAGAAAGCAGCAGTGGCTACTAGCGCAGCTCAAATCGCAAAAACCGGGAAATTCGGCGACCTGCGTCGCCGGCTGGTGTTCTTGCTGCTCGCGCTGGTCGTTTACCGCGTGGGCGCACACATTCCCGTGCCGGGCATCGACCCCACCCAACTGCAACAGCTCTTCAAGGGGCAGCAGGGCGGCATCCTGAGCCTGTTCAACATGTTCTCGGGCGGCGCGCTGTCGCGATTTACTGTATTTGCGCTGGGGATCATGCCGTACATTTCGGCGTCGATCATCATGCAGCTGCTGACCTATGTGTTGCCCACGTTTGAGCAGCTCAAGAAGGAAGGCGAAAGCGGTCGTCGCAAGATCACGCAATACACCCGATATGGAACGCTTGGCCTGGCCATCTTTCAGTCGTTGGGCATTGCTGTCGCGCTGGAGAGTTCGGCTGGCCTCGTGCTGAACCCGGGCTTTGGCTTTCGCATGACCGCTGTGGTCAGTCTGACCGCCGGGACGATGTTCCTGATGTGGCTGGGTGAGCAGATCACTGAGCGCGGTTTGGGCAACGGTATTTCGATCCTGATTTTTGCTGGCATCGCGGCCGGGTTGCCCAGCGCTGTTGGTGGCTTGCTGGAGCTGGTCCGCACTGGTGCCATGAGCATCCTGGCTGCCGTGTTCATCGTGGCGCTGGTGATTCTGGTGACCTACTTTGTGGTGTTTGTCGAGCGGGGTCAGCGAAAGATTCTGGTCAACTATGCGCGCCGGCAAGTGGGCAACAAGGTTTATGGCGGCCAATCGTCGCATCTGCCGCTGAAGCTGAATATGGCCGGCGTGATCCCCCCGATCTTTGCCTCGTCAATCATCCTGTTGCCCGCCACGGTTGTGAGCTGGTTCAGCACGGGCGACGCCATGCGTTGGCTCAAGGACATTGCCGGCATGCTGACGCCCGGGCAGCCGATTTACGTGATGCTGTACGCCAGCGCCATTGTGTTCTTCTGCTTTTTCTACACGGCACTGGTGTTCAACAGCCGTGAGACAGCCGACAACCTCAAAAAGAGTGGCGCCTTTATTCCTGGTATTCGCCCTGGCGACCAGACGGCCCGCTACATTGACAAGATACTGGTCCGGTTGACGCTGGCTGGCGCGGTGTACATCACCTTTGTCTGCCTGCTGCCCGAGTTTTTGATTCTGAAGTACAACGTGCCGTTCTATTTTGGTGGCACGTCGTTGTTGATCATTGTGGTGGTGACCATGGACTTCATGGCCCAGGTTCAAAACTACATGATGTCGCAGCAGTACGAATCGTTATTGAAGAAAGCTAATTTCAAGACATCCCTGGGTGGTTAAAGCAGATGTCGAAAGACGATGTCATCCAGATGCAGGGTGAGGTTGTTGAGAACCTGCCGAACGCGACATTCAGGGTGAAGCTGGAAAACGGGCACGTAGTGCTTGGACATATTTCGGGAAAGATGCGGATGCACTACATCCGTATCCTCCCTGGTGACAAGGTCACCGTTGAGTTGACGCCCTACGATTTGTCGCGGGCTAGGATTGTGTTTCGGGCTAAGTAATTTTTTTGGCCAGTTTGAGTTTTAGGAGAACGACATGAGAGTTTCGGCTTCGGTCAAGAAAATTTGCCGCAACTGCAAAATCATCCGCCGCAAGGGCGTTGTCCGCGTGATCTGTACGGATCCGCGTCACAAGCAGCGCCAAGGCTGATCGCAAGAGTTATAGAGGACGAACATGGCACGTATCGCTGGCATCAACATTCCGCCGCATCAGCATGCAGAAATTGGCCTGACCGCCATTTTTGGCATTGGTCGCACCCGCGCTCGCAAGATCTGCGAAGCTACCGGCATTCCCTACGCCAAGAAGGTCAAGGACCTGACGGACGGGGATCTGGAAAAAATCCGCGACCAGATCGCAAACATCACGATCGAGGGTGACCTGCGTCGTGAGACAACGATGAACATCAAGCGTTTGATGGACATCGGCTGCTATCGGGGTTTCCGCCATCGCCGCGGCCTGCCCATGCGTGGCCAGCGCACGCGCACCAACGCCCGTACCCGCAAGGGTCCGCGCAAGGCCGCTCAGGCCCTCAAGAAATAATCGGGAAAGAGAAACGTCATGGCAAAAGCTCCCGCCAATAACGCAGCACAACGCGTGCGCAAGAAGGTTCGCAAGAACGTGTCCGACGGTGTCGCACACGTACACGCCTCCTTCAATAACACCATCATCACGATCACCGACCGCCAGGGCAACGCCCTGTCGTGGGCTTCGTCCGGCGGACAAGGCTTCAAGGGTTCGCGCAAGTCCACCCCTTTCGCCGCGCAGGTCGCGTCCGAAGTGGCCGGCCGTGCTGCCATTGAACAAGGCATCAAGAACCTTGACGTTGAAATCAAGGGTCCGGGTCCTGGCCGTGAGTCATCAGTGCGCGCCCTGGCCGCCCTGGGCATCCGTATCAACTCGATCGCTGATGTGACCCCGGTTCCGCACAACGGCTGCCGCCCCCAAAAGCGTCGTCGTATCTAAGTTTTCAACCAAGCCCACCGCCAGCGCCTCCGGGTCGCTGGCTCCCACGGCAACAGGCCGTGGCAGATGATTTAAAGGAAGCAACGTGGCACGTTACCTCGGCCCCAAGGCCAAACTTTCCCGCCGTGAAGGCACTGACCTGTTCCTCAAGAGCGCTCGCCGCTCCATCGCGGACAAGGCCAAATTCGACTCCAAGCCCGGCCAGCACGGCCGCACTTCGGGTCAGCGCACCTCCGACTTCGGTCTGCAGCTGCGCGAAAAGCAGAAGGTCAAGCGCATGTACGGCGTGCTGGAAAAGCAGTTCCGCCGCTATTTCGCCGAAGCAGACCGCCGCAAGGGCAACACGGGTGCCAACCTGCTGTTCATCCTTGAATCGCGTCTGGACAACGTTGTCTATCGTATGGGCTTTGGCTCTACGCGCGCCGAAGCCCGCCAGCTGGTGTCGCACAAGGCAATCACGGTGAACGGCAAGCCGGTCAACATCCCGTCTTACTTGGTGAAGACTGGTGACGTGATCGCCGTGCGCGACAAGTCCAAGACGCAGAACCGCGTGGTTGAAGCCCTGCAGCTTGCCCTGCAAGTCGGTATGCCGGCCTGGGTTGAAGTGAATGCCGACAAGGCAGAAGGTACTTTCAAGAAGGTGCCTGACCGCGACGAATTCGCGGCTGATATCAACGAATCGCTGATCGTCGAACTGTATTCGCGTTAACGCTTCGCTAAGGAAAAAGCAAGGCGACGTTGCCTTGTCCTTGAGTTTTTGTTCCCTGCGTGTGGGGCACCGCGCGCAGGGCACTTCACCAGCCTTACCGGTGTAACGAGCCGGGGGTATTGAGAGGAAGTCTGAATGCAAACCAACTTGCTGAAACCCAAAGCCATCAATGTGGAACACCTTGGCGCCGACCGTGCCAAAGTGACGCTGGAGCCGTTCGAGCGCGGCTACGGCCATACGCTGGGCAATGCCCTGCGCCGTGTCCTGCTGTCGTCCATGGTGGGTTATGCAGCAACTGAAGTCACCATCGCTGGTGTCCTGCACGAATATTCGTCCATTGACGGCGTGCAGGAAGATGTGGTCAGCATCCTGCTGAACCTCAAGGGCGTGGTGTTCAAGCTGCACAACCGCGATGAAGTCACGCTGAGCCTGCGCAAGGACGGCGAGGGCATCGTCACCGCTGCCGACATCCAGACGCCGCACGACGTCGAGATCATCAACCCCGGCCATGTCATTGCCCACCTGTCTCAAGGCGGCAAGATCGACATGCAGATCAAGGTTGAGAAGGGCCGCGGCTACGTACCCGGTACCATGCGCCGCTATGGCGACGAGCCTACCAAGTCCATTGGTCGCATCGTGCTGGACGCGTCGTTCTCGCCCGTCAAGCGCGTGAGCTACACCGTGGAAAGCGCCCGCGTTGAGCAGCGTACCGACCTGGACAAGCTGGTTGTCGAAATCGAAACCAACGGCGCCATCACTGCAGAAGACGCGGTTCGGGCTTCGGCCAAGATTCTGGTGGAACAACTGGCCGTGTTTGCACAGCTTGAAGGCAGCGAGCTTGCTGCTTTCGATGCACCTGTGCAGCGCAACAACCAGCAGTTCGATCCGATCCTGCTGCGTCCGGTGGACGAGCTCGAACTGACGGTGCGTTCGGCCAACTGCCTGAAGGCCGAAAACATCTATTACATCGGTGACCTGATCCAGCGCACCGAAAACGAGCTGCTCAAGACCCCCAATCTGGGTCGCAAGTCGCTCAACGAAATCAAGGAAGTGCTTGCCTCGCGTGGTCTCACGCTGGGTATGAAGCTCGAAAGCTGGCCGCCCGCCGGCCTGGACAAGCGTTAATTATTCTTCAGGTGAAAACGGGGTTGCGGTTGCAGCCCCGAACCCGGGGTACCTGATACGGCCACGGAATTAATAAAGTAAAGGAAAACACCATGCGTCACGGTCACGGCCTTCGTAAACTCAACCGCACCAGCGAGCACCGCCTCGCCATGCTGCGCAACATGATGAATTCGCTCATCGAGCATGAAGTCATCAAAACCACGGTTCCCAAGGCGAAGGAGCTTCGTCGTGTGGTCGAACCCATGATCACGCTGGCCAAGGAGCCGACGCTGGCCAACAAACGCCTGGCATTTGACCGCCTGCGCAGCCGCGACAGCGTCACCAAATTGTTCGCCGACCTGGGCCCGCGTTTCAAGGCCCGTCCGGGCGGCTACACGCGCATCCTGAAAATGGGTTTCCGCGTGGGCGACAACGCTCCGATGGCCTTGGTTGAACTGGTCGATCGCCCTGAAATTGCAGACGGCGCTGCCGAGCAGGTCGGCCAAGAGTAAGTTATAATTCCATCTTGCCGCGCGATGGAGCAGCCTGGTAGCTCGTTGGGCTCATAACCCAAAGGTCGCAAGTTCAAATCTTGCTCGCGCAACCAATAAAATCAGCGGTTCCCGCTGTTCAAAAACGCCCACTTTCAAGTGGGCGTTTTTGTTTCCCCATACTTTCAGGTGGTCATAGGGAGCGTCATGACGATGTCATGGGCTCCAGCCACAGTGCTTCGCATTCAGGCGTGAATATTGCTGCCCTTTCGTAAGGGTTAGTATCTAGAAGCAAGCATTGAAAGGTTCATAGAATGAATTTCACGCCTGTGACTGTTCTGCGCAACAGCTCATCTAAACTATCACTTTCGTAAACAATTTTTGAGGGGAAAGCCATGGCAGACAGTCTGCAAAAATGGGTTGGTCGCAACCGCCCGCCGCGCGTACAGATCACCTATGACGTCGAAATCGGCGACGCAGTTGAAAAGAAGGAGCTGCCAATGGTTGTGGGCCTGCTGGCCGACCTCTCTGGCCAACCAGCCACGCCGCTGCCCAAGCTCAAGGATCGTCGCCTGGTCGAAATCGACCGCGACAACTTCAATGAAATCATGGGCAAGATCAGCCCCAGGCTCGATCTGTCTGTTGCAGACACCATGAAGGGTGAGGGCAATCTCAAGATTGAACTCAATTTCAAGGAGTACGACGACTTCCATCCCGAAGCCATCGTCAAGCAAGTGCCCCGCCTGGCCAAGCTGCTTGAAGCGCGTCAGCAACTGCGCGACCTGCTCGCCAAGCTCGACGGCAATGACGAGCTGGACAGCCTGCTCGAAAACATCGTGGCCAATACCGAAGACCTGAAGAAGGTCCAATCGGAAGCCAATGCCGGGGCAGAAGCTCCCGCAGGCGAATCGGCTCCCGCAGCCTGATCAATCCATTCTGGTGCACCGGTGTCGGTGCGCCGCAACAATTTGGAACGGTGAAACAAAATGGCAGAAACTCAAGCAAGCGCTGAAGGCGGCGCAGCAACCGCAACCGCTGACATGACCCTTCTGGACAAAATCGTCCACGAAGGCAACATGGCGGTTGAACCCTCACAAGGCCCTTATGCCAAGAAGCTGATCGGGCAGTTCGCCTCGCAGATTCTGGACGAAGGCATGAAGGCTGCACCCGACAAGGGCGTGGTGGCCATGATCAACGAGCGAGTGGCGGAAATTGACAAGCTGCTCACGGACCAGCTCAACGCGATCATGCACAACCCTGGCTTCCAGGCGCTTGAAGCGTCCTGGCGCGGCCTGCACGACATGGTGTATGGCACCGAGACCAGCTCGCGCCTGAAGCTGCGCCTGCTCAACGTCACCAAGAAGGAGCTGCTCAAGGACCTGGAGTCCGCTGTCGATCACGACATGAGCGTCCTGTTCAAGAAGATCTACGAAGAAGAGTACGGCACTTTCGGCGGTCACCCTTATTCGCTGCTGATCGGCGACTACACTTTTGGCCGCCACCCGCAGGACATGGCCCTGCTGGAGCGCATCTCCAAGGTTGCCGCTGCCGCTCATGCACCTTTCATTGCCGCTGCCTCGCCCGCGCTGTTCGACATGAAGTCGTTCACCGACCTGGGTGTTCCGCGCGACATGTCCAAGATTTTCGAAAGCGCAGAACTCGCCACTTGGCGCAGCTTCCGCGAGTCGGAAGATTCGCGCTACGTGTCACTGGTGCTGCCCAATTATGCGGCTCGCCTGCCCTATGGTGCCAAGACGATTCCCGTTGACAACTTCAATTTTGAAGAAGACGTGGACGGCAAGGATCACTCCAAGTACCTGTGGGCGAACTCGTGCTACCAGCTGGGCCTGCGCATTACCGATGCATTCGCCAAGTACGGCTGGTCCACGGCTATCCGCGGCGTGGAAGGCGGCGGCAAGGTTGAGGGCATGACCGCGCACGCCTACAAGACCGATGAAGGTGATGTGGTGCTCAAGTGCCCCACCGAGGTCACCATCACGGACCGCCGTGAAAAAGAACTGAACGATCTGGGCTTTATCGCCATCGTCAACTCCAAGGGTTCCAACTTCGCCGCCTTCTTCGGCGGCCAGACAGTCAACAAGCCCAAGCTGTACAACAAGGACGCTGCCAACGCCAACTCGCAGCTGTCGGCCAGACTGCCTTATGTGCTGGCGGCATCGCGCTTTGCCCACTACATCAAGGTCATCATGCGCGACAAGGTCGGCAGTTTCCAGACACGCGGTGAGATCGAAGCGTATCTGAACAACTGGATTGCCGACTACGTGTTGATCAACGACTCCGCGCCGCAGGCCACCAAAGCCCGCTTCCCGCTGGGCCAGGCCCGCGTGGACGTGACCGAAGTGCCCGGCAAGCCCGGCGCCTACCAGGCCACCTGCTTCCTGCGCCCCCATTTCCAGATGGAAGAGCTGACGGCGTCCATTCGCCTGGTGGCCGAGCTGCCGCCGGCTGCCGCCTGATACCCATCAACTTTAAATTCCAGGAGTAAACCATGGACGTCATCATTCTCGATATCAAGGACATCAAGGGCAATTGCACCATTGATGGCTATGCGGACAAGATCATTCTCAATTCGTTTGGCCACAGCGTCGCGCTGCCGCTGAGCATGGATGTGGCCAACACCGAGCGTACTGCCGGTAAGCCCATGTTCTCCGAGGTGAACTTCTCCAAGATGACCGACCAGTCCACGCCGGCGTTGTTCGCCGCCTGTACGGAAGGCAAAAAGCTCGGCGACGCCACGATCCACATCGGTCGTAACGAAAACGGCAAATTCATGTCGCTCATGAAGTATGTGCTGACCAATGCCATGGTGTCCAACATCAACACCTCAGGTGGTGGCGGCATGCCGTCCGACTCGTTTTCGCTGAACTTCACCAAGATCACGTCCGAGTTCACCCAGCAAAACTCAGATTCCACCAAGAAGGGGACGGCTACGTTCGGTTGGGATCTGGCGACCAACAAGGCGGCTTGAGCATCGCGGACTGTTCCGTCATTCGTCCGCGGTCCCTTCATTTCCATGAAAGGGTCTAGGCATGTCGGAGCTTGTCCGAGGGTCATCCGTCCCGCTGTTCGACAGGCTTGCTGCGGGTGATGCCACCAGCAGCAATGCCTCGTGGCTCCTGCTGCCCGAACAGTTGCAGGCGTCCATAGGCAGGGAACTGTCGCGACTGTTCAACACACGCAGCCGCCTGCCGCCTTCGGAGTTTCACCTGAATTCCGGCACTGTCATTGACTATGGCGTGCCGGATTTTTCTGCGCTTTACGCGCGTCGCGGTGATGATGTCGAGTTGCTGCAGTCTGCCCTTGCGCAGGCTGTGACCCTGTTTGAACCACGGCTGACGAATGTCAGCGTGAAAGTCCAGGCGTTGGTGAACCGGGCCGACGCCGCCACCGTGA